>DASWMN010000238.1:0-10655 GCA_036399735.1 Telluria sp. | reverse complement strand
GCTCGACTGAGTTCAGGTCACTCGCGTGCCCGGCGCAAGGCCTATCGTCGGCAGGCCTTGCACGGCATGGAGCGAGCGCAGGATGGCCTCGCTGGTGGCAGGTGCCTGCAGCGGCGGCTGGGTGCGATGCCCACCCGCAGCGGACACCGCATCGCGGATGGCGAAGAACACCGAGAACGGCAGCAGCAGCGGCGGCTCGCCCACGGCCTTCGAACGGTGGATCGAATCCTCGACGTTGCGGTTCTCGAACAGGCGCACGCGGAAGTCCTGCGGGCAGTCCGACACGCCCGGAATTTTGTAGGTCGAGGGTGCGTGCGTCATCAGCTTGCCGCCCGGGTTCCACCAGAGTTCCTCGGTGGTGAGCCAGCCCATGCCCTGGATGAAGGCGCCTTCCACCTGGCCGATATCGATGGCCGGGTTGAGCGACTTGCCGGCGTCGTAGAGCGCGTCGGCGCGCAGCAGCTTCCATTCGCCGGTGAGGGTATCGACCACGACTTCCGCCACGGCAGCGCCATAGGCGTAGTAGGAGAACGGATGGCCACTCATGGTTTTTGGATCCCAGTGCAGGTGCGGGGTGGCATAAAAGCCGTCCGACCACAGCTGCACGCGCGCCAGGTAAGCTTTTTGCACCAGGACCGGGAACGGCACTTCATGGCCATTCACGTGCACGGTGTCGGCGGCAAACAGCACGTCTTTCTCGTCACCGCCATACAGTTTGACCGCGTAGGCAGCCAGACGCGCGCGAATCTGGCGCGCCGCATCCTGCGCAGCCTTGCCATTCAAGTCTGCACCCGTGGAGGCGGCCGTGGCCGAGGTATTGGCGACCTTGCTGGTATCGGTGGCGGTGGCACGCACATGCGCCATGTCCACCCCCAGTTCGTGCGCGACCACCTGCATGACCTTGGTGTTGATGCCCTGCCCCATTTCAGTGCCGCCATGGTTGACCAGGATCGAGCCGTCCACGTACACGTGCACCAGCGCGCCGGCCTGGTTCAGGTGGGTGACGTTGAAGGCAATGCCGAACTTGACGGGCGTGAGCGCCAGGCCTTTTTTCAGCACCGGACTGACCAGGTTGTAGGCGTCGATGGCGGCGCGACGCGCGCGGTAGTCGCTGCTCTGCTCCAGCTCGGCCGACAATTCATGGATCACGTTGTCGACAATCACCTGGCCGTAAGGCGTGACGTTGTCGCTGTCGCGGCCGTAAAAATTGCGGCGCCGGATATCAAGCGCATCCTGGCCCAGCTTGCGCGCGATTTCGTCGATGATGTATTCAATCGCGATGGCGCCCTGCGGCCCGCCAAAGCCGCGGAAGGCGGTATTGGATTGGGTATTGGTCTTGCCGCAGGCGGCGCGGATATCGACGTCCGACAAATAATAGGTATTGTCGAAGTGGCAGACCGCGCGCGTGGCCACGGGGCCCGACAAGTCAGCCGAATAGCCGGCGCGGGTGACCATGTCGACCTTGGCGGCGATGATCTTGCCGCTGTCGTCGTAGCCGACTTCGTATTCGTAATGGAAACAGTGGCGCTTGCCGGTGACAAGCATGTCGTCATCGCGGTCGGCGCGCAGCTTGACCGGCCGCTTTACCTTGGCTGCAGCAATGGCCGACGCGGCCGCCCACATGGCGGACTGCGATTCCTTGCCACCGAAGCCGCCACCCATGCGGCGGCACTCCACCACGATATTATGCGAGTGCACCCCCAGCGCATGCGCCACCACGTGCTGCATTTCGCTCGGGTGCTGGGTCGAGCACAGCACCAGCATTCCCTTGTCTTCCTTGGGAATCGCGTACGAGATCTGGCCTTCCAGGTAGAACTGCTCCTGGCCGCCCACATACAGTTCGCCCTTGACCGAATGCGGCGCAGTTTCAAACGCGGCCTGGTAGTCGCCGCGCTGCAAGCGCATCGGCGGCAGTACATAGGACTGGGCAGCGCGGGCCGCCTGCGGCGTCAGGATGGCCGGCAGTTCTTCGTAAGTGATGTTGCCCAGCCGGGCAGCGCGGCGCGCATTGTCGTGCGTGTCGGCGACCACGATGAACACTGGCTGGCCGACGTACATGACCAGGCCATCGGCCAGGATCGGGTCGTCATGGATGATCGGACCGCAATCGTTGGTGCCGGGGATATCCTGCACGGTGAGCACGGCGACCACACCGCGGCTGGCCTTCACGGCCGCCAGATCGATGGCGGTGATGTTGGCGTGTGCCTTGGATGACAGACCGAGCGCGGCATGCAGGGTGCCCTGCACTTCAGGGATGTCGTCGGTATAGGTGGCCTGGCCGAGTACGTGCAATTCGGCCGATTCGTGCGGGCGCGCGAGACCGACGCCGGTCCACGCGGCTGCCTTGATTGCTGGTGCGGCTGTATCGTTCATGGTGTTCTCCTCAGGCGCGCACAGCGAAAGCGTTGACGTCGGCGTTCGCCAGCGGCGCGATTAGGCGCGTCTCGAACCAGTAGCGGCGCAGCAGATTTTGCGCGGCCTTCATGCGGTAGGTGCTGGATGCGCGCATGTCCGACAGCGGCGCGTAGTCCTGCGCCATGGCGGCCATGGCGGCGCTTACCGTCGCTTCATTCCAGGGCTTACCGACCAGCAGCGCCTCGGCCGCGGCAGCGCGTTTCGGCGTTGCCGCCATGCCGCCAAAGGCGATGCGCGCTTCGACCACGGTGTCGCCGTCGAAGCGGCAGGCAAACGCAGCGCACACGGCCGAGATGTCCTGGTCAAAGCGCTTGGCCAGCTTGTAAGTGCGGAATTGGACGCCGGCACGCGGCAGCGGCACGCGTACCGCCTTCACAAATTCATCCGGGTGCAGATCCTTTTTCTGATAACCGAGATACAGGTCTTCCAGCGCCAGCACCCGTTCACCGGCCGGCGAGCGCAGTACCACTTCGCTGCCCAGCGCGATCAGCCAGGGCATCGAATCGCCAATCGGCGAGCCGTTGGCGACGTTGCCGCCCAGGGTGCCAGCGTTACGGATCGGCAGCGAGGCAAAGCGCTGCCACATCTCGGACAGTTGTGCCGGGTAGTGCTTGCAGATGGCGCGGTAGGCGTCTTCCAGCGTGACGCCGGCGCCGATCTCGATCATGCCGCCCGTCTCGGTTACATTGCGCAGCGCGTCGACATGGCCCAGATAGATGATGTCGCCCAGATCGCGCATCTGCTTGGTGACCCACAGGCCAATGTCGGTGGAGCCGGCCAGCAGCGTGGCGGCGGGATGGGCGGCGCGCGCCTGCACCAGTTCATCGAGTGTGCGCGGCGCGAGGAAGCTGCGCCCGCCTGCGCTGTAGACGCTCATGGCCTCGCGCTGCAATGGGGCCAACTGGTCGGCCAGCGCGGCGCGGTCGAAATCGACCCTGGGCAGTTCGCCCATGCGCATGGCCGCGTCGATAATCGGGCGGTAGCCGGTGCAGCGGCACAGATTGCCGGACAAGGCATCGTCCACCTGGCAGCGGCTCGGCTTGGCGCCATCCTGTTTCAGGTACATGCCCCACAAGGACATCACGAAGCCGGGCGTGCAGAAGCCGCATTGGGAACCATGGCATTCGACCATCGCCTGCTGGACCGGATGCAGGGCGCCATCGCTCTGCTGCAGGTCTTCCACGGAAAACAGGGCTTTGCCGTCCAGCGTAGGGGTGAGCTGGATGCAGGAATTGACCGCTTTCATCTCGACCTGGCCATCCTTGAGCGTGCCGATCACCACCGTGCAGGCACCGCAGTCGCCCTCGGCACAGCCTTCCTTGGTGCCGGTGCAGTGCAGATCGTCGCGCAGGTGCTGCAAAATGGTCTGGGTCGGCGCGGCATTGCTCACTTCGCGCACGGCGCCCTGATAGTAGAAACGGATCGGTGTTGACATTCTTGCCTCGGCTTTATCCCAGTGTACTAGGTTAACACCGGGCGGACCTCAACATATATCGGATCTCGTATTTCCGATATCAGCGTTTTGCCATAAACCGTGAAGCGTCCGGTTTATCCATGTACCCGCAGCGACCAGACCAGGAACGCCGCCCAGAGCGGACCGAGCAGAAGAGCATGGCGCCCCAGGCGCCGCACTGGCACGTCGCGCATCAGCGCCACCAGCAAGGCGTACAGCGGCAGCAGTACCCCGCATTCGATCAGCAGATTGCGCCAGAAATAGAGATTGGTCAGGCGCATGCGGCCGGCGCTGGGCAAGATTCCGAATGGCGCGCTCCATTCCGGCAACGGCAAGGGCCACAGCACCGGCACCGGATGGACGCCGACCAGCAGGTCCAGCAGTACATGCGAGCAGGCGCCGATGGCGCAGGCGAGCAAACCTGGAAACGCCGGCGCGGCGCGCCGCGCCGGCGTCGTCAGCCCCCACGCCAGCACACTGAGCGCCAGGCAAAAAGCCAGCGAATGGGTAAAGCGCGGCTGAAAATCGAGATGAAACAACCAATATGCCAGATAGTCGAAGTCGGGCGCGATCGCCAGCAGGACCAGCAGCGGCAATCCGGCAGCGGCGCGCGCATCCGTCAGCCGGGCCCGGCAAAGGTAGACAGCGACGCCCGCACTGGCGTGACCAACAATGGACGACATAGGCAAACCGGCCAGAAAGAGGTGGACCGGATGTTAACACACGCCTAGGTAGCACCCCCATGGGAATGCGGGTGCGTGGCGCGCCAGTGGCGCGCGATGTCGATGCGCCGCGTGATCCACACCTTGTCGTGGCTTTGCACGTAGTCGAGAAAACGCGCCAGCGCCGCCGCCCGCGCCGGCCGGCCGACAATGCGGCAATGCAGCCCCACCGACAGCATCTTCGGCTGGTTCAGGCCGTCCGGGTCACCCTCGGCGTACAGCACGTCAAAGGCATCCTTCAGATAGTCGAAGAACTGGGTGCCGGAATTGAAGCCCTGCATGGCCGCAAAGCGCATGTCGTTGGTGTCCAGCGTGTAAGGCACGATCAGTTGCGGCGTCACGCCGCCGGCATGCGCCACCGGCTGCCAGAACGGCAAGTCGTCGCCATAATGGTCGGCATCGTATTCAAAGCCGCCATGCTCGACTACCAGGCGGCGCGTGTTGGGCGAATCGCGCCCGGTATACCAGCCTGCAGGGGCGCTGCCGGTCAGCTCGCGCATGATCTGCACGGCCTCGGCCATATGGGCGCGTTCGGTGGCTTCATCCACATTCTGGTACGAGATCCATTTCAAGCCATGACAGGCAATCTCGTGCCCGAGCTGCTGGAAAGCGGCCACGGCCTCCGGGTTGCGCTTGAGCGCCATGGACACGCCGAATACGGTGAGCGGCAGCTTGCGCTCTTCAAACATGCGCAGCAAACGCCACAGACCGGCACGCGAACCGTATTCGTACAGTGACTCCATGCTCATGTGGCGCGCCGGGAAAGCTTGCGCCCCGATGATTTCGGATAAGAATGTCTCCGAAGCCGGATCACCGTGCAGCACATTGTTTTCACCGCCCTCTTCGTAATTCAGGACAAACTGCAGCGCCACGCGGGCCTGGCCCGGCCACTGGGGATGCACAGGGGTGCGGCCGTAGCCGATCAGGTCACGCGGATAATTATCGTAAGTGGTCATGGGCAGTAGGGATCAGGTATATCGGCCATCATATATTGACCGGCGCACAACAGTATATGATTCCCACCATAGTCAGATCACCTCAGCCATATAGGAACATCATGGGAAAACTCAGTACCCACGTGCTCGACACGACGCAAGGCAAGCCCGGGGCCGGTGTTGCCGTCGAACTGTACCTGCTCGAAGGCAGCGCGCGCACCCTAGTCGCCCGCGCCGTGACCAATGCGGACGGCCGCTGCAGCGAGCCCCTGCTCGAAGGCGACACCATGCGCGCCGGCCGTTACGAACTGGTGTTCGCGGCAGGCGACTATTTTGCCGCCCAGGGCGTGGCCTTGCCAGAACCGCGCTTTGTCGACCGCGTCACGATCGCCTTCGGCATTGCCGCACCCGAGCAAAATTACCATGTGCCGCTAGTGGTCACACCCTGGTCGTACTCGACTTACCGCGGCAGCTGAAGACGAAGAGCGCAGCAGAACTGGGCAAAATCGAAAACCTTGCTATGCTTTCCTGGTAGATGTCCCGGGAGAAAAAATGTCTTTGCACATCGTTCATTTCATCGGACCGATCAACCACGGATCGGCCTGCACCGTGCGCAATCTGTGCCTGCAAGCCGTGCAGAGCGGCGCCAGCGAGATCGAACTGCATATGTCGACCGAGGGCGGCAACATGACAGCCGGCTTCGCGCTCTACTTCTTCCTCAAATCGCTGCCGATTCCCCTGACCACCTACAACGTCGGCAGTGTCGAATCGGTGGGCGTGGTGATCTTTCTGGCCGGGGCCACGCGCTACGCCTGTCCGGGCACGCGCTTCCTGGTCCATCCCCTGCACTGGGGCTTCGGCGCGCTGGTGGCAGCCGACCATTCGCGCGTGAGCGAATGGCGCGACTGCCTCGATTTCGATGCCGAGCGCTATGCGCGCATCTTCGAAGAAGCCACCGCCGGCGCCGGGGTCAGGGACGATATCCGCAGCAATCTGGTGGGCAATGCGCGCATTTACGACGCCGACCAGGCCCTTGCGGCCGGGATCATCCACAAGGCGGCGCAGGCGCGTTTGCCGGCCATGGGCGAAACCTCGCACTGGTGGAATGGCTGAGGCTGGCTACGTTCCGGTGCGCGCGTGGTCAAACTTGCACTGCGCCTGCCCTTGCCTTAAAATCCATCACTCTGCGGCTGCCGGGTTGGCGCTGCCCATGCAAGTTTCTCTACGGTGAGCCTTGGATACCGTACCACTCTGGGTGCTTGTCGCCGCACTCATCTTCCTGATTTTTTGTTCGGCCTTTTTCGCGATGGCGGAAACGGCGCTGATGGCGGCCAACCGCTATCGTCTGCGCAGCCTGGCCAAACGGGGTTTGCGCAGCGCAGCCACCACCTTGTGGCTGCTCGAGCGCACTGACCGCCTGCTGTCGCTGATCCTGATCGCCAATACCCTGGTCAACGCGCTGGCCACCGCCGCCGCCACCGCGATCGCCATCTCGTTTTTCGGGCTCGACTACAGCGCCATCTTTACCGCGATCGCGGTCATGGCCTTCGTGCTGATCGTGTTCGGCGAGATCACCCCCAAGTTCATCGGCGCCAGCTACCCGGAAAACCTGTCACTGGGCGCCAGTACCCTGCTCAAGCCTTTGATGGCCATCGGCGCACCGCTGATCTGGTTCGTCAATCTGTTCGTGCGGGTGGTGCTGATGGTGCTGCGCGTGCGCCCGGCCAACGCGGCCCAGCAGCACCGTGTTTCGCCCGAGGAATTGCGCGCCATCGTGCTCGAAGGCGGCAATTTCATTCCGCAAAAGCACAAGAGCATCCTGCTAAATCTGTTCGATCTGGAAACCACCAAGGTCGACGACATCATGACCCCGCGCGCCCAGATTGAAGCGCTCAACCTGGCCGTGCCGGTAGAAGAGATCAAGCGCCAGCTGACCACCTGTTATCACAACAAGCTGCCGGTGTACGAAGGCGAGATCAACCAGATCCTGGGCATCCTGCATGTGCGCCATGCCGTGGCCCTGCTCAACGAGGAAGAGGCGCTGACGGTCCAGCACTTCCGCGATCTCCTGAGCACCCCGTATTACATTCCGCAGGACACCAGTGTATTTACCCAGCTCCAGTACTTCCAGGAGAACAAGGAGCGGCTCGGCATCATCGTCGATGAGTATGGCGAGGTGCAGGGTCTGGTCACACTGGACGACATCATCGAGGAAATGATTGGTGAATTCACCACCTCGGTACCGGGGGCGGCACGCAGCGAAACCTTCGACTGGGATGTGCGCGGCGAATGCCTGCTCGAAGGCAGCACGGCCCTGCGCGACATCAACAAGCGGCTGGACCTCGATTTCCCGCTGGACGGCCCGAAAACCCTGAACGGCCTCATGCTCGAGCAGTTGCAGGAGATCCCCGACGCCCCGATTGCGCTGAAAATCGGCGGCGTGGTGATCGAGGTTATCCAGGTCAAGAATCAGGCGATTAAAGTTGTCAAATTGCAGCGACCGTTAACATCCCGCCACGCCTGAGCAGCCCAAAGCTGCACAATGCAACATTTCGTGACATTATGACTACGTGGTAAGCACGCCTCAGACCGAGCCCTTCTACTGCGAGTAACCCTTTACAAATGTGATGCTCAGAGGCATGATCCAAGGCAGTTCACTGCTCTGGTCACCGCTGGGCAGCGCCTTTGCCGTTTTCACACTCTTTTAAAAACGCTTTCAACTATGGCAGCAGTCCTCCCGAACGCGGCTTCAGGCACCCCGATGTCCGGCTTGGCGCGCGCGCTGATGCAGGCAGGGCGTCTGAACGTCCAGCAGGCTGACGCGCTGCAAAAGAAGGCGCAGATCGACAAGACACCGTTCATCGACGCGGTGATTGCGAGCGGCACCATGGACGCGCGCTCGCTGGCGGCGTTCTGCGCCGAGACCTTCGGCTATCCCCTGATGGATCTGTCGGGCTTCAGCACCGAGTCGCTGCCGGCGGGTGCGATCGACAACAAGCTGATGCAGGCGCAGCGCGTGATCGCGCTGGCCAAGCGCGGCAACAAGATGTCGGTCGCCATCTCGGACCCGACCAATACTCAGGCCCTGGACCAGATCAAGTTCCAGAGCGAAGCGCAGGTCGAACCGGTGATCGTGGCGCACGACGTGCTGCTCACCTGGCTGGGCAACCTGGGCAAGTCGGCCGAGCAGAACATCACCGAAATGATGACCGGCGACGAGGAGGACATCACCTTCGCCGACGATGCCGGGCCCGTCGCGCTGACCGACCAGGCCCAGACCGAGATCGAAGATGCGCCGATCGTCAAGTTCCTCAACAAGATCCTGATGGACGCGATCAATCTGGGCGCCTCCGATATTCACTTCGAACCGTTTGAAAAGTTTTACCGTATCCGTCTGCGGGTCGACGGCGTGCTGCGTGAACACGCCCAGCCGCCGGTGTCGATCCGCGACAAGCTGGTCTCGCGCATCAAGGTGCTGGCCAAGCTCGATATTTCCGAAAAGCGCGTCCCGCAGGACGGCCGCATGCGCCTGGTGCTGTCGCCGGTGAAGACCATCGACTTCCGGGTCAGCACGCTGCCCACCCTGTTCGGCGAAAAGACCGTGATGCGTATTCTGGACGCGACCCAGGCCCAGATGGGTATCGATGCGCTCGGCTACGATCCGGACCAGAAAGAATTGCTGCTCGACGCGATTCAGCGACCGTACGGCATGGTGCTGGTGACCGGCCCGACCGGTTCCGGCAAGACCGTGTCGCTGTACACCTGCCTGAACGTGATCAACAAACCGGGCATTAACATTTCGACCGCGGAAGATCCGGCCGAGATCAACTTGCCGGGTGTGAACCAGGTGAACGTCAACGACCGTGCCGGCCTGACCTTCCCGGTGGCCCTGAAATCCTTCCTGCGCCAGGATCCCGACATCATCATGGTCGGTGAGATCCGCGATCTGGAAACAGCCGACATCGCCATCAAGGCCGCGCAAACCGGCCACATGGTGTTCTCGACCCTGCACACCAACGATGCGCCGTCGACCCTGACGCGTTTGATGAACATGGGTGTGGCGCCGTTCAACATCGCCTCCTCGGTCATCATGATCACCGCCCAGCGTCTGGCGCGCCGCCTGTGCACCTGCAAGAAGCCGCTCGACACCTCGCGCGAGATTCTGCTGGCCGCCGGTTTCAAGTCCGAGGAACTGGAAGGCGGCTGGAAGCCGTATGGCCCGGTCGGCTGCGACCGCTGCCTGGGCGGCGGTTACAAGGGCCGGGTCGGCATTTATCAGATCATGCCGATCACCCCGGCCATTGAAAAAATTATTCTCGCTCATGGCAACTCGATGGAGATTGCCACCCAGTCGGAACTGGAAGGTGTGAAATCCCTGCGCCGTTCGGGCCTGATGAAAGTGAAGCAGGGCCTGACCAGCCTGGAAGAAGTACTCGGCTGTACCAACGAATAGGAAATTTATGGCAACTGCACCACCAAAAACCGTCGCCACCAAGGAAGCCATCTACGCCTGGGAAGGCAAGGACAAGACCGGCAAGATCGTGCGCGGCGAAATTCGCGCCGGCGGCGAGGCGATCGTCAACGTCACCTTGCGCCGTCAGGGCGTGATGGTCACCAAGGTCAAGAAAAAGACCATGCGCAGTGGCCGCAAGATTACCGACAAGGATATCTCGGTCTTCACGCGCCAGCTCGCCACCATGATGAAGGCGGGGGTGCCGCTGCTGCAATCGTTCGACATCGTCAGCAAAGGCCATTCGAATCCATCGATGGCCAAACTGATCCAGGACCTGCGCGGCGACATCGAAACCGGTACCAGCCTGAACAACGCGTTCCGCAAGTACCCGCTCTACTTCGACCCGCTGTTCTGTAACCTGGTCGGTGCCGGCGAACAGGCCGGTATTCTGGAAGATCTGCTGACCCGTCTGGCGGTCTACAAGGAAAAAACCATCGCCATGAAGAGCAAGATCAAATCTGCTCTGATGTATCCGATCTCGATTCTGGGCGTGGCCTTCATTGTGACGGCCGTGATCATGATCTGGGTGGTGCCGGCGTTCAAACAGGTGTTCGCCAGCTTTGGCGCCGATTTGCCGACCCCGACCCTGGTCGTGATGGCCATCTCCGACTTCTTTG
>DASWMN010000237.1:0-5408 GCA_036399735.1 Telluria sp. | reverse complement strand
GCAGCTGACCGAATTGAAGAAGGTCTCGGCCAGTTCCGGCTGCTTGTGGCCTGCTAGCTGCCCGATGTAGTGCAGCTTGGTTTCGCGCCAGACGGGGTCAAGGAGTTCGTCCGGGTCGTATGCGTTCTGCAGAACGTGGACGCATTCCTGCACGCGCTGGTCGTAGTAATCGATGCGTTCGCGCGCGGCTTGCTGCGCGGTGGCCCAGTCGGCAGTCTCGAAATGGCGCCGCGCCGCCTGGCTGGCCTGGCGGAACAGGCGGTAGTGCTTGTCGAAGCCATCCAGAATCGTGCGCGCGATATCGAACGCGATCTGGGAAGACAGCAGTTTTGGGAATGCAACTTGTGTCATTCGGCTTCTCGTACCTCGTCCCCGGGCGCGGCCCGGGGACGAGGTGGTGAATTACTTGGTCTCGGCAAACAGCTCACGGCCGATCAGCATGCGACGAATCTCACTCGTGCCCGCGCCGATTTCGTAGAGCTTCGCGTCACGCCACAAACGTCCTACCGGATATTCATTGATGTAACCATTGCCGCCCAGGGTCTGGATCGCTTCGCCCGCCATCCAGGTGGCTTTTTCCGCACTGTACAAAATCGCGCCGGCGGCGTCCTTGCGCAGGTTGCGGATCGCTTCCGGCGTCTTGGCGCGGTCGCAGGCCTGACCCACCGCGTAGACATAGGCTTTGCAAGCCATCATGGTCGAGTACATGTCGGCGATTTTGCCCTGCATGAGCTGGAATTCGCCAATCGGCTGGCCGAACTGCTTGCGGTCGTGGATATACGGCACCACCGCATCCATGCAAGCCTGCATGATGCCGAGCGGACCGCCCGATAGCACGGTGCGTTCGAAGTCGAGACCCGACATCAGCACATTGACGCCCTTGCCCAGGCCGCCCAGCACGTTTTCGGCCGGCACTTCGCAGTCCTGGAACACCAGTTCGCCGGTATGCGAACCGCGCATGCCGAGCTTGTCGAGCTTTTGCGCGATCGAGAAGCCCTTGAAGTCCTTTTCGATCAGGAAGGCAGTCATGCCGCGCGGGCCGGCTTCGAGGTCGTTCTTGGCGTACACCACCAGCACGTCGGCGTCAGGGCCGTTGGTGATCCACATCTTGGTGCCGTTCAAGACCCAGCGGTCGCCTTTGAAATCGGCGCGCAGTTTCATGCTGACCACGTCGGAACCGGCGTTCGGCTCGGACATGGCGAGCGCGCCAATGTGTTCGCCAGAAATCAGTTTCGGCAGGTATTTGCGTTTTTGCTCTTCGGTGCCGTTGCGCTTGATCTGGTTCACGCACAGGTTCGAATGGGCGCCGTACGACAGGCCGACCGAGGCCGAGGCACGGGAAATTTCTTCCATCGCGACGATGTGGGCCAGGTAGCCCATCTGCGCGCCGCCGTATTCTTCATCGACGGTGATGCCGAGCACGCCCAGATCGCCCATCTTGCGCCACAGATCCATCGGGAACTGGTCGCTGCGGTCGATTTCGGCGGCACGCGGTGCGATTTCGGCGGCGGCGAACTGTTGCACTGCTTCGCGCAGCGCGGCGATGTCTTCGCCATGGTCAAAGGTCAGGCCTGGAAGATGCAGCATTGTCGTCCTCGATGGGGTCAGAATTAGAAGCGTCAATCATACTGGTGTTTGACGTTTACGTAAACGTAAAGCGGTACTAGCTGGCACTCGCCTTGGCGGCCGAATCGGCCAGCATGCGGTGGCATTCTTCTTCATGGGCACTGATCTCTTCCAGTGCCATTTCGATATCTTCGCGCTGCTGTTCCAGCGTGGCGCGTTGGGTGGCCAGCACGCCCAGGAATCTATTCATCTGGGCAACTGTGTCCTTGGGCGACTCGTACATGTCGACGATACTCTTGATTTCCGACAAAGTCAGCCCGAGCCGCTTGCCGCGCAGCGTCAGTTTCAGGTGGGTACGGTCGCGTGCCGTGTAAACCCGGTTGCGCCCGCCCACCCCCTCGCGCTTCGGATGCAGCAAACCCTGGTCTTCATAGAAACGGATGGCGCGCGCGGTGATATCGAATTCGCGGGCCAGTTCGGCGATAGTATAAGTACGCATGGGCGGCAAAAAAGTGGCGGTTGGGGGAACGCGGCCGGAATGGCTTAGAATTGGCCGGTAAGCTTCCGTTTACGTCAACGTCAAGCACATTGTAGCGTGCGCCGCCCGCCTGAACACGAAAGATCGTATGAACCCACTCGAATCCCAGCTCGATTATCCACTCGGCGATACCCTGCCTGCCATCGGCACGGTGCACAGCCTGGCGCCCGGGCTCGGCTGGCTGCGCATGCCGCTGCCGTTCGCGCTCGACCATATCAATCTGTGGCTGCTGCAAGACCAGGTCGACGGCCGGGCCGGCTGGAGCGCGGTCGATTGTGGCGTGGCCACGGACGCCACCCGGGCCGCCTGGGAGCAAGTGTTTGCCGGCGCCCTGGACGGGCAGCCGCTGGTGCGCGTGATCGCCACCCATTGCCACCCGGACCACGTGGGCCTGTCGGACTGGCTGTGCAGCCGTTTTCAGGCGCCGTTCTGGGCCACCACCGGCGAATACGGCTTTGCGCGCATGATGTCGGCTGCCTTGCCGGGCGTGGACGGCACCGCTGCCATCCCCCATTTCGAGCGCCACGGCCTGGTCGAGCCGGGCCAGCGCGAAAAGATGGGCGAGCGCCGCAGCTACTACCCGACCCTGGTGCCGGCCGTGCCGCATGCCTACGCGCGCATGCAGGACGGCGAGCAGATCCTGGTCGGCGCGCATTGTTGGCGTGTGATCACCGGTTTTGGCCATTCTCCGGAACACGCGTCGCTGTATTGCGCCGATCTGAAGGTGCTCATTTCCGGGGATATGGTCCTGCCACGCATCTCCACCAATGTGTCGGTGTTTGCGATCGAGCCTGAGGGCAATCCGCTGCAGCTCTATCTCGATTCGCTGAGCAAGTTTGCCCATCTGCCGGACGATACCCTGGTGCTGCCCTCGCACGGCAAGCCCTTCCGCGGCTTGCATACCCGGATTGCCCAGTTGCGCGAACACCACACAGCGCGCCTGGCCGAGGTGATGCAGGCGGCGACGCAGCCGGTCTCGGCTGTCGACATCGTGCCGGTCATGTTCCGCCGTCCGCTCGATACCCACCAGCTGACCTTCGCTTTGGGCGAGGCGCTGGCGCATCTGCACAAGCTCTGGTTCGATGGAATCTTGCGCCGCGTTATCGGCGAAGATGGCATCATCCGTTTCCATCTGATCTAGGCCAAACAGCGCAATCGTGCGCGCCGGGCGCGGACCGCGGCGGGCCTAGACTGTGGGTTGGAACTTCGCAGCATCACGCAGCAAACCTGACCGAACAGCCCTTGAAATGCTGTCCAATTGTTACATGCCAACAGCATCTTGTCACAATTGGTCTCATGCGTCAAACGACTGACTTTCATGGCGTTGCGTGAAATAGTGCCACCCATGAATTCATCTAACGAACGGGAAAGCTTCAGTGAACGCTTGCAGCAAGCATTGAAGAACGCCCATTACTCACCTGACAGTCCCACCCGCTTGGCCCGGGAATTTAACATTCGCTTCGATGGACGGCCAATTACGGTGCATGCAGCCCGCAAATGGCTCGTTGGCGAGGCAATTCCGACCCAGGAGAAGCTGCGCATGATCGCGCAATGGCTTGGCGTGCCTGCTGAATGGCTGCGCTTTGGCGGCGCCGACAACGTGGCCCAGAATGCCGAATCGGGCAATGGTTTGTCGCGCTTTGAATCCGCCGACGTGAAATTGATCGCCGATTTGCAGCGCCTGGACGAACATCATCGACAAATTGCGCGCGAATTCATCCGCATGCTGGTAAGAATTAACAACCAGAAGTAACAGAAAATCCCGCTCTTTTGGCAGGCGGGCGACATCGCGCGATGCATCGCTCCCGTCCTGCCATGGTCGCGCCCGTTAGCCGGTATGCGCACCATCGACAATCCATTCTCACGTTAATTTAAATCAATACGGTCCTGCGAATGTGGTGCACAATACCCCATTCGCATATCGATTCCGCAAAGCAATTTTGCATATTGTGCAGCGCAAAAGCCCGGAGTGGCTTATAGTCGACCCGTACCAGCTGGATTGGCAAATTGTTACGTAACGAGGCCGAGGATTTTACCGTCTTATGAAAAGTAACTACAGCAACACCGCGCAGCTCAAAGATCTGATGACCGTTCCACCGATGACTGCCGCCCAGCATGCCGAAGTCATGCGCAAGCGGATCGCCCACCGCAGGATGGTCGAAGAAGCGAAAGAAATGAAGAAAGCCGATACCTGGCAGTTTGAAAAACGTTAGTACGGGATGCGGTGATCGGAGCGCGCCGGTGTTTGCGCCGGCGGTGCCTCTGTCACCCTAAGCATCCGGGCCCGCTTTCATGCCGGCCCAGCGCGGCGCGAGTACATGCTCGATGCCGAACAGATCGATCACGCGGCCCACCGTGTGATCCACCATCTCCTCGATGCTCGCCGGCCGCTGGTAAAAGCCTGGCAGCGGCGGAAACACCACCCCACCCATTTCCGTGACCAGGGTCATATTGCGCAGGTGCGCCAGGTTGAACGGGGTTTCACGCACCATCAGCACCAGCCGGCGGCGCTCCTTGAGCACCACATCGGCAGCGCGTGCGATCAGGTTGTCGGACAGACCATGGGCCACCGACGCCAGCGTTTTCATGGAACAGGGCGCGATGACCATGCCATCGGACTGGAAGGAGCCGCTGGCGATCGACGCGCCGATATCGCGGTTCTTGTGCACCACGTGGGCCATGGCCTCGACGTCGCGCCGGGCCAGGTCCACTTCCTGGTGCAGGGTCAGTGCAGCGGCATCGGACACCACAAGGTGGGTCTCGATGCCGGGCGTGCCGGATAATTGCTGCAGCAGACGCACGCCATACACGGCGCCAGTGGCACCGGTGATGGCGACGATGATCCGCCGCGGACGCTGATCAGGCATCCAGCAGGGCTTTGAGTTCGCCCGATTCGAACATTTCGTTCATGATGTCGGAGCCGCCGATAAATTCACCCTTGACGTAGAGCTGGGGAATGGTCGGCCAGTTCGAGAAATCCTTGATCCCCTGGCGCACTTCCGGGTCTTCCAGCACGTTGACGGTGGCGATATTGTCGACGCCGCAGGCTTTCAGAATTTGGATGGCACGGCCGGAAAAGCCGCATTGCGGGAACTGGGCGGTGCCCTTCATGAACAGCACCACGGGGGTGCTGGTCACGGTTTCCTTGATCCAGGTTTGTACGTCGCTCATGGCTTGCCTCAGTGAGTAAATTGATTAATGGCGTCATTTTATAAGAAAAACGACGGGGCCGCGCCGGCGTGGCTCCGCCCTGTCACCCTCGGGCGGGCGCTGTGGCCTGGTTCAGAGCGTTTTGCGCAAGCAG
>DASWMN010000236.1:0-14863 GCA_036399735.1 Telluria sp. | reverse complement strand
GGTGCGTAATAAAAGGTTTCGCGGCCGCGCCGCCGGGGATCGCGTGCAGCATCGGGGTTTCGACTTCCATGAAGTCATTCTTTTCCATGAAACGGCGGATCGACGACATGGCGGCGGTACGGGCCTTGAACGTGCGCCGCGTCTCTTCGCTCATGATCATGTCGACATAACGCTGGCGGTACTTGGTTTCCTGATCGGCCAGGCCGTGGAATTTGTCCGGCAGCGGGCGCAGCGCCTTGGAGATCAGGCGCAGTTTGGTGACCTTGATGGTCAGCTCCTCGACCTTGGTCTTGAACAGCGTGCCTTCCACGCCCAGGATGTCGCCCAGGTCATAGGTGCGCAGCGCTTCCATGGCCGCCTCGCCAGTGGTGTCGAGCGTGACGTAAATCTGGATGCGGCCATCGGCGCGTGCACCGGACGAATCCTGCAGGACCGCGAACACGGCCTTTTTACCAGCTTCGCGGTGCAGCATCATGCGGCCCGCCATCACGACCGGCACGGCATTCGCTTCGAGTTCTTCGCGCGTTTTCTCACCGTACTGTTCCACCAGCTCGGCCGCCTTGTGCTGCGGACGGAAGTCGTTCGGGAAAGCGATGCCTTGTTCGCGGATGGCGGCGAGTTTGACGCGGCGCTCGGCGATGATCTTGTTTTCGTCGGCTGGAGCGGCGGCTTGGTCTTGGTTATCCGTAGTCATGATGGGTATGGTTCGTATTGTTGGTTATGCAGGGAACAGCTCGTCGATCGTCAGCTGCGAGAAATCGCTGGCGATGTGGATGACGTTGTCGAATTCGGCGAAGGCGGTGGCGGGCAGGGTGGTGGTCAGGACCACGCAACGCATGCCGGCGCGGCGCGCCGCTTCCACGCCCAGCGGCGCATCCTCGAACACGATGCAGTGCTCAGGCGCGACGCCGCAGCGTTCGGCGGCAAGCAGGAAGACGTCGGGATGCGGTTTTCCGCGCGGGACATCGGCGGCACCGACAACATGGTCGAAATGGCGGCGCAGGTCCAGGCCGTCGAGCGTGAACGTGATGTTCGCGTTCGGCGCGGCCGTGGCCACCGCCAGCGCGACGCCGCGCAGCTTGGCCTGCACGACCAGGTCGTCGAAACCGTCCACCGTTTTGCGGTGCGGCTCGTACAGTTCGCGGTAGACCGATTCCTTTTCCAGGTTCAGGGTATGGACTTCATCGTCCGGCAGCTCGTCGCCGAGGTGCGTGCGGATGATTTCCTTGCCCTGACGGCCAGCCGTGGTGCGGAAGAATTCGTCGGCATCGATGTCCATGCCGCGGCGCTGGAAGAAAGTGATCCAGGACGCCGTGTGGAAGGACATGTTGTCGACGATCGTGCCGTCCATGTCGAAGATGAATGCGCGCTTGGTCATGGCTTATACGCCTTGCTTGAGCGAGGCCGAAATGAAGTCGTCCAGGTCGCCGTCCAGCACGCCCTTGGTGTTACCGGTTTCGAAGTTGGTGCGCAAGTCCTTGATGCGCGACTGGTCCAGCACGTAGGAGCGGATCTGGTGGCCCCAGCCGACGTCGGTCTTGGAGTCTTCCAGCTTCTGCTGCTCGCTCATGCGCTTGCGCAGTTCGTGTTCATACAGCTTCGCTTTGAGCATTTCCATCGCTTCGGCGCGGTTGCGGTGCTGGCTTCGGTCGTTCTGGCACTGCACCACGATACCGGTCGGACCGTGCGTCATGCGGACCGCGGAGTCGGTCTTGTTGATGTGCTGACCACCGGCGCCGGAAGCGCGGTAAGTGTCGACGCGGATGTCGGCCGGGTTGACGTCGATCTCGATCGAATCGTCGACCTCAGGGTAGACGAACAGACTGGTAAACGAAGTGTGGCGACCGTTGGCCGAGTCGAACGGCGATTTGCGCACCAGACGATGCACGCCGGTTTCGGTGCGCAGGTGGCCGTAGGCGTATTCGCCTTCGACTTTCAGGGTGGCGGTCTTGATACCGGCAACCTCGCCGTCGGACTGCTCCAGGATTTCGACCTTGAAGCCCTTGCGCTCGCAATAGCGCAGGTATTGACGCAGCAGCATCGAGGCCCAGTCCTGGGCTTCGGTACCGCCGGCGCCGGCCTGGATGTCGATAAAGCAGTTGTTGGCGTCAAGCTGGCCGCTGAACATGCGGCGGAATTCCATGCCTTCGATGACAGCCTTGATGGTGTCGGCGTCGCTGACAACCGCTTCGAGCGTATCGTCGTCGTTTTCTTCGCGCGCCATTGCGAACAGGTCGTTGGCGTCGTTCAGATCATTGGCGGCCTTGATCAGGGTGTGGACGACCGCTTCCAGCGCTTTTTTCTCCTTGCCGAGATCCTGCGCGCGTTTCGGATCGTTCCAGACGGTCGGATCTTCTAGTTCTTCGTTGACCTGTTCGAGCTTCTCTGACTTTTTATCGAAGTCAAAGATACCTCCGAAGTTCGGCCTGACGTTCGGTCAGGTCGTTGAGCAGGGCGGACAGTGCGTTGATGCGTTCGGCTTCCATGGCGTTCCGGTCTTCTTGAATTGGTTAAATCGAACCTTCGATTATACCCCAGAGGGGCGGGGGGAGAGTGCGTGCTTTTGTTAGTCCCGAAACATCCTCGCGCCCGCGCGAGGACGGTGTGGTGGCTGCGCGTGAGCTGCGCTATGATTTGCGCATCCAAGCCCATTGACCGACTTCCACTCTATGCGTTATCAATATTGCATTACCATGGCAGCGCTGCTGTGCGCCACCGCCAGCGCCGCTGTCACCCCAGGTTCCAGCGCCGTTGTCGCCCTGCTTGAAACGACCGACGTGCATTCGAACGTCCTGGGCTACGAGTACTTCCGCCTTGCCGCCGATCCTGCACTGGGCCTGGAGCGCACCGCCACCCTGATCGCCGAAGCACGCAAGCAGTACCCCAACAATCTGCTGTTCGATAACGGCGACACGATCCAGGGCACTGCGCTGGCCGACTACGAGGCGCTGGTCAAGCCACTGGCCTGCGACAAGACGCTGGCCGTGTACAAGGCCATGAACCTGCTCGGCTTCGACGGCGGCGGCATCGGCAATCATGAATTCAACTACGGTCTGGCCTATCTGTCGCAAGTGACGGGCAACCGCTTCGATGTGGCCGGCGTTGACCCGAAAAAGCCGCGCTGCGCCGGCCCGGCCTTCCCGCAAGTGCTGTCGAACGTGTACAGCATCAAATCGAAGCAGCCGCTGTTTGCGCCTTACCGCATCATCGACAAGCAGATCACCGCCACGGGCGCGGACGGCAATCCGATGTCGGTCACGCTCAAAGTGGGCATCATCGGCTTCACGCCGCCGACCATCATGGCCTGGGACAAGCGCTGGCTGGACGGGAAGGTCTACACCGAAGGCTTGCGCGAAAGCGCGAACAGATATATCCCCGAAATGAAGGCCAAGGGCGCCGACCTGATTGTCGCGATCTCGCACGGTGGGCTGGACGACAGCAGCTATTCCCCGACCATGGAAAACGGTAACTGGCATCTGGCCAAGGTGCCCGGCATCGATGCGATGCTGATCGGGCATTCGCACGACATTTTCCCGAATGCCGCCAGCAAGACCGCCCAATTCAATCTGCCCGGCGTCGACAAGGCCAAGGGCCTGGTGAACGGTGTGCCGACTGTGATGGCGAACATGTTTGGCAAACACCTGGGCGTGATCGGCCTGCACCTGACCCATGATGGCGAGCGCTGGAGCGTTGACAAGAGCAAAACCACGGTCGAGGCGCGCGCGGCAAAGCTGGACGAGAAGTCTTACGCGGCACCGGACGCGTCCATCGCGGCGCTGATCGCGCCGGAGCACGAGGCAACCATCGCCTACGTCAAAACCCCGGTCGGTGCGACCAGCTTCCGCATGTCATCCTATTTTGCGGAAGTGGGCGATGTCTCGGCGCTGGCGGTGGTGAACGCCGCCCAGGCGGACTATGTGAGCCGCGCCGTCAAGGCGGGCCTGCCGAAGTATGCCAGGTTGCCGGTGCTGTCGATGGCCTCGCCGTTCAAGACCGGCTTTGCCGGCGCGGCCGATTTTACCGACGTGGCGGCCGGGCCGATGGCGCTCAATAACGCAGCCGATCTGTATCTGTATCCGAACACCCTGTACGCGGTCAAGGTGAACGGCGCCGAGTTGAAGGCCTGGCTGGAGCGCTCGGCGACGCGCTTTAACACCATCGATCCGGCAAACAGCGCGCCGCAGGAGCTGATCAACCCTTCGTATCCGGCGTTTAACTTCGATATGCCGACCTCGAAGGACATCAGCTTCGAGATCGATCTGACGCGCAAGGTAGGCGAGCGGATCACCCATCTCGCGTATCGCGGCAAGCCAGTGGTGCAGGCGTCGTCCTTTCTGGTCGCGACAAACAATTACCGCGCCAGCGGCGGTGGAAATTTCCCTGGCCTCGATGGCAGCAAGACCGTGATCGCCGCACCGGACACCAACCGCGATGTCCTGATCGCCTTTATCCGCAAGACCAAGTCGCTAGATCGCGAGCGCTTTGGCCGCCAGCGCACCTGGCGCTTCGCCAAAGTGAGCACGGCCGGTCCGGTGGTGTTCCGTTCCGCCCCCGACGTGCTGCCGCTGGCGCGCGAAGCGGGGCTGGACAATATCTCGCTGCTGCGGGCGGACGACGGGCAGGGCAAGGGCTTCTCCCTGTATCAGTTTGATCTGTCCAAGTGAAACGGGGCTTGTTCGCCGTTTTGCTGTCGGTGGGGCTGTGTCACGCCGGCGCGCGTCCGCTCGAGGCGGGCGATCTGGCGACGGTGCGCGCGGCGGCCAACGCTGGCTCGGTCACGGCGCGCTACGACCTGGGGCGCATGACACGCCAGGGCATCGGCGTCGGGCGCGATCCTGCCAGGGCGTTCGATTTGATCGCCTCGGCAGCGCAGGCGGGCCATCCGGCAGCCATGTTCACGTTGCATAACATGCTCGCTGCCGGAGAAGGGCGTGAGCGCGACGAGGCGCAGGCGCGTCTATGGCTGGACCGCGCGGCCGAACGCGAGTATCCGGCGGCGTTACAGCAACTGGCGCAGAACCTGCAGTACGGCGCCGCCGGTTATGAACGCGACCCCGCGCGCAGCGCCCATCTGATGGCAGTGCTGGCGCACGCGATGAAGCACCACTCTCACGCCGACTGAAGCAGCGCGCCCGCGTCCTGGCGCAGCAGGCTGTAGACGAAGTGGTCGACAAACACGCCGTCATTCCATTCGGCCTGGCGCAGCATGCCTTCCCATGTAAAACCAAGCCGCTTGGCGACGCGCTGGCTGCCCAGATTATCGGCGGCACAACGCAGTTCGATGCGGTTCAGCTTCAGACGGCGAAAGCATTGGGCGATCACCGCGCGCGCCGACATCGTCGCCAGTCCCGCACCTTGCTGACGGGCGTCGATGTAGTAGGCGATGGAGGCTTTGTGATGCAGTTTTTCGAAATGGTGGATGCGGATGGCGCCCGACAGCTGGTCACCGCTGAAAATATGCCATTCGAATAAATCACCGTCATCAGTGCCGGCGATCACGTGCCGTAAATGTTCCTGGGCCGCTTCCAGCGTGGCCAGGGCAGTAACAACAGGCAGATAGGTATTGAGGTGCGCCTGGTTCTCTTGCACCATCGTCGAGAGCGCGGCGGCATGGCTGAGGGAGACGGGTACCAGCGTGATGCCAGGCGAAATACGCAGTGTTTCAGTGTTCAGGATAACTCCAGCAAGCGCATCGCGCGGTGATATGTGGTGTCGTAGCAAGGCATCTTTACATTTACACAGTATATAGGTAATGTTTCCTACTGGAAGTGTGCATTTGCGCGCAAAAAATTCACCTGAAAGAGAAAAATGAAGAAATTGATTCCTGTAGTGGCAGTTGCGATGTGCCTTGGACTGGCCACCACGGGGTGCACCATTGTCGAGACCGGCGAAGTCGGTCTGCGCGTGAATTTTGATAAAACGATTGAAGGCACTGAACTGGTCGCCGGCAGTTTCAATCAGACCGTGATCGGCAAGGTGCTGACATTCCCGATCAAGGACGTGAGCGTGGATGTGCGCGACCTCAATCCGCTCGCTTCGGACAATTCCACGATGAAGGATTTCGACATCAGCGTGGTCTATAACATCGTACCGTCTGCAGTATCGGATCTCTACATTAACAAGAGCCGTTCCTTCCACATGGTCGACAATTCGGGCGATATCTACCTGATGCACCAGTATATTTATCAGACTGCGCGCAACGCCGTGTACAAGACCGCACGCAAGTATGAAGCGCTGAACATGAACGACAACCGCGCGCAGATCGAGGAAGAAATCCAGAGCAGCATGAGCAAGACGCTGGCGGACGAGAAACTCAACGGCATCATCATTTCGCAGGTGCGCGTCTTCAGCATGGTGCCAAGCGATGCGGTCAAGGCCAGCGCCGATAACCTGGTGCGCGCCAAAAACGAAGAAAAGACCAAGGAAGTCGAAGTCCAGATCGCCAAGAAAGAGGCGGAACGGATCTCGGCGCTGAACGCCAATGCCGGGGCCATCAGCTACATGCAGGCCCAGGCCCAAATGAAGATTGCGGAAGGCATTGCGGAAGGCAAGGTGCACACCGTTGTCATTCCTTACGACTTCAAAGGCATGGTGAACGTGGGCGGACCAAAGTAAGCTACACTTTCCTGTCTACATATTAAGGTCACCGCCATGTCCGTTTCTCTGCCGATCGCAAAAAACCTGAGCGCCAAGCCGGCGCTGACCCTCGAGATGCTGTCGAGCCTGGTCAACCGGCATGGCTGCATCACCGGGGCGACCGGGACCGGCAAGACGGTGACGCTGCAGACCATTGCCCAAGCGCTGTCGGGGATCGGGGTGCCGGTGTTCATGGCCGACGTGAAAGGCGATCTGTCAGGCATGGCCAAGGCTGGTGCGGCATCGGAAAAAATGAAATCGCGCCTGCAGTCGCTGGAACTTGAAGAGCCAGCCTGGGCCGCGTGTCCGGTCACGTTCTGGGACGTGTTTGGCGAGCAGGGCCATCCCGTCCGCGCGACCGTGTCCGATCTCGGCCCCTTGCTGCTGTCGCGCATGCTGAACCTGAACGATACGCAGGAAGGCGTGCTGCAACTGGTCTTCAAGATCGCCGATGACAATGGCCTGCTGCTGCTCGATACCAAGGATCTGCGCGCCATGCTGCAGAATGTGGGCGACAACGCGGCCGATTACCGCACCACGTACGGCAATATTTCGGCGGCCAGTATCGGGGCCATTCAGCGCGGTTTGCTGGCCATTGAAGAGCAGGGCGGCGACAAGTTCTTTGGCGAGCCCATGCTCAACATTGATGACTTGCTGCAGACCGACGCGAAAGGCAAGGGCATCGTCAACATTCTGGCAGCCGACAAGCTGATGATGGCGCCGGCCATGTATTCGGTGTTTTTGCTGTGGCTGCTGTCCGAGCTGTTCGAGAACCTGCCCGAAGTCGGGGACCTGGAAAAGCCCAAGCTGGTGTTCTTCTTCGATGAAGCGCATCTGCTGTTCACCGATGCGCCAAAGCAGTTGCTGCAAAAGATAGAACAAGTCGTGCGCCTGATCCGTTCCAAGGGCGTGGGCGTATTTTTTATTACCCAAAATCCGCTCGATATTCCGGATACGGTGCTCGGCCAGCTTGGCAACCGCGTGCAGCATGCGCTGCGCGCCTATACACCGCGCGACCAGAAAGCCGTCAAGGCAGCAGCGGAAACTTTCCGCCCGAATCCCGCCATCGATACCGCGCAAGTGATTACCGAGCTGGGCGTGGGCGAAGCGCTGGTGTCCTTCCTGGATGAAAAGGGGCGGCCGAACATGGTCGAACGCGCGTTCATTCTGCCGCCGGCGTCGCAGATCGGCCCCATCGATGCTGCCGCGCGCAAGGATGCTTTGGCGACATCGGTGGTGGCGGGTGTGTACGAGAAAACCGTGGACCGCGAGTCCGCCTACGAAATCATTTCTCGGCGCACGGCCGCGACGGCCGCCACCGAGAAGGAGGCGCAAATCCGGGCCGATGCGCCGGCGCGGAACGAGGCGCCCCGGAAAGCTGAAGCGCCTGCAGATTCCGGCGGCTTTGGCGGCATGATCGGCGGACTGGGCGATTTGTTCGGCGGCAGCGGCAGCAAGCGTCAGACCCCTGTCGAAGCCATGGTCAAATCGGCTGCGCGCAGCATCGGCTCGACCGTGGGGCGCGAGATCATTCGCGGCGTGCTCGGCTCGATTCTGAAACGCCGTTGATCATTTTCGAAAGTAATCATGTTCCTTCGCCTGACCTGGTCGTTGACACTAGTCCTGTTGTCCGGACCGATCGCTGCCCAAGCCGCTACACCCACTGGCGCCAGCGCACTGACGCAGGCGCGCATCGGCTTCAAAACCGAACTGGTTCGCCCAGGCGATAAGGAGCCGGCTGTGCCCGCACCACCAAAAGGCGTGTTGAACCTGGTGCGCTTCGAATCGCCCGTGGGGCGGCTTGCGGCCTATGTCACGCCTGATCCGGGCGATGGCAAGAAGCATCCGGCAATTGTCTGGATCACCGGTGGCGACAGCAATTCTTTAGGGGAGATGTGGTCGCCCAAGCCGCGTGGGGATGACCAGTCGGCTGCCGCCTACCGTAAGGCTGGCGTGGTCACGATGTTCCCGTCCCTGCGTGGCGGCAATGACAATCCTGGGAAGCGGGAAGGCTATCTGGGCGAGATCGACGACGTGATCGCCGCTGCCAATTATCTCGCCTCGCTGCCGTATGTGGATCCTCACCGCATTTACCTGGGTGGCCATAGCACGGGCGGGACAATCGCCATGCTGGTGGCGGAATCGACATCGATGTTCCAGGCGGTGTTTGCTTTCGGACCGGTTTCGAATCCGAATAATTACGGGACGTCGCTGATCTATCATTCGCCCGATAACGCCAGGGAATCGGCGCTGCGTTCCCCGATCGGCTGGATGGATTCAGTCAAACGCCCCTTGTTCGTGCTTGAAGGCGCGATGGATGGCAATATGGACGATCTGAGGGAAATGGCGAAGGCGAACAAGAATCCGATGATTCGCTTTCTGCCGGTACCCAGGAAAAGCCATTTCTCGATATTGGCGCCAGCCAATGAGCTGATCGCGAGCAAGATCCTGACCCAACCGGAAATCGCTCCAGAGAAAATGCTCACGGAAGCAGATGCGCTGGCGATTGGCACGCGCTGAAGTAAATCGGCAGCAAATGCGAGAATGTACCCAAGTGTTCAACTTTCGCTTGTCATGACGTAAAAAACGAATTAATATCCCCGACCTTAGCAAGCCAACCCACTTTACGAAAGGAGTCACCATGCAAGTTAAACCGTCTACCACTCCTTTTCTGGGTCTGGCTGGTCACGTCCTGCACTAATCTCTAGCGCTTCCGGGACGAGTTCCTCGTCCGCGCGCCGCCACGCCCAATCCGTCGTTTTATTTTTTGGATTGGCATCATATGGGCAATTTTGTTCAAATTATTTCTGATCGCATTGCGATCATCGCGTCCGAGCGCCTGTGGCTCGAAGACGCTGCTGTACAACAAACCAAAACCACCTCGCAATTGGCCGGCATGCAGCGTGTGGTCGGGCTGCCCGACTTGCATCCCGGCCGTGGTTATCCTGTCGGCGCGGCATTTTTCTCCGTCGGGCGCTTGTATCCTGCACTGGTGGGCAATGACATCGGCTGCGGCATGGCGCTGTGGCAGACCGATATCGTCGCCGGCAAGGCGCGACTCGACAAGATCGACAAGCAGATCGGCAACCTCGACGATGTCATCGATGCGGACGAGCGGGCTCTCCTTGAACGGCGCGATCCCTCCTTGAAAGAACGTGTCGCCACGTTGGCCGCTGCGCTGGAGCGGGCCGGCCTCGACACCGCGCATCTGCGTTCGCTGGGGACCATAGGACGCGGCAATCACTTTGCCGAGCTGCAGGTGATCGACAAGGTCGAATGCGCAGAAACGGTGGCGCACGCGGCAATCCTGCCGAAGAGCCTGCAGTTGCTGGTGCACAGCGGCTCGCGCGGATTGGGGCAGGCGGTGCTGCGTGCGCATGTCGACAGTTTCAGCCACGCAGGCCTGGCGGCAGGTTCACCGGAAGCAAACGCGTATCTGGCGCAGCATGACGCGGCTGTCCAGTTCGCTGAGTTGAATCGTGCCTTGATTGCCGCCCGCATCTTCCAGCGGCTGCGCTGCGAAGGCCTGCCCGTGCTCGAGGTCAATCACAACACGGTTGTGCCAGCATGCATCGATGGTCAACAAGGCTGGCTGCACCGCAAAGGCGCGACGCCGAGCGACCAGGGCATGGTCATGCTGCCGGGTTCGCGGGATGACTACAGTTATCTCATCGAACCAGTGCTGGACGCTGGCGCGCTCAGCCTGTACTCGCTGGCGCACGGGGCAGGGCGCAAGTGGCAGCGCACCGATTGCAAAGGGCGGCTTGAACGCATTGCCACGCCCAGCCAGTTGAGCCGTACGGCAATGGGCGGACGTGTGATCTGCAACGACCGTGCCTTGATTTACGAGGAGGCGCCGCAGGCGTACAAGAACGTGGACAGCGTACTTGCTTGCCTGGTTGGCGCCGGTCTGGCAAACGTTGTGGCCCGCAGCAAACCCGTGCTCACCTACAAAACACGTGGGGAGTGCTGCTGATGATCTGGTTGCAAATTACGGCCAATACGGGCCCTGTGGAATGCTGTCTGGCGGTTCGCAAGGCGCTGGAGGCGCTTCATGCTGAGGCGGTCAGCGCAAAGGTGGCCGTCCGCCTGCTGGAGCAGCTGGACGGACCGGCACCAGGTACGTTGCGCTCGGTCCTGCTGGAGCTCGATGATCCAGCTGGGCAAGCGGATCGCTTGCTGGCATCACGCTGGTGCGGCAGCCTGCTGTGGGTGTGCGAAAGCCCTTATCGCAAGCTGCTCAAGCGCAAAAACTGGTTCCTCGGCGGCAGTGCGTTCGTGCCGCCGGAGGCCGATGCCGCGCCGGGCGAGATCCGGTATGAGGCCTCGCGCGCATCCGGCCCTGGTGGCCAGCACGTCAACAAGACGGACAGTGCCATTCGCGCCACCCACCTACCCACCGGGCTGTCGGTGAAAGTGCAAAGCGAGCGCAGCCAGCATGCCAACAAGCGGCTGGCCGCACGTTTGCTTTCAAGCAAACTGGCTGATCTCGCGACGGTTGCCGTGGAGCAGGGCAAGTCAGACCGGCGACTACGCCATACCCAGGCCGAGCGCGGCAATGCGGCGCGCGTGTTTGTCGGACCGCGGTTTGTGGAACGGCACTAGCCGCCGCGCCTATGACGCCAGTAACTGGCTGTAAGCCGCGTCGTTGGCGGGGCAGGCCCGGTGTAGCCGCATTTGCGGCGTATCGCAAACGGACACCGGCTGCTCGCCGGCCAGCAGCGTCACCATCGTCGGCACGTCCACGCTGTTGATCGCAGCCTGAAAGCGGCGTATCAGCTCGCGGGACAATTTTTCTTCTGGCGCGGCTTCATCCTGGTTCTCGCGCAGATGACGCCGTGCGCGGGCAAGATGCTGGCGTGCATTCGGCGTCGTCGTGCCCAGCGCGGCCGCGATGTCGGCATGCGCACACTCGAATACTTCATGCAGTACCAGGGCCAGTTGCTCGGCTGGCGACAGGCAGGCCGCCATGCGGGCCAAGGCTTCTTCCAAGGCAAGACGACGCAGTAGATTGTCTTCTGGCAGTTCGGGTGGGATATCCGGTACCAGTTCTGTGGCGATGCGCGCCGCGAGCGCGTCCCGTGCGCGTTTGCGCAAGTGGTCGATGGCGTGGTGCTGCACGACTGTCGTCAGCCAGGCGGCCGGCGTTGCCAGCGCTGCCTGTTCGGCGCCTTGCCACTTGAGAAAGCAATCCTGCACGACATCTTCCGCCTCGGCCAGATTGCCCACAATGCGGCAGCCGATGGCGATCAGGCGCGGGCGCAATTGCGAGAAAAGCGCGGCATCGGGGTCTGCACTGGCTTGCATCGTAAATCTCCTTGTGAGGTGCGGGTGCTGCTTGACGTATGGCGCGGCCCGGATGTGACACGCCAGCGATATTTTTTTTGGGCGTCACATTTGCCCGCGCCCGGTGCGTCAAGCGCTTGTAAGTCAACTCTACCGCAAAAGGATGAACATGATGTCGAATTCTCCCATGGGACTGGGCCTGGTTCCCACTGTGATCGAGCAGACCGGACGCGGTGAGCGCGCCTTCGATATTTACTCGCGCTTGCTGAAAGAGCGCGTGATTTTTCTGGTTGGGGAAGTGACCGAGCAATCGGCCAACCTGATTGTGGCACAGTTGCTGTTTCTCGAATCGGATAATCCCGACAAGGATATTTCGCTGTATATCAATTCCCCGGGCGGGTCGGTGTATGCGGGAATGGCGGTGTACGACACGATGCAGTTCATCAAACCGGACGTGTCCACGCTGTGCACCGGTTTCGCGGCCAGCATGGGGTCCTTTCTGCTTGCGGCGGGGGCCATCGGCAAACGCTATGCCTTGCCCAATGCCCGCATCATGATCCACCAGCCGCATGGCGGCTCGCAAGGCGTGGCGGCCGATATTGAGATCCAGGCGCGCGAAGTGCTGTATCAGCGGCACCGCCTTAACTCACTCCTGGCAGAACGCACCGGGCAGACGATGGCGCAAATCGAAAAGGATTCGGACCGGGACAATTACATGTCCGCCAGTCAGGGGGCGGAATATGGTTTGATCGACCGGGTATTGAGCACGCGGGAGACGAGTTGACCGCGAGCCTGGCAGGCGCCGATAATCACTGCCGAACCCGGCGCAGACTACCTGTCATTTCATCGAAAATTAAAACCTATGCTAACAACGCCAATGCCCAGCTTTCGCAGGGCGACTTCTGACGATATTCCCGCGATGTCAGCCATTCGGCTCGGTGTGACCGAAAATATTCTCTCCGACCCAAGCCGGGTGACCAGACAAATGTATGTGGACTATCTGGAAACGCTGGGGCGCGGATGGGTCGCGGAAGTTGATGGTGTGGTGGTGGGATTTAGCTATGCAAACAACACCGATGGGTCGATCTGGGCACTCTTCCTGTCAAAACAGTTCGAAGGGCGGGGGATCGCCAGGCATTTGCTCGATCTGGCCGTCGCCTGGCTTTTTGCCCAGGGTCATGACGCGGTACAGCTAAGTACCGGGACACAGACCAGGGCGGACCGCTTCTACCATGCACAGGGGTGGACCCGCGAGCGCGTCGACGGCAAGGATGCCCACTACGTTCTGAACAAAAGCAAGCGGACCTTACCAGCCGCGCTTTAGTGCACCTGCTTTTTTGCCGGCTGCACCAGCACAAACGGACTGACGACGGACGTCCATAGCGAGGCGTCCGATTCGGTCCAGGTTTGGGCCTGGATGTCCGACACCTTGCCGACTTTGCCTTCGGCCATCCACTTGGCGATGTTGTCCTTGTCGTCGTGCGAGATGCGCACCGCCACGTCGACCAGGTCCAGCTCTTCGCTGACGTAAATCACGGTACCCTGGGCGAAGTGGCGCTGCAGCTCGGACCATGGCAGGCGCGCGGTTTCACGGTTGACCTTGACGCGCAGGTCGGTGTCTTGTTCAGGTTTGGTTTTCATGCGGGTACGCTTGCTTAAATAGTTTCAATGACGGGCGTTGGGGAGCCGGACCAGGTCAGGCGGTAGGCTTGCCCTTTGCGGACATTGCCCACCAGCGCGGGACGGAAGCAGGCCAGGCAGTTGCCGCCGGCGCGCCGCACGCTGGGATAGATCACGCCCATCGAACCGCTGTCGAGCAATTCGTTGGCCAGCTGCTGCGACTCGATGTAGCTGGTTGGATCCAGGCTGCCTTCATAGGCCTCGATACCGCGGATATCGTGGAAGATGCTGGTGAAGTCGGCCAGCATGGCCTGGTAGGTGACGCTGTCGTCGAAGCGGTCGATTTCCGTGTATTCCACTGTCTTGTGGAAGGTGATTTCGGCCAGCGAGGTTTCGACTTCGAACGCGCAATACCAGGCGCCCCGTTCGCCGTCATTGAAGCGGCTGCCTTCCGGGCGCGGATAGGTATAGGCCGCGTTGATGATGCGGAAATTCGGTACGCCAAAGACCAGTTCATCGACGCCGATGCCGGGCAGGCCGCCGTATTCGCCGCGCAGGCGTTCATTGGTGGCATTGTCGAGCGTGAACAGGTCGCGCAGCACGGCTTCGCTGTCGGCCAGCGGGGCCAGGACCGAGTCTTCGACGTCGGCAAAGCGGGACGGGATCAGGCGGAACGTGTCGAACTGGCGCAGGGTGGTGAGTTTGGGAACGACGGGCAAGATTAGAGACCTCCGCGTCGGGCGTCGAGCAATTTACGCACCATCTGCATGGCCAGCAAGCCGCCAGCGAGCATTTGCGACAGCGGCGTGCGGCCGCCAAACACCGGGTTTTTATTCGGGAGGGTGATCCATTCGTCGGCGAGCTTGTCGCCGTAAAGGATGTGCAGGCACTTGTAGATGCCAAGTAAATACGATATACGTGTGATGCGGTCGACTTCGAGCACGCGGTCCGGATTTTTTTTCCACTCGTAAAACGTCGAAGAAGACAGGCCACCGAGCAGTTCGCGCGCATCTTCGTCGCGCAGCTTCCAGGCAGCAACCAGTTTGAAAAAGCCGATGAGGGCGGACTTGGAGAGGCGCTCGCGCTCGGCGCGGGCATTCAGGTCGACCAGTACGGCGGGTTCGAAACGACTTTTTGGGTAGGCGTAGGCCAGGTTCATGGTGCGATACCTCCGGTTATGGAACCTTTATACTCCAATTCCGGGTTCAATGCAAGGCCGCGCCGATTTCGGAGCGTTTTTTCCGTGTTTTCCCTCAGTCTAGGAGGTTCACATGCGTTTGGCAAAACTTTTAGTCGTCGCAGGCTTCTGTGCCAGCAATGG
>DASWMN010000235.1:0-4938 GCA_036399735.1 Telluria sp. | reverse complement strand
CGGTTTGCGCCGGTCCAGGTCCGGCTGGATGTCCGCTTCCGACAATGCCATGCCCGGCGGGCAGCCGTCGATGATGCAGCCGATGGCCGGACCGTGCGACTCGCCAAATGTGGTAACGCAGAACAGCTTGCCAAATGAATTGCCGGACATGATGAAAAGAAGAGTGGCGGAAAGGCCAATTCTACCAGTCCGCGCCAGTTTGCTGGCGGAGGCCCTGCTCAAGATGCCCTGGAGGCAAGTAGAATGTCCGTGTGTCACCATTTCGCATCGGTTTTTTCGGAATTTGTTTTTCTTAACGTTAATTCGCGCAAGGGCCTGATTTCGTGGCATGCTATTGAAAACGCATCCCGGAGAAGCACTACATGCCCCCATCGAGCACGTCCCCTGACAACACCAGGGACGATCACGACGACCTGGTCTTTTTGGACGAGCACCCGGCGCCGGCGACGGCGGGCGGCGCTTCCCATGTCTGGCGCGTGATGATCATCGATGACGATGAGGACGTGCACTCGACCACCACTTTCGCGCTCGGCAATCTGGACATGCAGCACCGGCCGCTCGAATTCGTGCACGCCTATTCGGCCGGCCAGGCGCGCGAAATGCTGCGCACCGAAACCGACATCGCCGTCATTCTGCTCGACGTGGTCATGGAACAGGACGACGCCGGCCTGCACCTGGTGCGCTACATCCGCGAAACGCTCAAGCTGGCGGACGTGCGCATCATCCTGCGCACCGGCCAGCCTGGTTACGCGCCCGAGATCGACGCCATCCGCGATTTCGACATCAACGACTACAAGACCAAGTCCGAACTGACCCGCATCAAGCTGTTTACCACGGTGACGGCGGCGATCCGTTCCTACGAACAGATCCGCGCCATCAGCGCCAGCCGCCGCGGCCTGGACCAGGTGGTGCAGGCCAGCACCGAGCTGATGGCCCTGCACGGCGTGCACAATTTTGCCGCCGGCGTGCTGGCCCAGGTGGCCGACATCCTGGCCATGCCGGCCAATGGCGTGCTGTGCGTGCAGGAATGCGCCGACGGCGCCCATGGCGACCAGCTCCTGATCATGGCCACGGCCGGCCACTGCCGCCGTCTGGGCACGGGCCTGCTGGGCGCGCGCGAAGACGCGGCCATCCACGCTGCGCTGGAACGCACCATCGCTGCGCGGCGCAACATCTACGACAGCGCCTACCTGACGCTGTACTTTGCCGGCAAGGCTTGCCGCGACTTTGTCGCTTACCTGGCGCTGGCGCGCCCGCTCGACGACATCGACCAGCGCCTGCTCGAAGTGTTTTGCAGTAACGTCTCGGTCGGCCTGCACAATGTGGAGCTGGTCAGCCACCTGCACAACGCCGCCTTCTACGACCAGCTGTCCAAGCTGCCCAACCGCACCCGCCTGGTGGAAATTCTGGACGCCACCCTGGCCGGCCCGGGCCGCGCCGACGCCACCCTGTCGCTGGTCGACCTGGACCACTTCGCTGAAACCAACGACGCCCTCGGTCACCATTTTGGCGACACCCTGCTGGTGGCGGTGGCCGGCCGCCTGCAAACCAGCCTGGGGCAGGAACTGACGGTCGCGCGCATCGGTGGCGACATTTTCTCGGTGCTGGGCGACGCCTCGGCCGTGAACCCGGCCCGCATCCTGGCCCTGTTCGAAGCGCCGTTCCCGATTGAGGGCCAGGAAGTGCAGCTCTCGGCCACCCTGGGCCTGGTGCGCCTGGGCGAACATGACGGCACCGGCGCCGACGCGCTCAAGGATGCCGACATCGCCCTCAAGCGCGCCAAGCTGCAGCAGCGCGCCGGCCACTTCTACTTCTCGCGCAGCATGGGGGTGGAAATCCGCGAGCGGGTGCGACTGATGCACGCGCTGCGCACCGGCTTTGCCAGGGGTGAACTGTCGGTGGTGTACCAGCCGCAGATCGATCTGGCCACGCGCCGTCCGGTCGGCGCCGAAGCGCTGCTGCGCTGGTGTGGCGAGGACGGCAAGTTCATTTCGCCCGACCGCTTCATTCCGATCGCCGAATACTCGGGCCTGATCATCGATATCGGCGAATGGGTCCTGCGCGCCGCCTGCCAGGAAGTGGTGCGCCTGCGCGCGGCCGGCTACCGCGACTTCACCATGTCGGTCAACGTCTCGCAAGTGCAGTTCCGCCACCCCTACTTCCTCGAAATGCTGCGCACGGCGCTGCAGGATACCAACGCGCCGCCCGAAAACATCGAACTTGAAATCACCGAATCGATGGCAATGGAAGAACCCGACCTCCTGATCAGGATGCTGGCGCAGATCAAGCACACCGGCGTGTCGATCGCGATCGACGACTTCGGCACCGGCTTCTCCTCGCTGTCCTACCTGCAGCGCCTGCAGGTCGACAAGCTGAAAATCGACCGCGCCTTCGTGACCGAGATCACCGGCTCGGCGCGCGGCAGCAGCATCGCCGAAATGGTGATTCAGCTGGGCCGCAACCTGGGGCTGGCGGTCATCGCCGAAGGCGTCGAGGACGAGCGCCAGGCCCAGATCCTGCAGGCGCTCGGCTGTCCGATGGCCCAGGGTTTCCTGTTCGCGCGCCCGATGGCGGTACCGGCGCTCTACGAATGGCTGAGCCAGGATGCCCTCACGCGCGCTGCCTGAGCGCTCTCCTGCCAATTTTTGTGGTTTTGCGGCAACAATTAGCAGCGCTGTGCGCTGCCTGCCGGACTAGTCAGGTAGGATTATTGCTGGTCCCCGTGCTCTGCGGGGTCACTCTGGGGCATGGGCAATGAGCAGGCTTTTCCTTTCGCGTTTCCTGACCTGCGTACTGCTGTGCGGCGCCGCGCTCGGGGTCTGCCTGCCCGCGCACGCGCTCGATCCGGGCAAAGCCTTCCACCACTATGTGCGCAATATCTGGTCGATTCAGCACGGCCTGCCACAGATCAGCGTCAGCGCCATCGTCCAGGACCAGCAAGGTTACATCTGGGTCGCCACCCAGGCTGGCGTGGCCCGCTTTGACGGCGTGCGCTTCACCATCTATTCACCGGAAACCAACCCCGAGTTGCCCGGCGTATTATCGCGCTCGCTGCTGGCCGACAGCGCCGGCCGGGTCTGGATCGGCACGTATAAAGGCCTGGCGGTCTACGAAAACGGGGTGTTCCGTACCATTCCCATTGCCGACCCAAGCCAGTTCCCGGCGCTCGACATCAATGCCCTGGTTGAAGACGAAGGCCGGATCGTTGCCGCCACCAACAACGGGGTGTTCGACGTGCGCGACGGCAAGCTGGTGCTGCGCGCGGGCAGCCCGGTCCCCGCCACCGCCCTGCTCAAGAGCGCCGATGGCATCTATGTCGGCACCACCGGCGCCGTCACGCGCCTGCAAGGGGCCACCGCGCTGCCCCTGCCGCTGCCCGAGCCGCTGCGCCAGGCGATGGTCACGCGTCTGGCCGAAGCCCATGGCAAAATCTGGGCCGGGACCAGCGTCGGCCTGCTGGTGCGGGAGGGCGACCAGTGGCTCCCGGCCACCACCGACCCGGTGCTGCAGAATTCGCCGATCAACATGCTGTTCCAGGACAGCGACCGCAGCCTCTGGGTCAGCAGCAATGCCGGCGTGGCGCGCCTGCGCGACGGCGTGCTGGCCGAGGTCATCCCGGAAAAGAACCCGACTGCCGTCAAAGGCATCATCTCGGCCTTCGAAGACCGCGAACGCAATCTGTGGTTTGGCAGCCAGTGGGTGGGCCTGGTGCGCATGTGGAACGGCTCGACGCGGCGCCTGTCGGGTGCCGAAGGCCTGACCGAGCCGATCGTCTGGTCGGTGGCGCGCGCGCCCGACGGACGCACCTGGGTCGGCACCAATGACGGCCTGTCGGTGTTCAGCGGCGGCCGCTTCACCCACGTGCTGCGCGGCGACCAGCTGCCGCACCCGCATGCCTACAACCTGCTGGCCGAAGCCGACCGCATCTGGATCGGCACCCGGCGCGGCCTGGTGATCTACCGTGACGGCAAGCTGGAAACCCCGGCTGCCTTTGCACCGCTGGCCAACGCCCAGATCAACGGCATCGTGCGCGCCAGGGACAACAGCCTGTGGATTCCCACCAGCGAAGGCCTGTTCCACCAGGTCGGCGAACAGCTGCGCAATTACGGCAGCGAAGATGGTCTGGCCGATTTCCGCGTGCGCCAGATCCGCGAATTGAAAGATGGCCGCCTGCTGGTGGCCACCCAGGACGGCCTCTACGAAAAGCGCGGCGAAGAATTTGTCCAGCTCGGCCTTGGCCAGGGCCTGCGCCCCAAGATGGACGTCACCTCGGTGCTGGAACTGGCCGATGGCTCGCTGGTCATCAGCACCCTGGCCGAGGACACGTATCTGTATAACGGGCGCAGCTGGCAGCGTTTCAGCCGGGCCGACAACTTCCCGCCCAACACGGCCTTCTTCATGGCCGAGGACAATGCCGGCTTCCTGTGGGAGGCCGGGATCCGCGGCATCACCCGCGCCGCCCTGTCGGAAATGCGCCAGGTCCAGAACGGCAGCGCCAAGACCGCATACGCGGAGATGATCCTCAATGAACGGGGCGACCGCCGCAGCGGCGAGCAGGGCTACTGCTGCAACGGCGCCGGCAATTCCAAGGGCTTCATGGACACGGCAGGCGTGTTGTGGCTGCCCAGCCGCGACGGCGTGGTCACGCTCGACACCCTGGGCGTGGCCAAGAACATGACCGCGCCCACTGCCGTCATCGAACGGCTGCGGGTGCACGACAAATGGCAGGATGTGCGCGCCGGCCACAGCCTCAAGCTCCCCAACGACGCGCGCGACCTGGCCTTCGAATTTACCGCCCTTTCCTTCCAGGACCCGGCCAGCGTGGTGCTGCGCTACCGTCTGCACGGCTACGACAAGGACTGGCGCGAACTGGCCGCCGGCGCCTCGCGCTCGGTCAACTACACCAACCTCCCGGCCGGGACCTATACCTTCGAAATC
>DASWMN010000234.1:0-1975 GCA_036399735.1 Telluria sp. | reverse complement strand
AACTTATTTCCGAATAAAAAAACGGCCGCGAACTTCGCGGCCGTTTTTTTTCGCGCGCCACTTTTTACTTGGCCTCGCCTTTCACATGCTTGCGGAAGAAGCTGTCGATCAGACCGTACACATGGCGCTGGCCGGCGCGCGACGAGATGCCGTGCTTGGCGCCAGGGTAGGTCATCAGGTCGAACTGCACGTTGCGGTTGACCAGCTGCTCGATCAGGCGCGTGGTGTTGGTGAACAGGACGTTATCGTCGGCCATGCCGTGCACCAGCAGCAGCGGCGACTTCAGACCGTCGATGTGGGCGAATACGCCGCTGTCCTTGTAGGCTTGCGGGTTGCCCTGGGGCGTCGCGCCGACATAGCGTTCGGTGTAGTGCGTGTCATACAGGGCCCAGTCGGTCACGGGCGCCACCGACACGCCGGCCGCGATCTTGTCGGATGCCGCCGACAGCAGGCGCAGCGACATGAAGCCGCCGTAGCTCCAGCCGAATACGCCGATCTTCTTCGGATCGACAAACTGCTGTTTGGCCAGCCAGTCGATGCCGGTGACCTGGTCTTCCACTTCGCGCTTGCCCAGGCTCAGGTAGGTCGCATCGGTGAATTTGCGCTCGCGCCGGAACGATCCGCGGTTGTCCAGCCTGAACACCACATAACCCTGCTGCGCCATGTACTGGTCGAACATCGTGCCCCACTTGCGCTGCACGTGCTGGGCGTGCGGGCCGCCATAGGTGGACAGGTAGACCGGATAGCGTTTGGCCGCATCGAAGCCGCTGGGCTTGATGATCGAGTAGTGCAGGGTCTGGCCATCGCTGGCGGGCAGCGTGCCGTATTCGGTCTTCAAGTGGTCCGGCAGATAAGCGGCGTACGGGTGGCCGGGCGCGACCTTGTTCTCGAGCAGATAGTCGACCAGCGCGCCGTCCGGCTTGCGGATCGCGACCTGCGGCGGGGTCGACGGGTCCGACCAGGTGTCGACGAACACGGCGCCGTTGCGGGCGAAAGCCGAATCGTGCCAGCCGTCGGCTTTGGTGACGCGCACCGGCTTGTCGGCCGCGCTGCCGTCCAGAGCCAGCCAGTAAGTCTGCTTGTCGACCACCGCGTCGCGGTTCGATGCGACGTACACGCGGCCGGCTTCTTCATCCACCGCCAGCACATTGTCGATGCCCCATTCGCCGCGCGAAATCGTCTTGAGCAGTTTGCCGTTCAGGTCATACAGGTACAGGTGATTGCGCCCGCTGCGCTCGGACGACCACAGGAAGGCCTGGCGTTTTTTCAGGAAGCGCAGGTCGTCGTGGATCATCACGTAGGTGGGCGAGGTTTCGGTCAGCACGGTGCGCTGCGCCAGCGTGGCGGCATCGACCGCGACCAGGTCGAGCTTTTTCTGGTCGCGCGTCTGGATCTGGTACATCAGTTGTTTGCTGTCGCTGCTCCAGTCGGCGCGCACCAGGTAGATGTCACGGTTGGCGCCCAGTTCCACCTTGCGCGGCGCGCCGCCGGCGACCGGCACGATCAGCAGATCGACCAATACATTCGGGTCGCCCGCGGCCGGGTAGCGCTGATCGACCACGGTGGTGTGGTCGGCAAAGATCTCGGTGCGTTTGACCACCGGTACCGGGGCTTCGTCAAAGCGCTTGTAGGCGATCGCCGATTCGTCCGGGGCCCAGTAGTAGCCGGTGCGCTGGCCCATTTCTTCCTGCGCCACGAATTCGGCTTCGCCGTTGAAGATGGTGCCGCCGCCGTCGCTGGTGAGCTGCTTTTCAGCGCCGCTGGCCAGGTCGATCACGTACAGATTCTGCTTGCGCAGGAAGGACAGATAATGCCCGCGCGGCGAGATCTTCGGGTCCGCCACGTTGCCGCTGGCGACCTTGCGCGCGGCCTCCGGCCTGGCCACGTCGACCAGGTACAGGTCGCCCGCGATCGGCACCAGCAGCTGTTTGCCGTCCGGCGACCAGCTGTAGCCGAGAATGCCGGTAAAACTGGC
>DASWMN010000233.1:0-4248 GCA_036399735.1 Telluria sp. | reverse complement strand
TCGAGCATCGCTTTTTCGTAACGCAGGCTATCGCCCTTGTCGTACCGGTTAATGCGCTCCAGATAGCTCATGCTGCTCAGATTATCCTCGCCGCTCTTGATGACCTTGTCGCCTTCCTTGATGCTGAAGCGCAGGCGCATGTGCGGCCAGTCCGCCCCCGTGCCCATCACCCGCAGATCAGGATTGCGCATCGCCCCCGGGAAAGTGCGCCCGGCCAGATCGAGGTCGAGCACTTCCACGCTCAGCGTTTGCCCCGCCGGCAGACGGGCCGCCAGCACATCGAAGTGGCCCGTCAGCTGCTTGAGGATGCGTTCACGGTCCCAGCCCGAACGGGGCACGTCGGTAAACTGGTCGGGTTCAGCGTACGTCACGGTGGCCGGGCTGGCCAGCGCGCTCCCGGCACTCGCCAGTGCCGTCAGCGCCAGGGCGGCCACGGTGGCGCGCCGGATCAGGGTGTTCATGTCGATTCCTTTCGTGCAGTTCATCAATTCAATATACGCCCTTTTTCGCCCACTTCCAGCGCCGCTTTGTCCCCAGTTTGTATCGAATTGTTAGGCGGCGCACACAGCCATTGAAGATTCCCCGACAGAATGGATAGCAAGGGGGAACAGCATGCCAGAAGGACCATCGATTTTCATTTTGCGCGAGGAAGCCGCGCGTTTCAAGGGCAAAACCATCGCCCACGCCGAGGGCAATACGCGCACGGTCGACCTGTCCAGCCTGGAGGGCCAGAAGGTGAAAGCCGTGCGCAGTTTCGGCAAGCAATTCCTGATTGCCTTGCCAAAAACCGCGCTGCGCATCCATTTCATGCTGTTTGGCAGCTATCGGATCGATGAGCGCAAAGAGAGCGCGCCGCGTCTGTCGCTGCAATTTAGCGACGGCAGCGAGCTCAATTTCTACGCCTGCTCGGTGCGCCAGATCGAGCCTGCGCTCGATGCTGCCTACGATTGGAGCGCGGACGTGATGTCGCCCGACTGGGATCCCGCGCAAGCGCGCAAGAAGCTGCGCGCCGCGCCCGACATGCTGGCCTGCGATGCCCTGCTCGACCAGACCATTTTTGCCGGGGTCGGCAATATCATCAAGAACGAGGTGCTGTTCCGGATCCGCCTGCACCCGCTGGCACGCATCGGCGACTTGCCCGCGCCAAAACTGCGCCAGCTAGTGGAAGAGGCGCGTCAATACAGCTTTGATTTCCTGGAATGGAAAAAGGCCTTCGTGCTGAAACAGCACTGGCTGGCCCACACCAAATCCACCTGCCCGCGCTGCAATATTCCGTTCAAAAAAGTCCATCTGGGACAATCGCGGCGCCGCAGTTTCTATTGCGAGCAGTGTCAGAAAAGGTATGACTGAAGATCGGTGAATTTGATTGAGTTATTGACATCGTTGTATTTGGAAAAGGCATTTCGTATTGCTTGTTGTCAATAACATGGCCCCGTACTACAATCAATTTGACTATCTTCCGGGATCCTTCCATGTCATTTCTCGCCGCCTCGACCGCGCCCAAACTCGCTCCCTGGAAGGTATTACTGGTCGACGACGAGCCCGATATCCACGACATCACCAAGCTGACGCTGAACCGGTTTCGCCTGGACGCACGCGCGCTCACCTTCCTGCATGCCTACAGCGGCAAGGAGGCCAAAGACATTCTGGCGCGTGAAAGCGATATCGCCCTGGTCTTCCTCGACGTGGTCATGGAAGCCGAAGACAGCGGCCTGGAAGTGGCGCGCTGGATGCGCGAAGACCTGAACAACCAGTTCACCCGCATCGTGCTGCGCACGGGCCAGCCCGGCCAGGCGCCGGAAGAACGCGTGATCGTCAACTACGATATCAACGACTACAAGGAAAAGACCGAGCTCGATCGCACCAAGCTGTTCACCACGACATTCGCCGCGCTGCGCGCCTACCGCGACATCATGAAGGTGGAAGATGCGCGCCGCGTGCAGATGAGTTATCGAGAAGGGCTGGAACGCGTGATCGCCGCCTCGGCCCACATTTTCCAGCAGCGTAATCTGAAGGACTTTGCCAGCGGCCTGCTGCAACAGGTGGTCGCGCTGCTGCGGCTGGAGCAGAGCATGCTGCTGCGCCTTTCCGGCGCCAGCCTGGTGAGCGGCGAGAGTCAGTACGAAATACTGGCCCAGATCGGCGACATCGGCGAGAACGTGGTCAGCCCGGAACTGATCGCCCAGCTCGACGAGGCGCGCAGCAACCGTATCTCGCGCCTGCACGGCGACACCTATGTCGGCTACTTCCCCAACAGCAGTGGCAAGGCATCGCTGCTGGTGCTCAAGGGAGTGGAAGAGATTTCCGAGATCGATGCGCAGCTGCTGGAGGTGTTCTGCTCCGGCGTCGCCATCGCCTTCGACAATATTTTGCTCACGCAGGAAATCACCGATACGCAAGCCGAACTGATTCTGCGCCTGGGCGACGTGGTTGAATCGCGCTCCAGCGAAGCGGGCAACCATGTACGCCGCATGTCGCAGGTCTGCCATCTGCTGGCGCAAGTATCCGGCCTGCCGGAAGACGAAACCGCGGTGCTGATGCATGCGGCGCCCATGCACGACATCGGCAAGATCGCCACGCCGGACGCGGTGCTGCTCAAGCCGGGCAAGCTGACGCCCGAGGAATGGGCCATCATGAAACAGCATCCGGAAGTGGGCTTGTCGATCCTGGACGGATCACAGCGCCCGATCCTGAAAGCGGCCGCCGTGATCGCCCACCAGCACCACGAAAAATATGACGGCAGCGGCTACCCGCAAGGCCTCAAGGGCGAGGCGATCCACCGCTACGCGCGCATCGTGGCCGTGGCCGATGTGTTCGATGCACTGTGCCACAAGCGCTGCTACAAGGATGCCTGGCCGATTGCCAGCGTGGTCACGCACCTGCGTGAAGTCGCCGGCGCCCACCTCGATCCGCACTATGTGGAATTACTGATCGCGCATATCGACCGCGCGGTCGACATCAACGAGCGCTGGCCCGACTGATTCAGCTTTTGGCAGGCCGCCGCTGGCGTGGAAAACGCAACTGGTAATGCAGGCCCTGGCCTGGCGCGCTGTCGACCTTGACGCTGCCGCCCAATGGCCCGGTCACCAGGTTGTAGACGATGTGCGCACCCAGGCCACTGCCGCCCTGCCCGCGCCGCGTGGTGAAGAAGGGATCGAACAGCTGCGCCAGCGTGTCCTGGTTCATGCCGGCGCCATCGTCGCTGTAATCGAGCAGCACGCTGTCATCGTCCAGCCGCGCCGTGATCCTGATGCTGCCGGCCTGCTCCGGCGCGAAGCCGTGCACCAGCGAATTCATGACCAGATTGGTGACGACCTGCGAAATCGCACCGGGAAAACTCTCGAGCTGCAGGGCGCCGTCGCATTCGAGCGTGACCGTCACCGGACGCCCCTTCAGTTTCGGCTGCAGCGACAGCAGCACTTCGGACAGATAGGCCTTCAGATTGAACGAGCGGATGTCGTCCGAAGACTGGTCCACCGCCACCTGCTTGAAGCTGCGCACCAGCGCCGCGGCGCGCTGGGTATTGGTGGTCATGATCTTGAGCGACTGGTCGATGATCTCGAAGAACTGCTGCAGGCTTTCCTCGGTCATGGCGCCGGCATCCAGTTCCTCGCGCGTCAGTTTGAGCTCCTGCACCAGGTGGCTGGTGGCCGTGACGCAGATGCCGAGCGGAGTGTTGATTTCGTGCGCCACGCCCGCCACCAGCCGCCCCAGCGAAGCGAGCTTTTCCTGCCGCACCAGCTCGGACTGGGCCTGCTGCAGCGCCGCCAGGGCGCGGCCGCGCTCGGCCGATTCGTGCTCCAGGCTGGCCGTGCGTTCGCGCACCGCGCGTTCGAGCCGGTCCACGCTCTGCAGGCCCTGCAAGGCATTCGATACGTGATTGGCGATCAGCGCGAACAGGGCTTCATCTTCTTCGCTGAAGGTGTGCGCCGTGTCGTAACTCTGGATCACCATCGCGCCCAGCGGCTGGTGTTGGTGATCGAGCAGGGGTGAACCGATCCAGTGTTCGGCGGTGCTGCCGCGCCCCCAGCGGGCGCCCCGGCCCTGCTGGTCGGCGCGCCGCATGACCAGGTTCTGGCCATTCATGATGACCCAGGCGGTGGGCGATTGCTCGGGCGAGGCCAGCGTGATTTTTTCTTCGGGGTCGGGCGCGGGATCGAGTTCGTCGACAAAATAAACGAAACACACAGTGCCGTCGCTGCGGTCCGACAGCGCCACATAAAAATTGGCCGCATACATGATGCGGCC
>DASWMN010000232.1:0-8210 GCA_036399735.1 Telluria sp. | reverse complement strand
TCCAGCACCGCGTAGGACGCCTTGTTCTGTTCCGTGGCCACGGCGGTCAGCGTCTTCAGCTTCCACTGTTCACGCGCCAGCTCGATCAGGTGGCGCAGGCCCCGCGTGGCCAAACCGCGCCCGGTGTGGGTGCCCGCGATGCGGTAGCCCACTTCGGCCCGGCCGGCGACGATGTCAATCGCCTTCAGATTGGCGCGCCCGACAATCGCCCCGCTTTCCTCCTCCAGCACGCATGGATGCCATTGGCCGCGCGTGTGCGCATCCACCAGTTCAATGACGTGACGGCGCACCGCGTCCTGGGTATAGAAGGCGTCGCCGCGCGGATCGATATGCTGCTCGAACCATTTGCGGTTGGCCATCTCGAACTGGTACAGCGCTTGCGCGTCCTCGCGCGTGAGGGTTCTGATCCGAATATTCGTCAATTTGTAAACTCCGGTGGCTGCTTGCTCATCCCCGCCATCATCGCCTTTTGCAGATCTTCCGACATCAGCATGGCAGCGTTCCAGGTCGCGACATAGTTCAGGCCATCGGCTATCGTATGGTCGCGCGCATAGTTGATCATTTCTTTGGAGCCACGCACCGACAGCGGCGACTTCGATGCGATGGTGGCAGCGATCGCGCGCACGCCTTCCTGCAGCGCTGCATGCGACTCGAATACACGGTTGACCAGCCTGATCGCACCCGCTTCGGCGGCGTCGACGCGGCGGCCCGTGTACGCCAGCTCGCGCACCATGCCCTCGCCGATCAGACGCGGCAGGCGCTGCAGGGTGCCGACGTCGGCGACCATGCCGATATCGATTTCCTTGATCGAAAAATAGGCGTCGCTGGCGCAGTAGCGCATGTCGGCGCAGGCGATCAGATCGATGCCGCCGCCGATGCAGGCCCCGTGGATGGCCGCCAGCACCGGCTTGCGGCACCGTTCGAGGCTGGTCAGGGTATCCTGCAGATCGAGGATCACGGCGCGCAGCGCCTCGCGCATCCGTCCTTCGCAGTCGTTCTGGATCTGCGCGCCCAGCCCCATCATCATCTGCAGGTCGATCCCGGAGGTGAAGTTCTTGCCCTCCCCCTGCAAGATGGCGACCCGCGCCTCGGGGGTGGCGTCGACCCAGCGGAAGGCGCTGCGGATGTCATGCCACATCGCCAGGTTCATCGCATTCGCCTTGTCCGGGCGCTTGAGCGTGATGGTGGCAATGTGCTGGTCCAGGGTGACTGACAGGGTGTCAAATTGCATGGCATATCCAAGTCTGACGAGGTGCTTGAATTCTAGCACTGGCGAATAATTCCATGCTAAGGTTTCAATTTGTTCCCGGAGATGAAGCGCATGCGCCCGACCACGACCACCCCGCTGCTGCCCGTGCCATTGGCCACGGCGCTGCTGGCCACGGCGCTGCTGCTGGCCGGCTGCAAGGACAAGGCTGGCGATACGGCCACCGCTGGCGGCCCGCAGGCGCCTGTAGTGAACTACTGGAGCCTGATCGCGCCGCTGGTGGCGGGCAGTTACGCCGGCCAGTGCCTGCGCCCGCCCGACCCGGCCCCGTTTGCCGGCCCCATCGTGGTCAAGCAGGACGGCAAGGCCAGTGGCGGCGGCCTGAATGGCGATCTGCGCAAAGCCGACATTTCGCTGGCCAGCATGAACGAGGGCGGCGAACAGACAGCCGCCATGAACGCGGTGCTGGGCGACTTTTCGATGATGTTGGCCGACAAAGGCGCACAGCGCGGCCTGACTTCCATGGTGGCCAGCGGCGACAAGGTCGTCGCCTGCGAACAGGACATGCGCGCACCCGCCCTGCGCGGCCTGAACATCTATCCCTTTATTGCCAGCCTGGTCGACACGCCGCGACGCGAGATCGACTGCATCCCGACCGGCGCGCTCACCAGCGGCAAGCTGGCGTTCATGCTCGACAAAGGCATCCTGTCGCTGGGCGAGGAACGCTTCGAGCTCACGGCCAGCCGGCAGCAGAGCGCCTTGTTCACCGATGGATTGAGCAAGCTGTTTTATTCGGCGACGCTGGCCGATGGGCGCATGATCAAACTGCAAATCGATGAACACGGCAAGCTCGCGGGGGTGGAAGGCAAAGGCAGGGACGGCCAGCTGTACGCCTGCAAATAGGCGCGGCGCCCGCCTCAGGCCAGCACTTCCGACTCCGGCGCCGGGGTGGCGATGATGCTGCGGTTGCGGCCCGCCTGCTTGGCCCGGTACAGCGCTTCATCGGCGCGCTTGAAGGTCAGGCTGGTGTCTTCGAAGGCGCGCGATTCGGCGATCCCGATCGACACCGTCACTTTCAGGCGCGGATCGATGGCGGGATAGCTGAGCGCCTCGATACGCGCGCGTACCCGTTCGGCGGTGATCATCGCCCCTTCCACCATGGTGCTGGTCAGGACCATGACGAATTCCTCGCCGCCGTAGCGGCCAAACAGATCGCTCTGGCGCAAACCACCCTGGGCGCATCTGGCAATCGATTGCAGAATGTGGTCGCCCGCCAGATGGCCGTGGGTGTCGTTGACGTCCTTGAAATGGTCGACATCGAGAATGCAGATCGAGAATACGCCGCCACTGCGCTCGCAGCGCAGCTTTTCGTTCTTGATCGACTCCATCAGGTAGCGCCGGTTGAACACGCCGGTCAGCTCGTCGCGCATGGCCAGTTCCTCGATTTTTGCCAGCGCCGTTTCCAGGTCGGCATTGCGGGCGCCCAGCTCCTTGTTCTTCTCCCTGACCTTGGCGCGCAGGCCGGCGATATAGATCCCCAGGCCACTAAATTGCAGAAAAGTCGCGAACACGGCAAACAGCTGCAGGATCTCGACCTGCAAGCTGATTTCGGCCGGACGATTCAGATACACCAGGGCAATCAGGCTCGCATAGCCGCCGACAATAAATATCGTCATCAGCACGAAGTCGCGCGGCCGGAACTGGAACAGGCCGTACATGGCCGCGGAGATGCACAACAGCAGGAACACAGTGCGCGGCTGCTGCGCGTGGTACATCACATACAGCCCGGGCATGATCGACACGCAGATCTGCACCAGCGTCATGCTGGGGTCGGTAAACCGCACATTGATGTTGGTGCGGATGAGCAGGAAGAAAACGGCGTTGATGGCGAGCACGGCCAGCAGATAATTCACCACGACCGTGACGCCGAAATAGCCGAGCCAGCAAAAAATGGCGACCAGCGACAAGGTGAACAGATAGGAGATCGACGCGAGCGACATGCGGCGCAAGCGCAAGGCTTGTTGCACAGCTACTTCGTCTTTACGGGCCTCGGCACTCATCGCTATCCTTTCATGTCTCCACGAAACTAGCTTACCGTTAACCCGGGCAATACGGCAAACACCATGCACATCCCTTGTCCGATGCATAATATCCAAATTGCAATCAACACCAGGACCAATATGGCGAACACAACAGAACTACCGGACAGCGCGGCACGCGTGGCGCAACTGCTGCGTGAACGCGGTCACGACCAGCCGGTCGTGCTGCTGCCCTCCACCGGCAAGAGTTCGGCCGAGGCGGCGCGGGAACTGGGCTGCGACGTGGCCGAGATCGCCAAGTCGATCGTGTTCCGGCGCCTGGATGACGACGCGGCGGTGATGGTGATCGCCAGCGGCGCCGACCGCATCGATGAGGCCAGGGTAGCCGCGCTGGTGGGCGCCATCGGCAAAGCCGACGCGCGCTTCGTGAAAGAAAAAATCGGCTACGCGATCGGCGGCGTATGCCCGATCGGCCATGTGCAGCAGAGCGTGGTCCTGATCGACGGCAATCTGTTCAACTACCCCAGTGTGTGGGCGGCAGCCGGCCATCCCCATGCCGTGTTCAAGCTGACCCCGGCGCAGCTGCAGGCGATGACGGGCGCACCAACGGTGGACGTGCGCCAGGTCCGCATTTAGCCCAGGGGCGGTCCCGGCAGGTACTGCCCGAACCAGGCCGCTGCCAGGTTTGCCGCCGCCTGCAAGCGCCCCGCTTCCTCGAACAGATGGGTAGCGCCAGGCACGACCTCGAGCTGCTTCTCGCCCGCCAGCTGCGCCAGGGCGCGCTGGTTGAGGGCGGCCACTTCCAGATCGAGCCCGCCCACAATGAGCAGGGTTGGCGCACGCACGGCCGCCAGCACGCCGGCCCCGGCCAGTTCAGGCCGGCCGCCGCGCGACACCACCGCCCTGACCAGATCGGGCCGCTGCGCCGCCAGTGCCAGCGCGGCCGCCGCCCCCGTGCTGGCGCCAAACACGCCAAGGGGCAAGTGATGGGTGGCGCGATTGTCGGCCAGCCAGTCTGCGGCGACGGCCAGGCGGCGCGCCAGCAGGCTGATGTTGAATCGCGCTGCCGTATCGGGATTTTCTGCTTCGGTCAGCAAGTCCATCAGCAAGGTGCCGAGACCAGCCTGGCGCAGTTGCGCGGCCACATAATTATTACGCGGACTGAGGCGGCTGCTGCCGCTGCCGTGCGCAAACAGCACCATGCCGACCGGGTCCGCCGGCAAGGCCAGCAAGCCCTCCAGCACGATCGAATCGACCGATAAATTAACCAGTTGGCGGTGGCCGCTTGTCATGAAGTCCCTTGCGTAAATAGCCGCGCGGGCGCGGGGCAAGCGCTCAGGATAGGCTGGACCGGGCGCGCGCGTTTGAGGGCCGTCAAGCCGCGCGGAGGCTATTTTCCGCGCTGGGCCATGAACTTGCGCACGTCCTCGAAGCTGACCTTGCCTTTGCCGGCCACATCGATCTCGTCAAAATTGGCATCTACATAGCCGAGTCCGGCACGCCTGGCTTCCTCGCGCGTGACGCTGCGGTCGGCATCGAGATCGGCCTGCTCGAAACGCTGCTTGAGCTTGGCAATGGCCTCGTTGTGCAGGGCCTGGCCCGAACTTGGCGTGCTCGGCGCCGGCGAGCGCAAGGCCGGTGGCAGGTACGGCCCATGATTGGCCGGGGGCACCTGGGCGCAGGCATTCAGGGACAACAGCGCGCAGGCCGCCGCGCTGAGCAGGTTGCGGAAATTGATCATCATTTTGCCACCGATTCGCTGTTGTAAAGGGTCACCATATCGTCGCGCTGCATGCGCCGCGTGGCGTCGTCCAGATAGGACATGTGGCCGCTGGCGTAGTTCTTGATCTGGATGTTGGGATTGTTGCCCAGCCGAGCCAGGTCGAGCTCGGTCTGATAGAACGGCGTGGCCAGATCGTAGTAGCCGCTCATCGCGACCACCTTCAGTGCGGGGTTGAGCGTCATGGCTGCCGCCACGTCGGGGATGGTATCGGGCAGGGACTTGCCGTCATGCCCGAAATCCCACTGGTTGATCACATTGGCGAAGGTAACGTAGGGCGAGCGCGCCGAATAGCGCAACTCGTTGTTGATGTAAATCTGGACCGTGTTCGAGAACGCGGCGTTGACCACCGTTAGCGACGGGTCGTCGTCCACCGTCAGCGGGCTGCCGAGCGAGGTGCTCACGCGCGCATCGTAGCGCCCGATCATGGTGTTCGACGCTACCCGGGTGCGGTAATAGTCGGGACCCATCGAAAAATTCTGGTTCCACAAGGTGCTGCCTAGGCCACTGTAATTGACCAGCTGCGATACCACATTCACGGGCGGAACGGTATGCGTCTGCAGCCAGGTGGCCACTGCAGGGCGGTAAGTGACTGCGCTGAAGTCGCGCACTTCCTTCAGGTAGGCATTGAAATCGGCGGGCGGCGTGGTCAGCTTGTAGTAGGCGCTGACGGCGGCGTAGCTGGGGATGTAACCTTCGCAGCTGGTGGTGCCCGGCGTAAGCACGCCGCAGTTCGCGTTGTAATTCATGATGGCCGACTGCAGCACGATTCCGCTCAGCTTCACGCCTGCCACTTCCAGCAGGTTCGACAGCACACCGGTACGCGGTGAGCCATACGATTCGCCAAACAGGTACTTGGGCGAGGCCTGACGGGTGTTGACCGTGACATAGCGCCGCACAAAGTCGCGGAACGCAGCCGCGTCGCCGTCCACACCCCAGAACTGGGCATTGGTGCGTGGCGCCACCGCCTGCGTGTAGCCGGTGCCGATGGCATCGACGAACACCAGGTCGGAATGGTCCAGCAGCGTCTCCTGGTTTTCAATCAGTTGCACCGGCGACGGCATCACGTTCGACGGAATGGCGGTCACGATGCGCTTGGGGCCGAACGACCCCAGATGCAGCCACAGGCTAGATGAACCCGGTCCACCGTTATAGAAGAAGGTGACTGGTCGCTTGGCCGGATCCAGCGTGCCGGCCGTGTACGCCACATAAAAGAAGGACACGGTCGGCTGGCCCGACACCGGATCGGTGGCCGTCAGGTGGCCGGTGGTGGCGGTGTAGTCCAGCGTCTTGCCGGCCAGCTTCATGCTCAAGGGGACAGTTGCCGCGCGTTCCGCCGGCGCGCTCAGGCCGGCATTGGCGCCGCTGGAATAGGTGATCGGATCGGCATACGATCCTGGCAGGCCCGGCGTGACCGGTGGCACTGGGGTGGTGCCGCCCCCGCCGCCACCGCCACCGCAGGAGGCCAGCAGCAAGGCGGCGCAGAGTGCGCCCAGCGTATAATGGAACCGCTTCATTTTGTTTTCGTTTTGCACGCCTGGTCTCCGGGTTTTTCAACATCGCAAGGTGTTCGCCGATTATGCACCTGCTCAGCTGAAAACAGCGCAATCGGGCCAAAATATGTTGCGGAGCGAAGACGATGGGCGCGCAACATGCATACATGGGTTCGCATGCTATGCTGGCAGTTCCTTGCCACCTGGATGCCACGTGACCGGACCTTCCTTTTCCCATATCGTCGGTGCCCGCACTTACCAGTTCGGCGACCTGCGCACGCTGCTGGCCAAGGCGTCGCCGGCGCGCTCGGGCGACCTGCTGGCGGGCCTGGCCGCGCACAGCGCCGAAGAACGGGTGGCGGCCCAGATGACGCTGGCCGCCCTGCCCCTGTCCACCTTTCTGAACCACGCCCTGATCCCGTACGAGCGCGACGAAGTCACGCGCCTGATCATCGACAGTCATGATGCGCGCGCCTTTGCCCTGATCGGCGACCTGACCGTGGGCGACTTTCGCGACTGGCTGCTGGGCGACGCCGCCGACAGCGCCACCCTGGCCCGGCTGGCGCCCGGCATCACGCCCGAAATGGCGGCCGCCGTCTCGAAAATCATGCGCGTCCAGGACCTGGTCCTGGTGGCGCGCAAATGCCGCGTCGTGACCGCCTTTCGCAATACGCTCGGGCTGGAACGGCGCATTGCCACGCGCTTGCAGCCGAATCACCCGACCGACGACGCCACCGGCATTGCCGCCAGCATTCTGGACGGCCTGCTGTATGGCAGCGGCGACGCCGTCATCGGCATCAATCCGGCCACCGACAACGTGCCGCAGGTGGTCGCGCTGCTCGGTATGCTCGACGCCATCATCAGCGACTATGCGATCCCCACCCAGTCCTGCGTGCTGACCCACGTGACCAATACCATCGCGGCGATTGAACGGGGAGCACCGGTCGACCTGGTGTTCCAGTCGATCGCCGGGACCGAGGCGGCCAATGCCAGCTTCGGCATTTCGCTGTCGCTGCTGGCCGAGGCGCGCGCCGCCGCCCTGTCGCTCGGACGCGGCACGGTCGGCAACAACGTGATGTATTTCGAGACCGGCCAGGGCAGCGCCCTGTCGGCCAACGCCCACCACGGGGTCGATCAGCAAACCTGCGAGGCGCGCGCGTACGCGGTGGCACGGGCCTTCCAGCCGCTGCTGGTCAATTCGGTGGTCGGCTTCATCGGTCCGGAATATCTGTACGACGGCAAGCAGATCCTGCGCGCGGGCCTGGAAGACCATTTCTGCGCCAAGCTGCTCGGGCTGCCGATGGGATGCGACGTGTGCTACACCAATCACGCCGAAGCCGACCAGGACGACATGGATGTCCTGCTTACCATGCTGGGCGCGGCCGGCTGCAATTTCATCATGGGCGTGCCCGGTTCGGACGACATCATGCTCAATTACCAGAGCACGTCCTTCCACGACGCGCTGTACCTGCGCCAGGTGCTGGGCCTGCGAGCCGCGCCCGAGTTCGAGCAATGGCTGGACAGCGTCGGCATTTTCAGGGACGGCGCGCTGCAGAACGCCCTGCCGGCGCGCTTTCAGCAGGCCCTGGCGCGGCTATGACAGCGCCGCGCCATGTGATCCCCAATTCCTGGCACGCGCTGCGCCAGCTGACGGCCGCGCGCATCGCGCTCGGACGCGCCGGCGTGAGCGT
>DASWMN010000231.1:0-6870 GCA_036399735.1 Telluria sp. | reverse complement strand
AGAATGAAGGAGAGGAAAATGGCGCCCACCAGGGCCAGCGTGAAGGTGGTCAGTTTGGTGCCAACCGTGAACTGGCGTCCGGCGGCAAAAGTGGTTTTCATCATGAAGTCAGGTGGATGATATTATTTTTGGGAAATATATGCTGCATTGCAGCAATATATTACCATCTATCACATACCCCTGCCGGCAGCATGGAATACCGGGAGCCTGACTGATGTTGACACTTGGCAATTGGCGTGCCATTCTGAATTCTCGCCGCTGCCTGACGCATAGTGCGTGCCGATCACGCGGTCACTGATCAAAAGAGGACACCATGGCTTTCGACTTTCTCCGGTCCATGAGCATCGCAAAGAAACTTGCGGTTCCGATCCTCAGCGCAATCATCGGCATCGCGGTGCTGACCGCGCTGTTCCTGGTGTCCGAGCGGGCGCTGATCATGCAGGAGCGCAAGGACAGCGTGCAACGCGCGGTCGAAGTGGCGCACGGCATCGTGACCAATTTCCACAACCAGGCCACGACCGGCACCATCACCCAGGCCGAGGCGCAGAAGAAGGCGCTCGACGTGCTCAAAGGTCTGCGCTATTCCGGCAACGAATATTTCTGGGTCAATGACATGCAGCCGGTCATGATCATGCATCCGATCAAACCGGAACTCGACACCAAGGACCTTTCCGGCACCAAAGATCCGGAAGGCAAAGCGCTGTTCGTGGAGTTCGTCAACACCGTCAAGGCGCGCGGCGCCGGTTCGGTCGAATACATGTGGCCCAAACCGGGCTCGGACACGCCGGTGCGCAAGGTCTCCTTCGTCAAAGGCTTCGCGCCGTGGGGCTGGGTGATCGGCTCCGGCGTGTATGTCGATACGGTCGAGGCAACAATCCGGGGGCGCGCCGTGACGTTCTCGCTAGGTGCCGTGGTGCTGGCGCTGGTGCTGCTCGCGATCGGCACCGTCATCACCCGCGGCCTGCTGGGACAACTGGGCGGCGAGCCTGAGTATGCCTCGGGCATCACGCGCAAAATCGCCGAGGGCGACCTCAGCGTCGACATTGATGTCAAGCGTGACGACAGCAGCAGCATGCTGCACGGGATCCGCGCCATGCGCGACGATCTCGCCAAGATCGTCAGCGAAGTGCGCGCAGGCACCGATACGATTGCCACCGCATCGGGCCAGATCGCTGCCGGCAATCTCGACCTGTCCTCGCGCACCGAAGAGCAAGCCAGTTCGCTGGAAGAAACCGCCGCGTCGATGGAGGAACTGACCTCCACCGTCAACCAGAACGCCGAGAACGCGCGCCTGGCCAACCAGCTGGCGGCCACCGCGTCGGAAGTGGCTGTCAAAGGCGGTTCGGTGGTGTCGCAAGTGGTCGATACCATGGCGTCCATCAACGATTCGTCGAAGAAGATTGTCGACATCATCAGCGTCATCGACGGCATCGCATTCCAGACCAATATTCTGGCGCTGAATGCCGCCGTCGAAGCGGCCCGTGCAGGCGAACAAGGGCGCGGCTTCGCGGTGGTGGCGACCGAAGTGCGCAATCTGGCGCAACGCAGCGCCGCTGCAGCAAAAGAGATCAAGACCCTGATCGGCGCCTCGGTCGACACCGTTGCCGTCGGCAACCGGCTGGTCGCCGAGGCAGGGAGCACCATGGACGAGGTCGTCGCCAGCGTGCGCCGCGTGACCGACATCATGAGCGAGATCAGTGTCGCCAGCAGCGAGCAGAGTTCGGGCATCGCCCAGGTCAACCAGGCCATCGCGCAAATGGACTCGGTCACCCAGCAGAATGCGGCCCTGGTGGAAGAAGCCAGCGCCGCTGCGGAGAGCATGCAGCAACAGGCCGGCAAGCTGCTGCAAGTGGTCGGCCTGTTCCGTCTCGGTGACATGGCGCAGGCGCCGGCACTGTCGGCACCCGTCAGACCGGTGCGGCCGGCGGCGCCGGCGCCAAAGCGCATCGCCGCACGCTAAGTCGGGCCAGCGTGGCGCGCGACATCAAAATAGTTATTAAGCGACAATAGCAGGCGCCCTCACTACGAGGGCGCTCTTTCGCCCGGCTGCCCTGCGCAGCCGACTGCCGCTCCCCCTCCTTCGCTAAAAATAATGTCAACCTACCCCGCCGGACAACGCACGCTCCTTGCCACCTTGCTTTTCGCCGCCTCGCTTGCCCAGGCCGGCGAACTGGAAAATCAGTTGCTGCGCTGTTCGGCCCTGGGCGATGCCAGCGCCCGTCTTGGCTGCTTCGATGAGCTAACCAAGGCCGCCACTGCCGCTACCGTGGCCGGCGCGCCGATTCCCGATGCCACGGTGGCTGCACCGCCTGCGATTCCGGCGGTTGCGGCTGCCGACCCGGCGCCGCCGGAATCCCCGATTTCGCGTACCGAACAATCATGGGAGCTGGTGCCGAGCGCGCGCCGCGGCGAGTTTTCATTCCGCCCCCACCGCAAGAATTACCTGCTGCTGGCCAATTACAGTACCCAGTCGAACGCCGAACCGTATCGCGCGCTGACCCCGGCCGGCCTGTCGCCCAAACGCGTCGAGCTGACTTACCAGCTGAGCTTCAAGGTGAAGGCGGCCGAGCAGATCGCCGGCTTGCCGGTCGATCTGTGGCTCGGCTATACGCAGCAAAGTTTCTGGCAGGCGTATAACCGCGCGGCCTCGAGTCCCTTCCGGGAAACCAATTACCAGCCTGAGGTCATGGCAGTCATGCCCATCAATAAGGAATTGGGCGGCGTGAACTTCCGCTATATCAATCTGGGGCTGGTGCACCAGTCGAACGGCCAGACCGGCACCCTGTCGCGCAGCTGGAACCGGCTCTATGCGGAGCTGGGCATCGACCGCGGCAATTTCTCCCTGAGCGCGCGGGTGTGGCAGCGCCTGGACAATGCCAAGTCCAACAACGATAATCCGGACATCACGGACTTCCTCGGCCATGGCGACATCAACGCCGTGTATCGCGACGACGGCTATGAGTATTCAATGATGGCGCGGCGCAACCTGAGCACCGGGCATGGCGCGTTCCAGGCTGGCTGGGCGTATCCGATCACGACCAACCTGAAGGGCTATGTCCAGGTCTTCGCCGGCTATGGGCAAAGTTTGATCGACTACAACTATTCACAAAAATCGATCGGTGCCGGCTTCAACGCCGACTTCTGATCCGCACACGCATCGCATTGCGATATATCAAACGCCCCTGCACAAAGCACATGACGATTTGCCTTCCCGGGCGCGGCAGCCGCGAGTCCGACAAGGCTTAGCTTGACTTCTCAGGCGGCCCGGCGGTTTGCGCCTGCTCTGCGGCAACGGCCTGCAAGGCCTGCATGGCCATCGTGCGCACGCCCTCGTACGACTTGACCGCCGCAATAAAGCGGCCGTTGTGGCAGAAGATTGCATCCGGCACTCCCGTGACTGCCGCGAGCTCGGCATCACGCAAGCCCGCCCACGCTTCGGGCAAGTCGGCCCGCGCCTTGAAACTTTCCGGACTGACCGGGATCGTGTGCAACATGTAGCGCTGCTCGGCCAGGCTGTGGCTGATCACGAACAGCACCTTGGGCATCTCTTTGCGCACCACTTGCGTCCACGGCAAGGCGCTGTTTTTCAAATACAGCAGCGCGCCATTCTCCAGCACTTCCGACTGGCGCACCTGTTCCACGGCGAGCATCGCGCCCACCCGGTATTTGACGGCGTTGATCATGACGTCCGTCAGCAGCGCCATCGCACTGCGGAACTGTTCCAGCCGGTAGGCGTCCGCCGCCGCGCCATAGCCCAGCCGTTCTTCATCAAGCCAATTGGGATTGAAGCCGGAAATGACAGCCGACAAGCCATAGCCGCCAGGCGCGTTTTTGGCAGCGCCAACGTCCGACAAATCGAGATATTGCACGATGTCGGCATCGATGCCGTAAGCGATCTCGCGCGCCTTGTCCTCCGCCAATGCATGGCCGATGTGGGCGGCGCACAAGGCCCTGACGCAGCGCGCGCCGTATTCGCGCCACACCAATCCGGCACTGGCATACGGCACGCCCCTCGAACGTGCGCCACTGAAACCTTTCTGGTGATGGTCGAAACGGCCGCTGGCCGGATCCCAGAGGCCGCCGACGTCGACCGCAAAGTCGGCCGCCTCGATGGCGGCGCTGTCGCGCGTGCGCTGGATGCCTGCGTCGGGAAACAAAATTTTAAGGACGGCCACAGCCCATGCGTCATCAGCGTGGAACTTGCCTCCGTGAGTGACTATGAGCATCGCATATCCTGTCGTGGTAAGTAACCGTGTGCACGATCATACCAACATTGGGCGCGCAGCGACGCCAGTGCGCCGGGCATTTTCGGGCAGGACTATACTCGTTGATCTCCGATTCAATTCTCTGACAGGAGTTAGCATGCAAGCAACCTGGATCATCACCGCCAACGCAGGCCGGGCAAGAATTTTCTCCGAGTCCGACCCTGATCAACCATTGCAGGAAGTCGAAGACATGATCAACTCCGCCGTGCGCCTGCGCGTCACGGAAACGGAGTCCGATAAATTCGGCCCCACCGCGGCCGGCAAGAGCAGCCACAATATCGGCGGCACGCAGGGCGTCGGCGCGGCCCACAACGCCGGCGTGGGCGCGCCCAACAAGACCTACCAGCCAGCCCACACGCCAGCCGAACAGGAGGCCGAACAGTTCGCCAAGGATATCTCGCACTATCTCATGCACGCGCATCAGGAAGGCCGCTTCAAGGAACTGGTGGTGTCGGCGTCGCCCCAGTTTTTGGGGGCGCTGCGTTCCTTCCTTGATCCGCACGTCAAGGCCCTGATCAAGAGCGAACTGAACAAGGACTACACCCATTTCAATCCACAACAATTGCACGACCAGCTACACGGGCACCAAGGCAAACCGGAATAAGCCGGCCCAGCACCATGGGCGGGCGCCACCTTCAGGTGGCGTCCCGCCCTGGCCGCGTGCACCGATCACGTGAGGCTTGCGAGCAGTTCGTCGCGCTTGCCGGTACGCACGCCTCCGTCAGCGCGCAGGGCGGCATAGCGTGTCAGGGCGTCGTCCAGCGTTGGCAGCAGCACAGCCCGTTCGGTTCCCAGTGCACTGTAGGCCGGCCGCAGCGCACCCCGGCCGTTGCGCACTGCCGGACCCGGTTCGAGGCGGGAGGCGTCCACGCCTGCCGCCTGCGCCGCCATGTCGGCCAGCGCTGCCCAGGTCACGGCGCTGGAATTGGTCAGGTGCCATATGCCCTTTTCTTTATCCACCAGCAAATCCAGGCAGGCATTCACCAGGTCCGGCACATAGGTGGGCGAGACCGTCAGATCGTCGGCTGCGGCAAACGGTTCGCCCCTCTCCAGCGTGCCCAACGCCTGAGTGACGAAATTGTGCCCATCCCAGGGGCCGAAGAAGGCGCTGGTGCGGATCACCATGGCTTCGGGATCGGCCTCGAGCACGCGCTGCTCGGCATCGGCCTTGCTCTGCCCATACACACCCAGCGGCGCGGGGCTGTCCGATTCCACATACGGCGCGTCGCGTTTGCCATCGAACACCAGGTCACTCGAGAACGTGACAAAGCGCAGGCCATGGCGAATGCAGGCCAGTGCCAGAATCGTCGGCGCCATGGTATTTTCGCGGAAGCAGCGCTGCGCGTCGGTCTCGGCCTGGTCGACTTGCACATAGCCGGCCGCGTTGATCAAGGCCCACGGCCGGTAGCGCACGATCGCCGCTTCGACCGAGGCGGGGTCGGCCATGTCCATCTCGCTGCGCGCGACGATCCGGTACGCCAGATTGCGCCGTTCGCACAGGCGGGCAAAGGCGCCACCCAGGGTCCCCGTAGCGCCGGTAATCAGTATCGGCTGGAGGAACTTGCTGCGGCCATTGTTGCGGAAGCCGGACAAATCCGCGACCGCAGCCGGCGTGGCCACCGGGCCGGCGAGGAAGCGTCCCGCACGCCGCCACCACCCCTGCCCTTGCAGCACCGGATGCGACAAATTGCGCCCCGTGGACAATTCGCGCATCATCGCCGCCACCGCGGTAGCGCGCGGCGTCCCGCCACGGACATCGAACGGTCCAGGTTCGTAATAGCCCTTGCACTCGGTGACCAGGCAGTTCCAGTCATACGAGCCGAGCAAAGCCCAGACCGTCACGGCGCGGATGTCGGCGCCCTTCTCGCGTTCGGCGCTGGCCGCATTCCAGATCTCCAGCAGCCAGCGCAGCTGGTCTTCGCGGTTGGCGTCGATATGCGTTTCCGTCACCGCCACGGGCAGACCATAGCGCTCCCACACCTCGCGCAGCAAGGGGCCAATGCCGGGCGTCGGCGTGGCCAGCACGCGCGCTGTATCGATATCGGCATGCGCGATACCCATGTAGTTGTGGCGGTACTGTTCGGGATAGCGCTGCAAGCGGTGATCGAGCCAGCGCTCACTGGTCGTGTAATAGTTCACGCCAATCACATCCGGCGGGCAAGGATTGTCCAGGAACCAGAGCAGCTCGGCCGGCGCCACCCCGGTGCCGATCAGATAGGACCACAGTGGATGACTGGAATCGACTTTGCCGCACAGCAGGTCCCAGCTGAGCCAGCGCCGTTCGTTGAAGAACTGCGTCAGCTGCGCCATGTGTGGCGTCCCGTATGTCTTGCTCAAATCGTCAGTCTGGACCAGTTTCGCATGCGGGTTGCGCTGCCTGATCGCGCGCATCGACAGGACGACCGCGCGGCACTGGTTGAGCAGGGCCTGCACAAAGGTCCGGTCATCGCGCCCATGCGGGAACCAGACCCCGGCCAGGCCGCTGAAACGCGCTGTGGTGAGTGGTTCGTTGACCGGGGTATACGATTCGATCCAGGGATAGCGGTCGGCGACCGCGCCGGCAAACGCGGCCAGCTTGTCGGCGAACTGCGGATCGACCAGGCTG
>DASWMN010000230.1:0-11485 GCA_036399735.1 Telluria sp. | reverse complement strand
CCGGATTCGATGCATCGCCATTGAAAAACAAGGGCGCGACGAGTCGGGACGACGCCGGCGCTTTCCTGTTCACAGTCCCCGATAGCAGCATGGATGACGCCGGTATTATGCAAGGCGAGAAGGTGGTCGTGGACCGCTCGGTGGCACCGGAGCATGGCCGGCTGGTGATCGCGAAGCTGAACGGGGAATTCACGCTCAAACGCCTGTTTCAATTCAATGGACGGCTGGAACTGCGTTCGGAAAATGAGGCACAGGCAGCGCTGCGGATTCCTGCCGATGAGGCGGTGCAACTATGGGGCGTGGTGGTAGGGGTGATCCGCAACTACACCAGGTGAAGACGGCAATGAAAAAAGCGCCGGCGGACAGATCCGGCGGCGCTTTCAGGGCAGGGTGCGGCGTTGGCTTAACGGCCGCGGCCACCCGAGCGGTGCGGGGGCGCCTGGCGCGGGCCACGGCTGTTGCCGCCGCCTGCATTGCCGCCGCCGCCGCCGCCGCCACCACCAGCGCTGCGTGGTTTGGCTGCATTGCGGTTGCCGCTGCCGACCTTGACGACCTGCCCGCCACCCGAACGGCCGCCACGGCCGCCGTGCCCTGGGGCACCGCTGCGCAGCTGGATCGCTTGTGGGCGCGCATTCGGATCCGGTTCGAAGCCCGGGATCACCTGACGCGGCAAGGTCTGCTTGATCAGCTTCTCGATATCCTTGAGCATGTCATGCTCATCCACGCAGACCAGCGATACCGCTTCGCCAGTGGCGCCGGCGCGGCCGGTACGGCCAATCCGGTGCACATAGTCTTCAGGAATGTTCGGCAGATCGTAGTTGACCACGTGCGGCAGCTGGTCGATGTCGATACCGCGCGCGGCGATGTCGGTGGCAACCAGCACCTGCAGGGTGCCATCCTTGAATTCGGACAGGGCGCGGGTACGCGCGGTCTGGCTCTTGTTGCCGTGGATCGCCAGCGCGCCAATGCCATCGGCACCGAGCTGTTCGACCAGCTTGTTGGCGCCGTGCTTGGTGCGGGTGAACACCAGCACCTGGGTCCATTTGTTGGACTTGATCAGGTGCGACAGCATCGGGTGCTTCTTGTCGCGGTCGACCGGGTGGATCTTCTGGGCGATCACTTCCACGGTCGAATTGCGGCGTGCCACCTCGATCATGGCTGGCTTGTTCAGCAAGCCATCGGCCAGGGCCTTGATCTCTTCCGAGAAGGTGGCCGAGAACAGCAGGTTCTGGCGCTTGGCCGGCAGCGCTGCCAGGACTTTCTTGATGTCGCGGATGAAGCCCATGTCGAGCATGCGGTCGGCTTCGTCGAGGATCAGGATTTCGATCTTGGACAGGTCGACCGTGCGCTGCTCCATATGGTCGAGCAGGCGGCCAGGCGTGGCGACCAGAATATCGACGCCGTGCTTGAGCTGCTTGATTTGCGGGTTGATGCCCACGCCGCCAAAGATCACGGCGGAATTGAGCTGGGTGTACTTGCCGTACACGCGCACGCTTTCCTCAACCTGGGCCGCCAGTTCGCGGGTCGGGGTCAGGATCAGGCAGCGCACGGCGCGGGTCGAGGTCTTGCTGGTCAGCGCTGCGCCCACCGCGTCGGTCGACAGGCGGTTCAGGATGGGCAGCGTGAAACCGGCAGTTTTGCCGGTACCGGTCTGTGCGCCTGCCAGCAGGTCACCGCCGGCCAGGACGGCAGGGATCGCCTGGGTCTGGATCGGGGTCGGGACGGTGTAACCGTGTTCGGTCACAGCGCGAACGATGGCATCGGACAGGCCGAGTTTAGAAAAGGACATGTTAACTTTATGGTGGAGATCGGCCCGTCGCCCGCTATCGGGGCGCCAGTCGCAGGCAATCAATTTTAGAAAACCGCGGTGGCAAAGGCACTGGAATCGGTGCCACCGGGAATTGCAGCATAACAACAGCGAGTCTAAACGAATTTAGTTGTGCTGTGGAAATTTAGAGGGCGGGCGGGAACACAATCGTGTTCCCGGTCAAGCGCATGGGGGTATTTTACGCGAAAGGCGCGAGCAGCGTGACCATCTGGCCAAACACCTTCGGGCTGGCGGCAATGATGTCGCCTTTATACAGGTAGTCGGACTCGCCGCTGAACTCGCCGCAAATGCCGCCTGCCTCGGTCACCAGCAGCGAACCGGCTGCGATATCCCAGGGCTTGAGGCCTTTTTCAAAGAAGCCGTCGCTGCGGCCGGCTGCCACATTGGCCAGATCCAGGGCGGCCGAACCGGCAGTGCGGATGGCCTGGCAGCGTTCGCCCATGACGGCGTACATCTTCATGTAGTCGGCCAGTGCTTTTGGACCGGCAGCGTGGCCAGCCGACAGCAGGCAGTTGGAAATGCGGTCGTGCTTGGTGACGCGGATCCGCTTGTCGTTCAGGTAGGCGCCGGCGCCCTTGGTGGCGGTAAACAGGTCGTTGCGCACCGGGTCGTAGATGACGGCCTGGGTGATGATGCCGCGCTGGGACAGCGCGATCGAGACGCAATAGTTGGGGTAGCCGTGCATGAAGTTGGTGGTGCCATCGATCGGGTCGATGATCCACGCGAATTCACTCTCGTCGTTCAGATTTTTGGATGCACCCGATTCCTCGGCCAGGATGGCGTGGTCGGGGTAAGCCTTGAGCAGGGTCTCGATGATCGCCTGTTCCGCTGCCTGGTCCACATCGGTCACGAAATCGTTATGTTGTTTTTCAGTAACAACAACACGATCGACATCGAAGGAAGCGCGCTGGATGACGGTGGCGGCGCGGCGAGCAGCTTTGATCGCCGTATTGAGCATTGGGTGCATTGTATTTTCCGTTAAAAGAACGCTAACGCCCACGGCGACTCCAATGTCGCAGCGAACGGTAATGAACAAGAATGAATTAAAGAGCGAAGCGGCGTCGAAAGGTTAAAATTGCATCTTTCACGCCGCGCGATAGCGCTATTTTAAATGAATCTGCCAGAAACACCGACTTCTGTTTTCAAACGCCTGCGTTTTGTGCTGGTCGAGACCAGCCGCGCCGGCAATATCGGCGCCGCCGCGCGGGCCATGAAAACGATGGGTTTTTCAGATCTGGTGCTGGTCAATCCGCGCTTTCCGGATGCCCTGCAAGATGCCGAAGCGGTGGCGTTTGCCAGCGGCGCGCAGGATGTGCTCGAGGGCGCGCGGATTGTCGGCAGCATGGCCGAGGCGCTCGACGGCATCAACTTTGCCGCGGCCGTGTCGGCCCGCCTGCGCGAGTTTTCACCCCCGGTATGGATGCCGCGCGCATTTGCCGGGCATGTGGCGGGGCAGGGCGATTTGTCGGCCGCGCTGATTTTCGGGAATGAACGTTTCGGGCTGCCGAACCAGATTGTCGAGCAGTGCAATGTGCTGATTAATATCCCGGCCAATCCCGATTATTCCTCGCTCAATCTGGCGCAGGCCTTGCAGGTGCTGGCCTACGAATGCAAGGTGGCCGACGGAGTGGTGGCGCCGGACAGCGCGGTGGGCTTTCATGGCGACGCGGCCAGCCTGGAGCAGATCGAGGGCATGTATGCGCATCTGGAGCAGGCGCTGGTGGCGATCGATTTTCTCGACGCCGATAATCCCAAGAAGCTGATGCCGCGTTTGAAGCGGCTGTTTTCGCGTACCCAGCTCGAGACCGAGGAAGTCAACATCCTGCGCGGGATCGCGCGGCAAATTCTCAAGCACCGCCAGGCCGGCTAATAGACGTCGAACGGATCCTTGCGGCCCGCGTAGATCTTTTCCATCACGCGCCGCTCGCGCCCGACGATCGTCTCGACAAACGCCGCCGGCTTCTTCATCTTCTTGAAGGTGCGGAACCCGGTATCGAGAAATTCATGCAAGTCGCCCAGGCGCGCCAGCATGGCCGGCGCGCGCATGATGGTCAGCGTTACCGACAGCAGCGGAATGTTTACCAGTTCGCACAGCGACTCGCCCAGCTCCTGCACCAGATCGAGCTGGCGCGCGCGCTCGTCCGGCGTGGTCGCGGTACGGTAGGCGGCGAGATACTTGGCATCGTCAATGGCGGTGCCCAGCACGCGCGCCATGGCCGTGTCCAGCCGCTCGGACAAGGCGTCCAGCACGATCGCCTCGGTAATCGTGTGCAGCGACTCGTAGGACAGCATTTTCTGCAAGGTGGGGATGATGCGTTCCAGGTCGACGTCACGCTGCGACAGGTCGTGCGCGCCATACAGCTCTTCCAGGAAGAACAGGGCGGCGTCGTGGGTATTCGGATTGGCCAGCAGGTCGGCATGGGTCTCGGCCAGGCGGCCGGACTGGTAGCGCTTGAGCGCCGTGCGTGCGGCCAGCAGGGCCGGTTCGCTCCTGGCAGAAGAGCGCTCTGCCGCCACCAGCTTGAGTTGCTGTTCCAGCTTCTGGACGAGAAGTTCTTTCTTCATGAAGACGTTTTACCAGAAACGTCTAGACGGATCACTCTAGTTTCCACTGATTTGCCCCCATCCCTTTGGCGTACACTAGAAAAAAATACATGGAATCAGAGACATGGGGACAAACCGCAGGAGTTTCCTGAAAGTCGGCGCGCTGGGCGCGCTGGCGCTGGCCGCCGGTGGCGGCATTTATCGCTACACCCATCCGCCCGGACCGCAGCAGCGCTTCGTGCTCGATGGCGAGGCCAAGGCCGCGATCGACGCCATCATCCCGGCCATGCTGGCCGGGGCGCTGCCACCTGACACGGCTTCCCGAACAGCTGCCATTGCCGCCACCACCGCCCGAGTCCACCAGGCCATCCTCGGATTGCCACTGAACGCGCAAAAGGAAGTCCAGGATTTATTCGGGCTTCTGGCCCTGTCACCGGCGCGGCGCATGCTCACGGGCGTCTCCGACGGCTGGAGCCACGCGCAGCCGCAGCAGGTCAGCGCGTTTTTGCAGGAATGGCGTTTCCATAGCCTGGCCATGCTGCAGGGCGCTTACCACGCGCTGCACGATCTGATCATCGGCAGCTGGTATGCCGACCCGTCCAGCTGGGAGTCGATCGGCTATCCCGGCCCGCTCAAGGAGCTTGCATGAGCAATCCGTCCGTGATTCCCGATCCGATCCTGGCCGGCCTCGCCGGCGGCTGGAAAGTGATCGATGGCGCGACCCTGCTTGACGACCGCAGCTTCGATGCCGATGTCGTCATCATCGGCAGTGGCGCCGGCGGCGGCGTGAGCGCGGAGATTCTGTCCCGTTCGGGCCTGAAGCTGCTGATCGTGGAGGAGGGCGCACTCAAGTCCTCGAAAGACTTCAAGATGCGCGAGGCCGAGGCCTATCCCGCGCTGTACCAGGAGTCCGCCGCGCGCAAGACGGCCGACAAGGCCATCAACATCCTGCAGGGCCGGACGGTAGGCGGTTCGACCACGGTCAACTGGACGTCGAGCTTTCGCACCCCGACCCCGACGCTGGCGTACTGGCAGAAGAATTTCGGCCTGAAGGACTACACCCCGGAAGCGCTGGCGCCGTGGTTCCTGATGATGGAGCAGCGCCTGAACGTGTCGACCTGGCTGGCGCCGCCCAACGAGAACAATGATCTGCTCAAGCGCGGCGCCGCCCGCCTGGGCATCCCGGCCGCGGCCATCATGCGCAATGTAAAAGGCTGCTGGAACCTGGGCTACTGCGGCATGGGCTGTCCGACCAATGCCAAGCAGTCGATGCTGGTGACCACCATACCTGCCGCCCTGGACCAGGGCGCCACGCTGCTCACGCATGCCCGCGCCGAGCACCTGGTGTTCAAGGGCGACAAGGTCGACAGCGTTGTCTGCAGCGCGCTCGACGCCGGCGGCATCGTCGCCAGCGGCCGCAAGCTGACCCTGCGTGCGCGCCACTTCATTGTGGCCGGCGGGGCGATCAATTCGCCGGCGCTGCTGCTGCGTTCCAAAGCGCCCGATCCGCACGGCCTGCTGGGCAAGCGCACCTTCCTGCACCCGACCGTGATTTCGGCGGCCATGTTCGCGCAGCGCGTGGACGGTTTCGCCGGCGCGCCGCAAACGATCTATTCCGATCATTTCCTGGAAACCCAGGCCATCGACGGCGCCATCGGCTACAAGCTCGAGGCGCCGCCGCTGCATCCGCTGCTGCTGTCGACCACCATGGCCGGCTACGGCGAGTCGCATGCCGCGACGATGCGCCAGTTCCCGCACGTGCACGCCTTGCTGGCGCTGCTGCGCGACGGTTTCCACGATCAGTCGCGTGGCGGCACGGTGGGCCTGGCCGCAAACGGCGCACCGGTGCTCGATTATCCGATCAGCGGCTTCGTCTGGGATGGCGTCAAGCGCGCCCACCTCACCATGGCCGAAATCCAGTTCGCGGCCGGCGCCAGAACGGTGCAGCCGGTGCACGAACATGCCGCGCCTTACAGCAGCTGGGCGGACGCGCGCAAGGCCATTGACGCGCTCAGTTACGAGCCCCACATCACACGGGTGGTGTCGGCCCACGTGATGGGCGGCTGCCCCATGTCGGACGATGTACGGCTTGGCGTGGTCAGTTCGAACGGCCGCTATCATGGCCTTGCCAACCTGTCGGTGCACGACGGTTCGCTGTTCCCGACCTCGATCGGGGCCAATCCGCAGCTGTCGATCTACGGCATCACTGCCCGTCTGGCCAGCGTCCTGGCGCAGGAACTGACGGGCAAGCCGGCCGCGCGCCTGGTTGCCTGAAGCATGACGGCGCGTGCGCTGCTGCGCTGGGTTCTGCTGCTGCAGGCGTGCGCGGTGCTGAGCGTGGCGTATCTGGCGCATGGCGCGGGCCTGCGCTGGCCGCTCGCGCTCCTGGCCGCGCTGGGCGTGGTGATACTGGTGCGCATGCTCATCACGGCGAATAATTTTTTGCTCACCCGGCCGCATTCCAGCCCGACCCCGGAGGAATTTCTGCTCGCTCCGGGCGCGCGGCTGCGCCTGTTTGCCGAAGAGTTCATGGCCACCATGCTGCAGACGTCCTGGTTCATGACGCGGGCCTCGTCACGGGAAACGCTGTTCCCGGACGCCCCGGGCGTCCCCGTACTGTTGTTGCACGGATACGGATGCAATAGCGGATACTGGGCCCATCTGACCCCGCTGCTCGCGGCCCGGCATATCAGTCATGCAACGCTCGACCTGGAGCCGCTGATGGGCGCGATCGACGAGTATGTACCGCTGGTGCAGCGCGCGGTGGACCGCCTGTGCCAACAAAGCGGGGCGCCGGCCGTGATCATCGTCGCCCACAGCATGGGCGGCCTGGTGGCGCGCGCCTACCTGCGCGCGCATGGTCCGGCGCGGGTGCGGCACGTGTTCACACTGGGCACGCCTCACCATGGCACCAGCCTGGCGCAGATGGGCGTGGGCAAAAATGCGGCCCAGATGCGCCGCAGTGCGGACGCCACCAGCGACTGGCTGCGCGAGTTGTCCATGTCGGAAACGCCACAGCTGCGTGCTTTGTTCACGTCCTTGTATACCCATCATGACAACATCGTTGCGCCTCAAACATCGAGCGTTTTACCCGATGCGCATAATATCGCCTTCGGCGGTGTTGGGCATGTGGCAATGGGACGCAACCCCCGCGTTCTGGGGTGTTTGATTAAAGAAATTGAACGCCTGTTCGCTCACTAAATATTGTTTAGCATCATCATCGTCAGGCGTGATACAGTCGAATTGAGTACGCTGTCATAGACAAGCGCGGCCAATACTCAACGTGATCATTGCTGCAACAGGACGGGAGTGGAATCGTGTCTGCACGAATTCTCATTATTGAAGACAACCCCACAAACATGGAATTAATGGTGTACCTGCTGACGGCGTTCGGCTATACACCATTGATGGCAATTGACGGCCTGAGCGGCGTCGAAACTGCCCGACAGACGATCCCCGACCTCATCATTTCTGACATTCACCTGCCCAAGCTCGACGGCTATGGGGTGGTCGCTGCCTTGAAACAGGATCCCGCCTTGCGGCATATACCGGTGCTGGCCGTGACCGCACTGGCGATGGTGGGCGACCGCGAACGCTTGCTGGCGGCCGGTTTTGACGGTTACGTCGGCAAACCGATTGAACCGGACAACTTCGTCGCGGAGCTGGAAAGTTTTTTGCCCGCGGCGCCGGACCGGACCGGAGTGACTGAGGCGGCCCCGGCCGTGTCCGAAGCCAGCGCCGAGCCGCGCCGCGCCACCATTCTCATCGTCGACGACCATGTGCTCAACCGTGAATTCCTGATTACCCTGCTTGGCTACGGCGGGCATCGCCTGATCGAGGCAGCGGACGGGGTCGAGGCGCTGAAGGTGGTCCAGCGCGAGCGCCCGGACCTGGTCATTTCCGACATTCTGATGCCGAACATGGACGGCTACGAGTTCGTCACCGCGCTGCACAGCGACCCTGAAACGGCGCAGGTGCCGGTCATTTTTTATACCGCCACCTACCGCGAACGCGAAGCGAACCGTGTGGCCGAGTCCTGCGGCGTGCGCTGGGTGCTGCCCAAACCGTCCGACCCGGATGTGATTCTGCGCACGGTGCATGAAGCGCTCGGCATGAACGAGCCGGCACGCCTGCCCGAATTTGCCAATGCCGCATCGGACGCGAACCGCATGTTCGTGATCGACCATACAGTGGCCGAGTATCTCGATGAAGTCGAGTCCTCGACCCATCTGCTCTCGCGCATGGCGAACGACGGCGACACGCCGCGTCCGTCCTACGACCTGGCGCAGATGACGGACCGCCTGGCCAGTTCGCTGTCGAGCTTGCAGGCAGTCAGTCTGCGCCTGACCTCGCTGATTGAACTGGGCATCGATCTGGGCGCCGAACGCGATCCGGCGGCCCTGATCGAAATCGGCTGCCGCGTGGCGCAGAACATCTGCGTGTCGAAATATGCCTGCATCGGCGTGCTCGATGACGGCGCCGACGAACTCAGTTATTTTGCCTCCTGCGGCGACAACCGCCAGGCACGCGTGGTGGCCGGCACGCCGCGCGTTGGCGTGCTCAACACCCTGATGGAAAAGCGCCAGCCGGTGCGCATCGACGGCCTTGATGGCGACCCGCGCGCGATCGGTCTGCCGCATGGGCACCCGCCGGTGCATTCCTTCCTGGGCGTGCCGATCGCTTCGCGCGAACGCGTACACGGCTGGCTGTACCTGGTCGACAAACTCGGTTCCACGATCTTCTCGGAAGTCGATGAACGGGTCGCCGTCACGGTCAGCGCGCAGATCGCGGTGGCGTATGAAAACCTGCTGCTGTACGAAGAAATCAAGCGTCATCACGCGCAGCTGACAGCGGACATGACCGCCCGCATCCGGCTGGACGAGGATCTGCGCCGCTTTCGCGCCGCCATGGACGCGACCGCCGACGCCATTTTTCTGATCGACCGCTCGGCCATGTGCTTCGTGGACGTGAATGCCACGGCCTGCCGCATGCTGGGCTACGAGCGCGAGGACTTCATGGCGCTCGGTACCCATGATGTCGAAGGCACCGATCTGGAACGGCTCAAGGACCTGTACGAACGGCTGCTGGCCGGCGACCAGTCGGGCGCCATGGCCGAACTGGAAGTCCAGCGCCGCGACGGGTCGCGCGTTGCGGTTGAAGTGCAGCGCCGTACGCTGCGGTCCGGTGCCAGCTGGGTGCTGGTGGCGGTGGCACGTGATATTACCGAGCGCAAGGAGGCCGAAAGCCGCCTGCTGCGCCTGGCGCACTTCGATACCCTGACCGGACTGCCGAACCGCAGCCAGTTCTATTCGGCGCTGACACGCTCGCTCGAACAGGCGGCCGAACACCACTGGTCGGTGGGGGTGCTGTTCCTGGACGTCGACCGCTTCAAGAATATCAATGACACGCTGGGCCACCCCTGCGGCGACGAACTGCTGCGCCAGTTTGCCAGCCGCCTGGTCGACAGCCTGCGCGTGCGCGACACCATCGGCCGCTTCGGCGGGGACGAATTCGCCGCCATCCTGATGCTGCCGGAAGGCCCGCAATCGGCACTGGCCGTAGTCGACAAGATACGCGAGGCGCTGCGCCGTCCGTTCGACCTGGATGGCCATGAAGTGACGGTAACAGCCAGTGTCGGCATCACGATCTATCCGGATGACGGGCTCGATGCCGACACCCTGATCAAGTACGCCGACACCGCCATGTACCGCGCCAAGGAGGCCGGGCGCGATGCCTTCCGCTTCTTTACAGCGGAAATGAATGCACAATCGCTGGCGCGGCTGGACCTGGAAAACGCGCTGCGCCGGGCCATCGACAACAAGGAATTCGTGCTGTACCTGCAGCCGAAAGTGCATATCGGTTCGGGCCGCATCAGCGGCGCGGAAGCGCTGATCCGCTGGAAGCGGCCGGGCCACGGCATGGTGTCGCCGGCGCTGTTCATTCCGGTGCTGGAAGAGACTGGCCTGATCGTCCCGGTCGGTACCTGGGTGCTCAATGAAGCGTGCCGCATGATCAGCAAATGGGGCAAGTCCAAGACCGGGCCTGTGCATTTGTCCGTCAATGTCTCGGGTGTGCAGTTCTTCCTTGGCGGGCTGGAGGAAGAAGTACTGAACGCGATCAAGGTGCACGAGATCGCGCCCGAGCTGCTGGAACTGGAGCTGACCGAAAGCTCGCTGATGTCGAATGCGGAAGACACCATCACGGTGCTGCGCAATCTGAAAGCGCTCGGCATCAAGATTTCGATCGATGATTTTGGCACCGGCTATTCCAGCCTGGCGTATCTGAAGCGCTTCCCGATCGACAAACTGAAGATCGACATTGCGTTTGTGCGCGAGGTGACCAGCAATCCGGACGATGCGGCCATTGTGCTGGCGATTATCAATATGGCGCACAGCCTCAAGCTGCAGGTCATCGCCGAGGGCGTGGAGCGCGATGCCCAGCTGGCCTATCTGCGCCGTCATGGCTGCGACGAGATGCAGGGCTACTACTTCAGCAAACCGGTACCGGAACTGGAGTTCGAAGCGATGCTCGCCGAAGGCAAGGCGCTGGCCGCACCGGTGGAAGATGGTCTGGTGGATCAGCAAACCCTGCTCATCGTTGACGATGATGCCTTCATGCTCGATGTGCTGTCGGATTTCCTGTCGCAGGACGGCTATCGCATTCTGACGGCGCAGACCGCGGCCGAAGGCTTCGATATCCTGGCGCGCAACAAGGTTCATGTCATCCTGTGCGACCAGTGCATGCCGCTGATGAGCGGGACGGAGTTCATGGAGCGCGTGAAAAACCTGTGTCCGGATACCTTCCGCATCATGCTGTCGGCGTATGCCGACCTGACGCCGATCATGGCCGCCATCAACCATGGCGCAATTGACCGCTTTTATACCAAGCCGTGGAAAGGCGCTGTCCTGCGCGAGAATATTCGCGAAGGGTTCCGTCTGCACAGCCAGTTGCATGGCAGTGGCAGCAGCCAGGGGCGCGGCAAGGTGCAGGCGAAGGGGCAGGAGCAGGACGCGTTGCAATAAGTTGAACGCGGCTTTGCGGCCGGGCAGTGGGCAAAAGGCTCTTCGCACGCGAAGGGCCTTTTTTAGTGTTGTTCACGGATTTTTTTAAACG
>DASWMN010000229.1:0-5622 GCA_036399735.1 Telluria sp. | reverse complement strand
CGGCCGCGCGCTGCAGCCAGGCCATGGCGCGCAAGGGATCGGCGCGCACGCCCAGGCCCTCGGCATAGGCGACCCCGAGCTGGCGCTGGGCGCCGGCGTTGCCTTGCGCGGCCGCCTGGCGGAACCAGCACAGCGCCTGCGCGTCGTTTGCCTCCACGCCCTGGCCGCGCTTGTACATCAGCCCCAGATTGAGCTGGGCCTGGGCGTCGCCCTGCACCGCGGCCTTGCGGAACCAGGCCATGGCGAGCGGGCAGTTGACGGGCGCGCCATGGCCGTACAGATAGCATTCGGCCAGCAGGCTCTGGGCGCTGGCCACGCCCTGTTCGGCGGCGCGGTAGAACCAGGCCAGGGCCAGCTCGTGGTTTTGCTCCAGGCCACGGCCTTTCTTGTACATCTGGCCGAGGTTCTGCTGGGCCGATGCATCGCCCTGCTCGGCCGCGTGGCGAAACCAGTAGGCGGCCTCGGCGTCGCTGCGGTCGACCCCGCGCCCGTTGTAGTACAGCGCGCCCAGATGGTTCTGCGCGAACGCCAGTCCCTGCAGGGCGGCCTGGCGCAGCCACTTGAAGGCGCGCGCGTAATCGCGTTCGATGCAGTCGCCTTTCTTGTACATTAATCCGAGGTTGAATTGCGCGTAAGCGTCGCCGCGTTCAGCTGCCTGACGAAACCAGACATAGGTTTGATAGTTCTCGCGAGATATGTTCTGCCGGTTCATGCTGATCCTCCGGCCAACGGCCGTGCAAGCGCAGGATTGATGGAGATGCCGCAGCATCAGGCGACCTGAAAAGTATTGCTAAAAGTTTAAAACGGGAAGAGGCCTGTCGTTTGACTGGCCGCAAAAGCGCGCCAACGACAGCACGACCTGCGACATGAAAAAACCCCGTAGTGATTGCTCACGGCGGGGTTTGTATGCGGAAGGAAAAAAGGCACAAGGTCTGGCCTCAGGCCGGACTGCGCTCGCGGGACAGTTTGTGCAGGTAATCGGGCACCTTGGCCGCGCTCAGTTTATTCACCGCGACCAGCAAATGCGGCGCCACCGGACCGAGCCCGTACTGGCTGCCCAGGTGGCGCGCGATGTGGATCAGCAGTTCGGCCGCCACTTCCGCATCCGATTCGGCGCGGTGGGCGGCGCTGCGAAAGCGGATGCCCAACTGGCCCGACAACTGGCCCAGCTTGTAGCTGGCCATGCCGGGAAACACCCGCCGCGACAGCTTCAGGGAACAGACCAGGCTGGCATGGGCCGGGGCCAGCGTCAGGCGCGCGGCCTCGGCCTTGAGAAACTTTTCATCGAAGCTGGCGTTGTGAGCCGACAGCGCATCGGCGCCGATGAAGTCGAGCAGTTCCGGCAGCACCTGGTCGACCGGCGGCGCGCGGTCGACCATGGCCTGGGAAATCCCGGTCAGCGCACTGATGAAGGACGGGATGCGCACGCCGCAGTTAATCAGGGACACGTAGCGCTCGGTCACGCGGCCGCCGACGATGCGCAAGGCGGCCACTTCGGTGATGCGGTCGCCCATGGCGGGCGACAGGCCGGTGGTCTCGAAGTCGAGCATGACGATCGGTTGGTCGAACATGGCGCCCTTAGCTGAATTTGCGCACAGCATCGAGCGCCAGACCGGAACCGATGCTGCCGAACAAGTCTCCCTCGACCTTGCGCGCGTTCGGCAGCAGCGCGCCAATCCGTTCGCGCAGCATGCGCACGCCGCTGGAGCCGCCGGTAAAGAACACGGTGTCGACCGCGTCGGCTCCCACACCCGCGTCGCCCAGCAACTTGAGCACGGTCTGTTCGACCGAGCCCACCAGGTGCCCGATGGCTTCTTCGAACTGGCTGCGCTGCAAGATCACGTTCTCGGGCGGCGACAGCCGGTCAAGCACCAGCGGCACGCTGCTGTCGGCCGACAGGGCGATCTTGCCCTCCTCCACCTTCATCGCCAGCCAGTGGCCGGCACGCTCGTCGATCAGGCGCTGCAGGCGCGCCAACTTGGCCGGCTCGCGCGCATCGCGTGCCACGTCGGCCAGCTGGGTCCAGGTCTTCTTGGTGTACGCCAGGTTGATCGTGTGCCAGGTGGCCAGATTGAAATAATAGCTCGAGGGAATGGCGCTGTCATTGGTCAGCAAAGACTGGTAGCCCAGCAGCGGCATCACCGACGACAGGCTCAGGTACTTATCGAAATCAGTGCCGCCGATGTGCACCCCGCCCGTGGCCAGAATGTCATCCCGGCGCTCGCGCTTGGCGGCCCGTTCGGGCGCCAGGCGTACCAGCGAAAAGTCCGAAGTGCCGCCGCCAATGTCGGCGATCAGCACCAGTTCTTCCGAACTGATCTGGGACTCGTAATCGAAGGCCGCGGCAATCGGCTCGTACTGGAAATCGACCTGCTTGAAGCCGACCGCATGCGCGATCCCGGCCAGGGTGTCCTGGGCCAGCTGGTCGGCTTGCTTGCTGTCGTCGATGAAAAATACCGGGCGGCCGAACACGGCCGAGGTGAACTCGCGGCCCGCCTCGCGCTCGGCGCGGCGTTTCAGCTCGCCAATGAAGTGGGCCAGCAGCATGCGGAACGGCAAGGCGCGGCCGCCGACTTCGGTCTGACCGTCGATCAGGCTGGTGCCGAGCAGGCTTTTGAGCGAGCGCATCAGGCGCCCCTCGTAGCCGGCCAGATAGCCGGCGAGCGCCGCGCGGCCATAGCTGACCTCGTCATCGTCGGCATTGAAGAACACCACCGAGGGCAAGGTCGGCTTGCCGTCTTCAAGTGCCAGCAGGAGCGAGCTGTTGGCCCCGCCCGTGCTGGTCGCGCAGGCGTGTGGACCGACCCACCCTACCGTGGAATTGGATGTGCCGAAATCGACGCCGCAAGCATTGGCCATGGAACCCTTCGTAGTAAGGGGCGGTATGTTACCAGAAATCGGGCGAAAGCGGCAGCGGCGGACGCGGCCGTGGCGCGCCCGCCACTGTCGTCCATTTCACAACACTCGAACAGGTTTTGGCAGGAATTGTGTTGCCACACAGAAATTAACAGAGCTACACTGCAAGACAAACCACACTTGCACTCATGACCAATTCGACACCTTTGCTGAGCGCCACCATGGCCGACATCCAGGCGCTGATCCAGCGCGAAGCGCGCCGCGTCACCTCCTACGACGTGGCGTCGCTGGCCGGGGTATCGCAGTCGGCGGTCTCGCGCTGCTTTCAACCGGGCGCGAGCGTGTCGAAAGCCACGTTTGCGCGCGTGATGCAGGCGGCCAAGGCGCTCGACTATACCCCCAACGCGGCCGCGCGCAGCCTGAACACGCGCCGCTCGAACCAGGTGGCGCTGCTGGTGTCGAACCTGGTGACGCTGCATTACCCTGAAGTGGTGGCAGAACTCAGCCGCCAGCTGAGTCTGCACGGCATGCGCATTCTGCTGTTTTCACTCGCGCGCGAGGGCGATCTCGAGCAGACCCTGGCCGAGGTCTGGCAGCACCAGGTCGACGGCGCCATTGTGGCTGCCCGCCTGGGCCCGCAACAGGTGGCCGAATTCGAACGGCGCGCGATTCCCTTCGTGCTGTTCAACCGCAACCTGCGGGAACGGATGGTCAATGCCGTGGTGTGCGACCAGGTCGAGGCCGCGCGCACCCTGGTCTCGCGCCTGGCTGCCGGTGGCCACAAGCGCTTCGCCCTGATCGAAGGCCCGCGCGACTCCGTGGTCGCGCAGGACCGTTCGCGCGGGGTGTCGGCGCGGCTGGCCGAACTGCACCTGGCGCCGCCCCTGATCGTGCGCGGCAATTACGATTACGCGAGCGGCGCGCGCGGCCTGCGCGAAATCATCAGCGTGCTGGGCGCGCCACCAGACGCCATCATCTGCGCCAACGACGTGACCGCCATGGGTTGCCTCGATTGCGCGCGCCACGACTTTCAGCTTGACGTGCCGGGCCAGCTGTCGATCACCGGCTTCGACGGGATGGCGCAAGCGGGCTGGCTCAGCTACCGTCTGACGACGGTGCGCCAGCCGGTCGAACAAATGACGCTGGCCGTGACCGAGATGCTGACCGGTCTGATACGGGACGGCGCCGGCGCCGGCGCCGGCGCGCCGCAGCGGCGGGTGTTTCCCGCCAGCGTGGTCGAGGGCGCGACAGCGCGTCTGGGGCCTGCGTTCTAGTCAATTCCCTTTTATTTGATCCGCGTCAAAACGACCGCCGCGTCGTATCGTCCGCGTCTTCGCCCCCGCTATAGTCCTCGCTCGAACCTTGATTTTTTTCAGCGAGGAAGCGATGCCAGTTCCCCCTGCCAGCGGCCATCCGGCCGACTTTGTGGCGACCCCGGCGCATGATGCCGGGCACGCCGCCGCGCATGACCACCCGCATGGCTGGCAGCGCTGGATGTATGCCACCAATCACAAGGATATCGGCAGCCTGTACCTGTGGTTTTCGCTCACCATGTTCATGACCGGCGGCGTGCTGGCCCTGCTGATCCGGGCCGAACTGTTCCAGCCCGGCCTGCAGTTCTTCCAGCCCGAGCTGTACAACCAGTTCGTCACCTCGCACGGGCTGATCATGGTATTCGGCGCGATCATGCCCGCGTTCGTGGGCTTCGCCAACTGGATGGTGCCGCTCCAGATCGGCGCCTCCGACATGGCGTTCGCGCGCATGAACAATTTTTCGTTCTGGCTGCTGCCGCCGGCCGCCATCCTGCTGGTGGGCTCCTTCTTCATCGACGGCGGCGCCACCGGCTCCGGCTGGACCATGTACCCGCCGCTGTCGCTGCAGATGGGCGCCGGCATGGACCTGACCATTTTCGCCGTGCACCTGATGGGCGCTTCCTCGATCATGGGGGCGATCAACATTGTCGTCACCATCCTCAACATGCGCGCGCCCGGCATGACCCTCATGAAAATGCCGATGTTCTGCTGGACCTGGCTGATCACCGCCTACCTGCTCATTGCCGTCATGCCGGTGCTGGCCACGGCCGTGACGATGCTGCTGACCGACCGCCACTTCGGCACCACCTTTTTCAACGCCGCCGGCGCCGGCGACCCGGTGCTGTTCCAGCACGTGTTCTGGTTCTTCGGCCACCCCGAGGTGTACATCATGATCCTGCCCGGCTTCGGCATGATCTCGCACATCATTCCCGCCTTCGCGCGCAAGCCCCTGTTCGGCTACGCCTCCATGGTGTACGCGACAGCGGCCATCGCCATCGTTTCCTTCATCGTGTGGGCGCACCACATGTTCGCCACCGGCATGCCGATCACCTCGCAGCTGTTCTTCATGTACGCCACCATGCTGGTATCGGTGCCCACCGGGGTCAAGGTATTCAACTGGATTGCCACCATGTGGCGCGGCGCGATCACCTTCGAGACCCCGATGCTGTTTGCGATCGGCTTCATCTGGGTGTTTACCATCGGCGGTTTTTCCGGCCTGCTGCTGTCGATCGCGCCGATCGACATCCAGGTGCACGATACCTATTATGTTGTGGCGCACTTTCACTACGTGCTGGTGGCCGGCTCCCTGTTCTGCCTGTTTGCCGGCTTCTATTACTGGGTGCCCAAATGGACCGGACACATGTACAGCGAATGGCGCGGCAAGTTCCACTTCTGGAACTCCCTGATATGGGTCAACGTCACCTTTTTCCCCATGCATTTTCTGGGCCTGGCC
>DASWMN010000228.1:0-2082 GCA_036399735.1 Telluria sp. | reverse complement strand
GACTGGACGCCGCCACCGCCCGCGCCGGATGCGAACGCCCTGGCCGCGGCGGCCGCCGCAGCGCCGCCGCCGGCGCCGGTGGCGCCGCCGCTGCCGTTCACCTTCCTGGGCAAGGCCGTCGCCAACGGCAGCTGGGAAGTGTTCCTGGCCCGCGGCGAGCAAACCTATATTGTGCGCAACAAGATGGTGATTGACGGGACTTACCGCGTCGACGCCATCAACCCGCCCAACCTGACATTGACGTATCTGCCGTTGAACCAGGTTCAACAGCTCAACATTGGAGTACTCGACTGATGCCTAGTCACGCCTTCGGCACCCGTTGCCTTCACCTGTCGCGCCGCCTGGCCTTGCCGCTGGCGGCGCTGCTGCTGACCAGTTGCAGCGGCCAGATGGCTTACCTGGAAGGCCGTTCGCTGGTCGAGAAAGACCAGGTCGAAGCGGGCCTGCTCAAGTACCAGCAGGCGATGGCCGCCGACCCGCGCAACCCGCAATACCGCAGCGCCTTCATCTCGGCGCGCGACCGCAGCAGCTTGCGCCTGCTCGATCAGGCCGACCGCACCCTCGCTTTGGGCAAGGTGGCGCTGGCGGCCCAGGATTATCAGCGCGTGCTGGCCATCGATCCGGCCAACGAGCGCGCGCGCCTGGGACTGCGCGCGGTGGAGTCGGACGCGCGCCACGTGCGCCTGCTTGACGAAGCCGAAGCGCTGTTCGAGAAGGGCGACTTCGAGGCCGCCCGCAGCAAGGCTGGTGCGATCCTGAGCGAGCGTCCCAACCACGAGCAGGCGCGCCTGCTGTCGAACCGCGCCACCGACAAGATCAATGCCGCGCCGGTGGCCGAAACCGGCTTGTCGGCGGCCTACCGCCAGCCGATCAGCATCGAGTTCCGTGAGGCGCCGCTCAAGCAGGTATTTGAAGTCATTTCGCGTCGCTCGGGCCTGAACTTCGTGTTCGACAAGGACGTCAGGTCCGACCAGCGCACCTCCATCTTTCTGAAGAACAGCACGGTCGAAGCGGCCATCCACTTCCTGCTGGTGACCAACCAGCTCGAGCAGCAAGTCATGGACGGCAATACCATCCTGGTATTCCCGAACGTGGCCGCCAAGCTCAAGGAATACCAGGAGATGACGATCAAGACCTTCTACCTGTCCAACGCCGAAGCCAAGTCGGTTGCCAACACGCTCAAGACCATCCTCAAGACGCGCGACGTGGTGGTCGACGAGAAGCTCAACCTGCTGATCGTGCGCGACAGCCCGGAAGCGATCAAGCTGGCCACCAAGCTGGTGGCGCTGCAGGACATCTCGGAGCCGGAAGTCATGCTGGAAGTGGAGATTCTCGAGATCAAGCGCAACCGCCTGCTGGAACTCGGTATCGCCTGGCCCGAAAAGCTCGGCTTTGCGCCACTGACTTTCCTGGACGCCGACGGCGTGCCGGAGCCTGTCACGCTGGCCAATCTGAAAGGGCTGAACAAACGTAATATCGGCGTGACCGGCGTGTCGGCCTCGCTCAATGCGAACAAGACCGATATCGATTCGAACACCCTGGCCAATCCGCGCATCCGGGTGCGCAACAAGGAAAAAGCCAAGGTCGTCATTGGCGACAAGGTGCCCAACATCACCACCACGATTTCGCCGGGTGCCAATGGTTTCGCTTCCGAATCGGTCACCTATCTGGATGTGGGCCTGACCTTGAACGTCGAGCCGACGATCTATCTGAATAACGAAATCGCGATCCGGATTGCGATGCAGGTCAGTAATCTGGTCAGCTCGACGACCACCAAATCGGGCACCAAGGCTTACCAGATCGGTACCCGCGAGGCGACCACGATGCTGCAGCTGAAGGATGGCGAGAACCAGGTGCTGGCGGGCCTGATCAGCAATGAAGACCGCAGCAGCGGCAGCAAGGTGCCTGGGTTTGGCAGCATTCCGATTCTGGGCCGCCTGTTCGGCAGCCAGGGCGACAGCAGCGACAAGACCGAGATCGTGCTGTCGATTACACCGCACCTGGTGCGCAATATCCAGCGCCCGGCGGCGGGTGCGTCCGAGTTCTCGGCCGGGACCGAATCGAGCTTCCGGCGCCGTCCCG
>DASWMN010000227.1:0-15525 GCA_036399735.1 Telluria sp. | reverse complement strand
CTGCGCCAGGCGCAGCTGAGCGCCCAGATAATGTTCGGCATCGCTCTCGCTGACCTGTTCGGCCCAGTGCCGCGCCGCCTTGAAGTCCTTGCGCTCTTCGGCCAGGGTGGACAGCATCAGCAGCACCTTGCCCGGCTCCTCGCCGGCGCTGCGGTCGAACACCTCGACGTAGCGGGTGAAATAGGTTTCGGCGGCTGCCGTGTCGCCCAGCTCGACCGCCAGCAGGCCGATCGCATACAGGGTCGCGGTATTGTCCGGTTGCTGCTTGAGCAGCACGGCAAACTGGCGGCGCGCCTCGGCATACTGTTTTTGCGACACCAGCAGGCGCGCATGGGCGGCGCGCACTTCGCGCGCCTGCGGGTGGGCGGCCAGGAACTTGGCCAGCAGCGCATTCTGCTCGGCTGGCACCTGCAGCACCTGGGCCAGGGTCAGGAGCGCGATTTCGGAATCGGGTTTCAGCGCCAGCGCGCCCTCGGCCAGCTTGCGGGCCGCGTCATTGTTGCCCATGGCAAAAGCGTTCTGGGCCAGCAGCACGCGCGCTTCAAAGCTGGCGGCGTACGGCGCCAGCAGGCGATCGAGGATGGCGCCAGCGGCGGCCTTGTCGCGCGCGCGCCCCAGGTACTGTTGTGCCTGGTACATGGCCATCGGCCGCGCGGCCTCGCCGACCAGCGCCAGCCGGCGCGCGAAAATCGCCTCGGCCTCCTGGATGTCGCCGCCTTCGAGCAGCAGGGCCAGATAAGCCTGGTTGGCCTCCTCGGCGCCGGGGTCCAGCTCACGCCACAGGTGCACGGCAATCATGGACTCGCGCACCTGGCGCCCTTGCAAGGCGGTCTCGGCGGCGCGCCGGGCCAGGCGCGGGTCGCGCGTCTGGGTGGCCGCGTCCATCAGGCTCAGGTAAGCGGCCTGCCAGTTGCCGGCCTGGATATCGAGCTCCGCCTTCATCAGGCGGTACAACATGTCCTTGTTCAGGGCGACCTTGGGCAGCGCGGGATCGTCGCGGGCCTCGTCATCGAGCGCCTCGTCTTGCGGCCCTGGCGGCGCCGCGGCCGGCATGGGTTCGATGCGGGCCAGTTCGAGCGGCGCCTGCGGTTGCGGCGCCACAGCGCACGCCGATAACAGGCCCGACAAGGTTACAATGACGAAAGCGTTTTTCAAGGCAATTCCAGAATGACAGCGGTGGTTGAATTCTACGCCTGCCTTACTAATTTACACCAATTTTCCCTCCCTCATGCCTGAACTGCCAGAAGTCGAAGTCACCCGGCGCGGCGTTGCCCCGCACCTCGAAGGACGCGTTGTCGACAGCGTGACGGTGCGGCGCGACGGCCTGCGCTGGCCCTTCCCGCCCGGTCTGTCAGCCCTGCTGGCCGGCCACACCGTGCTCCACACTGGCCGGCGCGGCAAGTACCTGCTGATCGGCTTTGCCCACGGCACCCTGATCATCCACCTGGGCATGTCCGGCCATTTGCGGGTGCTGCCGGTGGCAACCGCCCCCAAAAAGCATGACCATTTCGATCTGGTGGTGGGCGCCGGCCCTGCCCGGCAGGTTCTGCGCCTGAATGACCCGCGCCGCTTTGGCGCGGTACTGTGGCACGGGGCCGACGCGGGCGAACTGGAACAGCACGCATTACTGCGCGGCCTGGGCGTCGAGCCGCTGGAAGACGGTTTCTCGGGCGCGCTGTTGTACCGCGCGACCCGGCGCCGCGCGGCGCCCATCAAGCAAGTGCTGCTGGCGGGCGACATCGTCGTCGGGGTGGGCAACATCTATGCCTGCGAAAGCCTGTTCCGGGCGGGGATCAACCCGAAAACCCCGGCCGGCCGCATCGGTCGTGGCCGATATGACAAGCTGGCGGAAGCCATCCGCACCATCCTGGCTGAGGCAATTGTGCAAGGAGGCAGCACTTTACGTGACTTTATTGCTGTGAATGGTCAATCGGGCTATTTCCAACAGACATATTTCGTCTATGATCGTGCTGGTGTACCCTGCCGTCAGTGCGGCTCCGAGATTCGCCTGATCAAGCAGGGACAGCGGTCGACTTTTTATTGTGTGAATTGTCAGAAATGACAGAAATGCCGGTCCGACAGGACGGCGCGCGAGGGCAATGTGAGCATAATGGTTCAAGATTTCAAACACTATACCGCGTGGCGCAAAGCCGTTGTGGCTGCGCTGGAAGACTACCAGCAATGGGTGGCATCGGCGGGACTGACCGACGCTGCCACCGACCAGCGCATCGCGCGTTCGCTGGCCAGGCTGGCCGACGACAAGCTGTCGGTCGCCTTCGTGGCCGAATTCTCGCGGGGTAAATCCGAACTGATCAACGCGCTGTTCTTTGCCGATTACGGCCAGCGCATCCTGCCTTCCGCCGCCGGCCGCACCACCATGTGCCCGACCGAGCTGATGTACGACGCCGCCTATCCCCCGTCGATCCGCCTGCTGCCGATCGAAACGCGCGCCACCCACATGTCGACCAGCGACTACCGCGACGACCCGGACGCCTGGACCGTGCTGCCGCTGGCGCTCGACGCCGGCGACGAAATGAGCGAGACCTTCAAGCAGGTCAGCATGACCAAGCACGTGACCGTGGCCGAAGCGAAGACCTACGGCCTGTATGACGAGACCGACCCCGATGTCGCCGCCACCCTGGACGACAACGGCATGATCGAGATTTCGCTGTGGCGCCACGCGATCATCAACTTCCCGCATCCGCTGCTCAAGCAGGGTCTGGTGATCCTCGATACGCCGGGCCTGAACGCGATCGGTACCGAGCCGGAACTGACGCTGAACCTGATCCCGAGCGCGCACGCGGTGCTGTTCATCCTGGCCGCCGAAACCGGCGTGACCAAGAGCGACATCGAAGTCTGGCGCACCCACATCGGTCCTGGCAGCGGGCGCATCGCGGTGCTCAACAAGATCGACGCGATGTGGGATGAGCTGAAATCGGAAGCGGACAACAACGCCGAAATCGAACGCCAGCAGACCAGCGTGGCGCACATGCTCGCGCTCGAGCCGCGCCAGGTGTTCCCGGTATCAGCCCAGAAAGCCCTGGTCGGCAAGATCAACGGCGACATGGCGCTGCTGGAAAAGAGCCGCCTGGGCGCGCTCGAAGCGGCCCTGTTCAATGAAATGATCCCGGCCAAGCAGGACATCATCCGCAAGCAGCTGGCCGACGACCTGGGCGCCCTGGTCAACACCCAGCAGGGCATGCTGGCCGCGCGCGTGCGCGACATCGTCGAGCAGCTGCAGGAACTCAAGAGCCTGCGCGGCAAGAACAAGAGCGTGATCGCGCACATGATGAAGCGGGTTGAAGTCGAGAAGAAGGAATTCGACGGCAGCCTGTTCAAGCTGCAGGGCACGCGCGCCGTGTTCGCGCGCCTGTCGACCGAGTTGTACACCACGCTCGGCATGGACCTGGTGCAGCAGGAAATCAACAAGGTGCGCGAAGCGATGGAGTCCTCGCGCTTTGCCACCGGGATGCGGGTGCCGGTGCAGGACTTCTTCGGCCAGGCGCGCGCCAACCTCGAGACCTCGTCGGCCAAGATCGTCGAGATCAGCGAGATGATGGAAATCATGTACCGCAAGTTCGCGGCCGAACATGGCCTGACGCTGGCGGTGCCGATGACCTTCTCGATAGAAAAATACCGGCGCGAGCTGGACAAGATCGAAGACGTCTACAACAAGCAGTTCGGCACCACCACGCTGCTGATGACCAGCCGCAGCGCGATCATGGAACGCTTCTTCGACTCGATCGCCTCGCGCGTGCGGCGCACCTTCCGCGCCGCCAATGCGGACGTCGAAGCGTGGCTGAAAGTGATCATGTCGCCGCTGGAAGCGCAGATCCGCCAGCACAAGGACCAGCTCAAGCATCGCCTGGCCTCGATCCAGCGCATCCACGACGCCAGCGATGGTCTGGAATCAAAGATTACTTCGTTTACCGCCAGCCAGCAGGAAGTGGAGCTGGTCAAGGAGCGCCTGACCTGGCTGTCCGGCCGCGTGACCGATGCCATGAACGCCGACACGGCGCTGGAGACCGAAGCGGCGTGAAACGCCTGACGGAATTCGACGACCTGGCCGACCCGGGCTTTTCCAGCGCGGTGATCGGCTGGCAGAAAACGCATGGGCGCCACGCTCTGCCCTGGCAGAACACGCGCGACGCTTACCGCATCTGGCTGTCCGAAATCATGCTGCAGCAAACCCAGGTGGCTGCGGTACTGGGCTACTACGCGCGCTTTCTGGACCGCTTTCCCACGCTGCAGGATCTGGCCGCGGCGCCTTCGGAAGAGGTGATGGCGCAGTGGGCCGGTCTTGGCTACTACACGCGCGCGCGCAATCTGCACGCCTGCGCCAAACGGGTTGTGGCCGAGTACGACGGCGTATTCCCCAGCGATCCGGCCCTGCTGGCCGAGCTGCCCGGCATCGGGCGCTCGACTGCCGCCGCCATTGCCGCCTTCTCCAGCGGGGCCCGCGCCGCCATCCTGGACGGTAACGTCAAGCGCGTCTTCGCGCGCGTGTTCGGCATCGACGCCTATCCGGGCGAGAAGAAAGTGGAAGACGGCTTGTGGCGGCGCGCCGACGCGCTGCTGCCGGCCGAAGGCATCGAGTCCTATACCCAGGGGCTGATGGATCTGGGCGCCACGCTGTGCACCCGTAGCAGCCCCGCGTGCGGACGCTGTCCGCTGCAGCAGCGCTGCGTGGCGTATGCGAGCGCACGCACGGCCGAACTGCCGGTGCGCAAACCGAAGAAGACGATTCCCGAAAAGCAGGCCGCGCTGCTGGTCGTGATCGATGGCGGCCAGGTGCTGCTCGAGCAGCGGCCCGACAGCGGCATCTGGGGCGGCCTGATGTCGCTGCCGGAAGTCGATGGCCACGTGGTGCGCACCGGCGTGGCGGAAGATGCGCTGACCGGCGCGGCGCAACGCTTCGGCAGCGTGGAAGAAGTCCAGGCCCTGCTGCCTCTGGTGCACGGCTTCACCCATTACAAGCTGCACATCGCGCCCTACAAGGTGGCGCTGTCAGCGCGCGCCGTCCTGCCGGCGAACCATGTCTGGTGGGACCTGCAGAAAATCGACCAGGCCGCACTGCCCTCGCCCGTCAAAAAGCTGCTGACCGACCTGCTCCGCCCTTCCCTGTTCCCCTGAGATTGCTTGCTCAATGGCGCATCATGCCCGGCGCGTCGGCGTGACGTTGGGGATCCGCTTGCGCGCCACAAGCCGGTGGCAGATCCCATGTCCAGGTGTGCTGCCCGGCCCGCGTCAGGCAGTGCCGGGGCGTGCCGCCCAGCGGTAGTGGCCCGCCAGCGGCGCAGCGAACGGATGGTACTGGCCAAGGGCTGCCTGCACGTCGAGTGGGACTGGCGACCGGGTGGGCGCGAAGGGTGCCTTGATCTGCGCACTTGCAGGCAGCGCGATCGGCTCTGTCGGCGTCGGCGGCACGGCGTCGGCGCCGCGCCTGCCGCTGACTGGCGCAGGCGTACCCGCACGCGCGCCAACAGGCAGTCTGCGGCTTGCCACCGGCTGCCTGCGCACGCGCATGGCATCGGCCCGCTGCCAGTGTTTGGTGTCAGGCAGCAGCAGCCAGATGCTCTTCCAGGCGTTGCGCCGGACGCCGCCAACGGCGCTGACAAAGCCGTTCGGCGACACCGCCTTGCCGTCGTACATGATCTGGTGCTGGTCGACGCGGCAGTGATGGCTTTTGCCAGCAAATACCGTGCGCAGCACGGTGCCGTCGGGCAGGAACAGGCTTTTCCACTGGTAGCCGGCGAATTCCGGTTCGCCGGCGGCTTCCGGCCGGTGCTTGCGCATCCATTCGTCAACCGCTTCTTCCACGATTTCCCAGTTGTCCAGTGGCCCCATCATCTCGGCGCAGCCCAGCCGCATGAGCACGTCTTTCGAGACCGGGATGCGGTCGAATGGGTCGGGGTGGTGTTTTCGCATGGTGTTCTCCAAATGGCGCGCGTTTGCACGATTTGACGCGCTGTTAAGCGAAGTGCCTGCGAAAGCGCACGAAGCGGTCACGCAAAGGCCCGATTTGTTCACGATTTCACGCGCACAGCGCGCGATTTTTGACGATGGCGCTGTACCCAACCGTTTTGACCGCGCATTTGCTTGATCGTTCAGAATCGCGCACGCTGCGCGCAAAATCGTACATCGGGCGGGCGCTTTCGTGGAATCATCGGGTGAAATCGTGCGCTTTTCGTGCAGGCGCGTGCACTTTCGCGTGTTTGCGCGCGATTTTTCGGTGAGCGGGTGTTGGCGGACCTGCCCCGGCGCGGCCGCGCCGGGGCGCGCCGGATCAGAGTTCGTCGAGGGAGAAGATGCGACGGTGTTCGCGGATGGCGTAGCGGTCCGTCATGCCGGCGATGTAGTCGGCGATCTTGCGCGCCTGTTTGCCGGCGTCCCCGCTGGCCACCTGGTAGTCCGGCGGCAGCAGCACCGGTTCGGCCATGAAGGCTTCGTACAGCTCGCGCACGATGCGGCTCGCTTTCACGCGCATGCGGTTCACCAGATAGTGGCGGTACAGATTCTCGCGCAGGAAGCGCTTGAGCTCGGTCGCGTCCTTGCGCACCGGGTCGGAAAAACGGATCAGCGGCGGACCGGCACGTACCGCGGCCACATCGGCCGGCACGGCCTCGGCCAGCAAGGCGCTGGAGGTGGCGATCAGGTCGTCGGCCAGCACCGTAATCAGGCGCCGCAGCGTTTCGTAAATCGCGCGCCGGCCCGACAGACCCGGATACGCCGCCTGCACTTCATGCCAGCGGCGCGCGAAGAAATCGACTTCCTCCAGTTGCGCAATCGTGATCAGGCCGGAACGCAGACCGTCGTCGATATCGTGGCTGTTGTAGGCGATTTCATCGGCCAGGTTGGTCAGCTGCGCTTCCAGGCTGGGCTGGGTGCGGTCGATGAAGCGCTGCGCCACGTCGCCCAGCTCACGCGCATGCGCCAGCGAACAGTGCTTGAGGATGCCTTCGCGCGTGTCGAACATCAGATTCAAACCGTCGAAGGCGCCGTAATGCTCTTCGAGCGTGTCAACCACGCGCAGGCTTTGCAGGTTGTGCTCGAAGCCGCCATGGTGTTTCATGCACTCGTTGAGCACGTCCTGGCCCACATGCCCGAAGGGCGTGTGGCCCAGATCGTGGGCCAGCGCCAGCGCTTCGACCAGGTCTTCGTTCAGGCGCAGATTGCGCGCCATCGAGCGCCCCACCTGGGCCACTTCCAGACTGTGGGTCAGGCGCGTGCGGAACATGTCGCCCTCGTGATTGAGGAAGACCTGGGTCTTGTATTCGAGGCGGCGGAAGGCCGAGCAGTGAATGATGCGGTCGCGGTCGCGCTGGAACTCGCTGCGAGAAGCATGCGCCGCTTCCGGGTAGCGCCGCGCGCGCGCGCCCTGCGAATGGACGGCGTACGGCGCCAGGTGCTGGTCGGGATCCATGTCAGCCGACACAGGCCGCCAGGGTCGCGAACAGCAAGTCCTGCGGCACGCTCTGGATGCTTGGCGCGCCCAGCGGTTTGAGCAGGATGAACTTGATCGCCCCGCCTTCGTTTTTCTTGTCGACTTCCATCAGCTCGAGCCAGCGCGCCGTACCCAGGTCGGGCGCCCGCACCGGCAGGCCGGCCGCCTGCACCAGGGCGCGCACCCGTTCCACCGTGGCCGCGTCGACCAGGCCGGCACGCATCGACAGGTCGGCCGCCATGACCATGCCGCAGCCGACCGCTTCGCCGTGCAGCCAGGCCCCGTAGCCCATGCCCGCTTCGATCGCGTGGCCGAAGGTATGGCCAAAATTGAGGATCGCGCGCAGTCCGCCTTCGCGTTCATCCTGGCGCACCACGTCGGCCTTGATTTCGCAGGAACGCGAAATGGCATGGGCCAGGGCTTGCGGGTCGCGCGCCATCAGCTTGCCGATGTTGTGTTCGATCCAGCCGAAAAACTCGGCGTCGATGATGGCGCCGTGCTTGATTACTTCGGCCAGCCCGGCCGACAGTTCGCGCGCCGGCAGCGTGGCCAGGGTGGCGGTATCGGCCAGCACCGCGCGCGGCTGGTAGAAGGCGCCGATCATGTTCTTGCCCAGCGGGTGATTCAGGCCGGTCTTGCCGCCCACCGAGGAATCGACCTGCGACAGCAGCGTGGTCGGAATCTGCACGAACGGCACGCCGCGCATGAAGCTGGCGGCGGCAAAGCCGGTCAGGTCGCCGATCACGCCGCCGCCCAGCGCCACCAGGGTGGTCTTGCGGTCGCATTTGTTGGCCAGCAGGGCGTCGAACACCTGCATCAGGCTGGCCCAGGTTTTATGCTCTTCGCCGTCCGGCAGCACGATTTCGTGCACCTCGTGACCAAGCGCGCGCAGGGGCGCGGCCACGCGCGCCAGATACAGCGGCGCGACGGTGGTATTGGTGACAATGGCCACGTGGCGCGCGCCGATGTGCGGCGCCAGCAGCGTGGCGTCGGCCAGCAGGCCGGCGCCAATGGTGATCGGGTAGCTGCGCTCGCCCAGGTTGACGTTTAACTGAATGCGGGATTGCTCGCTCATCGATGGGGAAGGTTCAGGACTGCGCCCAGACCCGGCGCCGGATTGTTCCAGCGCGCACAGCTGCGCCAGAATGGTCTGCACCATCGATTGTACGTTAGGACGGCCCGTGTCGATGACCAGATCGGCAATCTCGCGGTACAGCGGCTCGCGCTGGGCAGTCAGTTCTTCGAGTTTTTTGCGGGGATCCGCGGTTTGCAGCAGGGGACGGTTCTTATCGTGCGCGGTGCGCAGCATGATGGATGCAACATTGGCGCGCAGGTAGACCACGCTGCCACGCGCCTTGAGGTAAGCGCGGTTGTCAGGGTTCAGGACCGCGCCGCCGCCAGTGGCCAGCACGATCCCGTCCTGCGCCGTCAGGTCGCGGATGACTTCCGCTTCGCGACGGCGAAAACTGGCCTCGCCTTCAATCTCGAAAATCCACGGGATCGAGGCGCCGGTACGGGCCTCGATCTCATGATCGGAATCGATGAAGCGCTTGCCAAGCTTCCTGGCCAGAATGCGGCCGATGGTGGTCTTGCCGGCCCCCATCAGCCCAACCAGGAAGATATTTCCCGAGCTCAAATTCGAGCTCCTTCTGCACCATCCATGCGCTTAGCGGGTCGACAGGCGCTCGGCGATGATCTTCGGCGTAATGAAAATCAGCAGTTCGGTTTTCTGGGTCTGACGCTTGCTGGTCTTGAACAGGTAGCCCAGAACCGGGATGTCACCCAGCAGAGGCACCTTGTCGACGTCGTTGCGTTCCGATTGCTGGTAGATACCACCCAGGACAACGGTACCGCCGTTTTCAATCATGACCTTGGTTTGCACGTGCTGGTTGTTGATCGCAAAGCCGGCACGGGTTTCTTCGCCGCGCGAGTCTTTGTTCACGTTCACGTCCAGCATGACCATGCCGTCAGGGGTGATCTGCGGCGTCACTTCCAGACGCAGGTTTGCCTTCTTGAAGGTGATCGAGGTGGCGCCGCTGCTGGTGGCGACCTGGTACGGCAGTTCGACACCCTGTTCGATCACAGCCAGATTCTTGTCTTCGGTGACAACGCGCGGGCTGGAGATGATCTTGCCTTTGCCGTCAGCTTCCAGTGCCGACAGTTCCAGATTCAGGAAGCGGTTCGACGCGGCCGAGAACAGGCTCGCAGCCAGGGTCGCTGCCTGCACGCCGCCGATTTCGGCCGCTGGCAGGTTGACCATCTGTGCATTCGTGTAGCCATCGATGTCGGCGCCCTTGGCCTGGCCGGTCAGCTGGCCTACGCCCAGGTAATTGCCGCCGATATCGAAGCGATTGTTGCCGGCGGTGTCCCAGCCAGGCTGCTGGCCGCGCAGGCTGCGCAGATCGACGAAGCCGAGTTTGGCGCCCAGGTTGCGGCTGAAGCCATCGTTGGCTTCCACCAGACGCGCTTCGATCAGTACTTGACGCGCGGCGACGTCGGTCTTCGACACCAGCTTGCGAATGTCTTCCAGTTTGGAAATGATGTCGGTCACGAACAGCTGGTTGGTACGCGGATCGATCACGGCGCTGCCACGCTTGGACAGCATGCTCTTGCCGCCGCCGCTGTCGCCACCGATACCGAACACGGTCTTGAACGAGTCCGCTTTCTGGTAGTTCAGCTGGAAGATTTCCGAGCGCAGTGGTTCGAGATCGGCGATCTGGGCCTTTTGCTCCAGTTCCAGCTTTTCTTTGGTCAGCAGTTCATCCTTCGGTGCGATCCAGACCACGTTGCCGTCCTTGCGCATGTCCAGGTTCTTGGCCTGCATGACGACGTTCAGCGCGTGATCCCAAGGCACTTCTTTCAGGTTCATGGTCAGGTTGCCGCTGACCGACTCGCTGGTGATGATGTTCAGGCCCGACACGTCGGCAATCGCTTGCAGCGCGGCGCGCACTTCCACATTCTGGAAGTTGAAGGTGATCTTTTCGCCGCGGTAGCCTTGCGAGCCTTGCACCAGCTTGTTCGGATCTTCCTTGATCGGCTTGACGTCGATGACCAGTTGGGTGTCGCTCTGGTAGACGCTTTGCTCCCACAGGCCACGCGCTTCCACGGTCATGCGCACATTGTCGCCTTGCTGGACGGTGGTGATCTGCGAGACTGGGGTACCGAAGTCGGTGGCGTCCAGACGGCGGCGCAGCGTTTCTGGCAGGCCAGTCTTCATGAAGTCGACCACGATCGAATTGCCCACCTGGCGCACATCGACTGCAACCTGGTTGTGCGGCAAGTCCACCACGACACGGCCTTCGCCGTTCGGGCCTTTGCGGAAGTCCATGTTCTTGAGGAACTGGCGGCCACTTGGCAGGGCCGGCGCGGTCGAGGCGACCGGCAGGCCGGCCTTGTCGACCGCCTGGGCCACGCCGCCCGAACCGTCCACCGTCACGACGATGGATTTGCCATCGATCGCCATGGCGTAGTTCAGGGTCTTTTTCAGGTTGAACACGAGACGGGTACGTTCGCCCGCCTGGATCAGATTGATGGCGCGCAGGTCGCCCAGATTGACGTCTTGCGAGGTCTTGCCGGTGCCGTTGCCGGTGGCGCCGAAGTCAAGCGCGATGCGCGACGGATTGGAGATCGAAAAGCCGATCGGCAACTTGGTCGGGGTGTTTTTCATCGCGATGTTGACCACCACGTTGTTACCCTGTTGATTTGCCGTGATCGATTCGATCGCGTTTTCCTGCGCCAGTGCAGCGTTGCTGCCCAGGGCCAGAGCCAGCAGTGCGCCCGTGCGTACCACCAGGCCCGTCAGGGTGGTGAAGTGTTTTCTCAGTGCGATCATTTCTTGGTCTCCTTACCTTCCTGCAACTCTAGCTTCGACAACCGCTCGACCCAGTCGCCGCCGGCATCCTGAACAGTTTCCTTGAGGCTGATAGCGGCGTCCGCTATGCCCGTGACCTGACCGAAGTTCTGGCCCAGTCGTGCACCTACTCTTACTTGATAAACGTTGCGATCGATCTGGATCAGACCGTAGCTCACGCCTGCCTTGTTGATCGTGCCGATCATCGTCATGCTGTCGATCGGGAACGATTCAAGGAATTCCTTGCGCCGGTCCAGGTCAGGCCGGAACTGGCTGTTCGAGGACGCCGCAGCGCGCGCCAGCTCGGCCAGCAGCTTGTTCTGGTCGAACGGCGGAATTTCATCCTTGACGCCGTAGGCGAACGGGATGAAGGTTTTCGGTTCGGAGATCGGCGTGACGTTGACCTTGGTCGTTTTCTTGACCTCGTCCATCCACGAATTGACCTCAGCCACATCGCTGTCGCTGCAACCGACCAGCATGGTCGCGCACAGCAAGGCGGGCATCAGAGTGTTCTTTATGCTCATTTTTTCGCGCCTTTCGCTTTGGCAGCGGCTTCCGCCGCGGTCTGGCGCTGGGCGGCCACTTCTTCCTGATCGAGGTAGCGGAAGGTCTTGGCAACGGCGTCAAGCTGCAGTTCGCCATCCTTGGTCGCGGCCAGGGTCATGTTGTTGAGGGTGACAATCCGCGGCAGGTTCGCCATGTCGCTGGCAAACGCGCCCACGTCATGGTAATTGCCTGTCAGGCGAATTTCGATCGGCAGTTCGGCGTAGTAATCCTTGACCACCACGCTGCCCGGCTTGAACAGCGCGAAGGTCAGGCCACGGCCAACGCCGGCCTGGTTGATGTCCGACAGCAGCGCCGCCATTTCCGCCTTGCTCGGCAGCTGCTTCTGGAGCCGTTCGACGTATTGGTCGACTTGCACCTTCTGCATTTTGAGTGCTTCGAGGTTGATGGCCTGCGCCATCTTGCCCTTGTACTCGTCGCGCAGCGTCAGCTCTTTCGCGGCCAGGGCGTCATGTTCTTCGAACTGTCCTTGCCAGTAGGCAAAATATCCACCGACCACCACCGCTGCCACGACCCCCAGGCCGCACAGGATGCGCGGTGCCAGAGGCCATTGGCCAGGCGGGAGCCCGGACAGGTTCTGAAATTGCGAGCTCAGCGACTTGCCGAGATCTTTCAGGTCTATACTCATTCTCGTATCCGTTCTCGGCTAGTGTGCTGCTGGAGCAGGTTTGGCTGCAGCGGCGGGCGCGGCGGCTGGCTTGGCGGCTGCGGGCGTGGCAGGCGCGACCGCGGCAGGCGCGCCCGTCGCAGGCACAGCGGCAGCCGGGGTGCCGGCCGCAGGCGTCGCGACCGTTCCCGGCAAGGCACCTGGCAGCGCAGGATCCTGGCCGGCTGTCGCCGCCGCTTCCTTGTCGCGCGGCCGCTTGATGGCCACGTTCAGCGTGAACTCATTGACCTTTTTGCCGGTCTTGCTGTTGGCCAAGGCCACCAGTTTGACTTCGCTCAGCTGCGGGCTGTCAAGCCACGGCGAGGCCGCGGACAGATTGCGCAGCAATTCCGCCACCCGTTCCTGGGACTGCGCGAAGCCGTTGATGGAAACGCGCTGGCCTTCCTGCTTGAACGAATTGAGGTACACACCGGCAGGCGTTTGCTTGACCAGCTCTTCCAGCAGATACACGGGCTGGTTGCGATCGGCCTGCAAGTCTTCCACCGCCTGCTGACGCGCTTTCAGCGCTTCAATTTCCTGCTTCAGGGTGGCGATTTCGGCGATCTGGATGTCGAGCTCGGCATTGGCGCGGGTGATCGCGGCATTGCGTTCGTTCTGGATCGAGATGCGGCTCTGGTTGTAACCGCCAACCACGATCACCACCACCACGCCAGCGACCGCGGCCAGCGCCATGAGGGCGATGAAGGCGGTCTTCTTGAGCTTGCGCCTGGCTTCCCGGTGAGGGAGTAGATTAATTTTGATCATCAGCCAAACCTCCGCAGGGCCAGCCCGCAGGCAACTAAATAGGCAGGCGCTTCGGCGCGCAACTGCTGCTCGCGCACCGACGGACCCAATGACATGCCCTTGAACGGCGACACCACGGCGCTCGAGATCTTGGTACGGCTTGCAACAATGTCAAGCAGACCAGGAATCATGGCGCAGCCGCCCGCCAGGAACAGCTGGTCGATGCGGGTGTACGGCGTGGACGTATAGAAGAACTGGATGGCGCGCGTGACTTCCAGCGCCGCATTTTCCAGGAAGGGCATCAGCAATTCCTGCTGGTAACCATCAGGCAGGTCGCCCGATTTTTTCTTGGCATCGGCGTCGTCGAAGGACAGGCCATAGGCGCGCACGATATCCTGGGTCAGCTGGTTGCCGCCAAACGGCTGCTCGCGCTCGTAGATGGTTTCACCATCGAGCATGACCGAGATGTGGGTGACCTGGGCACCGATCTGGAACAGGGCCACGATCTGGCCGGCGCCGGCTTTCGGCAGCTGGGCCGTAATGCGGTCGAGCGCGGCGCGCGCGGCATACGACTCGACGTCCATGACCACGGCCGACAGGCCGGCAGCTTCGGCGATCGCGACCCGGTCTTCGACCTTTTCGCGGCGAGAGGCGGCCAGCATGACCTCAATGTCGTCGGCCGAGTTGGCCGACGGTCCGAGCACGTCGAAATCGAGACTGACCTCGTCGAGCGCGAACGGAATATACTGGCTGGCCTCGGATTCGACCTGAACCTCGAGCGCATCTTCCGACAGACCTGCCGGGAGAATAATTTTTTTCGTAATGACCGATGCCGGCGGCATGCCCAGCGCTACCAGCTTGGTGCGGGTACCGCTTTTCTTCCAGACGCGGCGCACCGCCTCCGAAACGAGCTCGATATTTTCGATGTTGCCATCGACTACAGCGCCGCGCGCCAGCGGCTCGGACGCATAGCGTTCCAAGCGCAGCTCATTTTTACCGATCACCACCAACTCTACCAAGCGGACCCCGGACGTACTGATGTCCAGTCCCAGCAAAGGCGGGCTGGCCTGACCGAACAGCGAACCTAGATTGACCATCGAGCGAACTCCCTCACCTACCAACATCACTGCTTACGCTGCAACAGTTGCATTGCAGTACGATTGATGAAATTACGGCCATTTGGGCTTTATATTTGTTATAAAACCGCCATTTAGACCGCACTCATAAGACACTACATTAAATCGTAGCAACTATCCTCAAGGGATGTAAAGGTATTTCTGCATTGGAATTTTGCCGGGACTGGCAGGAAAACGACACTCTATGAATATGCCGACATCATAGTTGTCCGCAGGAAAAAACAATACCCCGGATCCGTGGCCCGGGCAGGTGCGCCGCAGCGCATCCCCTTGCATTATAATCAAGCGCAACTTCTTCCTGAAAGATTTAACCCGCATGGCATCTTCCGCAACGGACCGCAAACCCTCTTCTCCCTCTGGCGCAGGCGGCAAGCGCAGTCCCAAAAAAGTGTTGTTAATGGTGCTCGGAGGCATCGTCGGCCTGGTCCTGGTCGGCCTTCTGCTGGTGGTTTTCGCGCTGGCCATGGCTTACCCGAATCTGCCTGCGCTCGACACCCTGACCGATTACCGGCCAAAAATGCCATTGCGTATCTTTTCTGCCGACAATGTGCTGATCGGCGAGTTTGGCGAGGAAAGGCGCAACCTGGTCCGGCTCAAGGATATTCCGGATGTGATGAAAAAAGCCATTCTCGCCATCGAGGATGACCGCTTCTATGAACACGGCGGGGTTGACTACAAGGGCGCGCTGCGCGCCTTCCTGCACAACGCCTCGAGCAGCGGGGCACGCCAGGGGGCCTCGACCATCACCCAGCAGGTAGCGCGCAACTTCTTCTTGTCATCGGAGCAATCTTACAAGCGCAAGGCCTACGAAATCCTGCTGTCCTGGAAGATCGAGCAAAACCTCACCAAGGACCAGATCCTCGAGGTTTATATGAACCAGATCTACCTGGGTCAGCGCGCCTACGGTTTCGCCTCGGCCGCGCAGATTTATTTTGGCAAGAATATCAAGGACATCACCGTGGCCGAAGCGGCCATGCTGGCCGGCCTGCCCAAGGCGCCATCGGCCTACAATCCGGTGGTCAATCCCAAGCGCGCCAAAACGCGCCAGCAGTACATTTTGCTGCGCATGAGCCAGCTCGGCTATATCACGCCGGCCCAGTTCGAAGCAGCCAAGGCCGAGCCGCTGCGCATCAAGACCGAC
>DASWMN010000226.1:0-5543 GCA_036399735.1 Telluria sp. | reverse complement strand
CAGCAGCATGAGCGGCAAGCCCTACGAAATGCAGTGTCCCGGAACGCAAGCGGTGACCAGCGCGGAGTGGCTGACCGCCCAATTGCAGCGATATCGGCAGAAGTAATCCGCCATGCGCCGAAATGTGCTGCTACTCGCTTTCGCCGCGATGCCCTCGCTGTCGAATGGCGCAAGTCTTTGTCAAAAGGGCGAGGTTGATTATTTCAGCTGCAAAATCCAGGACAGTGCAAAAAGTATGTCGCTCTGTGGCAGCGACTTGCGTGCGGATGGCGCAATCGGACCTTCCGCATGGCTGCAGTACCGCGTTGGGATCGTCGGCAGGCTGGAGCTGGTTTACCCCGCAACGCAACAGCCGCTGCTGCCCAATTTCAAAGGCGACGCCATCGTCACCAGGGACAGTGCTGTCTACGGCGTGAGTTTCAAGCGCGAACAGACCGAATACGCACTGATTCTCGCGCCCGGGAACCTCTTTGTCGGCACAACCTCCCCGAGCGGCCAATCAAAGGTCATTTGCGGCGAGGATCAGAGTAACGCGAACGAACCCAGGTTCGCCCGATTCAAAGTCCTGGCAAAAGAGCTTGGCAAGCGCATTGTGCCAAAATAGAGAATCTCGAAAACAAAAACAAATTCAGGAATTCTATGGTCATCAATGAGGTTGGAGAGTTCATCCGGGGTGCGGATTTCTGGTCATGCAAGCCGGCGGTGCTCAATGGCGAAGCGATCCAGATTTTTTCGCCCGAGGTATCCACGCACCAGGGCGAAGTCGCGCGCTGGATCTGTGGCCACTGGCAGACAATTCTGGAACAGTGCCGCGCGTTTGTCGAAGCCGAACGCGCCAGCTATGAACTGCAGGCGCAAGAGCTCAACAACCCCAGTGTGTTCATAGGCGAAGGCGATGACTGGTCGGTCTACTTCACGACAGAACACGAATACGACGTCACGGTCGGTGTCGACTTCGAGCGCGACATCCCGGTCGCGCTCACCATCGGCGAATAGGCTAGGCCGTCGCCACCAGAATTGCACACGTCATCAGGCTGCCGATCAGGAACATCGGCACGTTGATCAGCGCATAGTAGAACGGCCGTGGAAACAGCGGATTGATCGCAATGTTGACGGTCATCGCGCCCAGGTAGCCGATCGCCACGATGGCGCCGAGCGTCAATGCCTCGCCATAGCCGTCCACATGCAGTGCACGCAATAAAAACGCGGTCGTGACGATATTCACCGCGCTGCAGACGAATGGTCCCGCCATGAAAATCAGCCCCGGCTTTTGCGGCGGGCGGTCGGCAATGCCCAGCGCAGCGGCGTAATGCTTCCCGAATAAGGCGACAAACCATATGCCGCCGAGGACAAAATGGGCGACGCTGGCGATCAGGATGGCGAACCAGTTCAATTCGGTGAATGCTTGCATCATGTGAGGCTTTCGTTTTTTTGTTGAGCGATATTGCAACTGCTACTATAGCCATCCCTACTGCCAGTTCTTGTCAGCTGCACCATGTCCCGCTCCGATCGCCTTTTCAAACTGCTGCAGGCCCTGCGCACCCTGCCCGCGCCAGTCACCGCCGCCCAGCTGGCGCGCGCGACCGGCGTGTCCCTGCGTTCCATTTATCGCGACATTGAAAGCCTGCGCGCGGCCGGCGCCGAGATTGGCGGAGAACGCGGCTACGGCTACCGCCTGATCGAGGACGGCACGCTGCCGCCGCAGATGTTTACCCGACTGGAGATCGAGGCACTGGTCCTGGGCCTGGCCGAGGTGCGTCAGATGGGCGACCCGGCGCTGGCGAAAGCAGCTGCGGCCGTGTTGGGAAAGGTGGTGGGAACGCTGCCCTCGGTCGGGCAGCAGCATATCCTTCATGCCGTGTCGCAGGTGCACCGCTTCGAGCCGCGCTACCCGCCCGTGCTGCCGGATATGCGGCTGATCCGCGAGGCTTGCTGGCGCGAAGAGGCTTTGCATATCCATTACGCTGACAAGGAAGGGACGCTGACCGAACGACGAATCTGGCCGCTGGCGATTGTCTACCTGAACAGCATGCTCGTTGTACTGGCGTGGTGCTGTCTGCGTGCGGACTTCCGCATGTTTCGCGCGGAACGACTGGTTGCCGCAAACGGCACCAGCGAGAGCTTCCGACCACGCAGGGTGGCGCTGTTGCGCGCCTATCTCGCACAACTGGAATAGACCGGGCGCCAAAACGACAACGCCCCCGCAAAAATGCGAGGGCGTTGCTGGGGTAACACGAGGATTACGTGTTGTTGACGACCAGCCTAGGCTCGACCGCGCCGTAGCGCTGGCGAATCGACGCTGCGATGCCTTTGGCGTCAAGGCCCACGCCAGCGAGCAAGGCCGCCGGATCGCCGTGGTCGATGAACTTGTCAGGCAGGCCAAGCATCAGGAGCGGCTTGACGATGCCTTCCGCTGCCAGCGCTTCGGCCACTGCTGCGCCGGCGCCACCCATGATGCAGCCCTCTTCCACCGTGACCAGATAGTCATGGTCGGCAGCGAGCTTTTTCACCAGCTCCACGTCCAGCGGCTTGATGAAGCGCATGTTGGCGACCGTCGCATTGAGCTCGGCGCCGGCGGCCACGCTTGGCGCCACCATGGCGCCGAAGGCCAGAATGGCAACGCTCTTGCCTTGCGCTTTGATTTCCCCCTTGCCGACCGGGAGCGAGGTCAGTTCCTTGGCGATGGTGGCGCCGATACCGGCACCGCGCGGGTAACGGATCGCCGCCGGACCAGGATAGTGGTAGCCGGTGGTGAGCATCTGGCGGCATTCGTTTTCATCCGATGCGGCCATGACAACCATGTTCGGAATGCAGCGCAGGTAGGCAATATCGTAATTGCCCGCGTGGGTTGCGCCGTCGGCGCCCACCAGGCCTGCGCGGTCGAGCGCGAACGTCACGTCCAGATTTTGCAGTGCGACGTCATGAATCAGCTGGTCGTACGCGCGCTGCAGGAAGGTCGAATAAATCGCCACCACCGGCTTGAGGTTCTCGGTGGCCAGGCCGCCCGCGAAGGTGACCGAATGCTGCTCGGCGATGCCGACGTCGAAGTAACGGTCCGGGAACTGCTCTTCGAACTTGACCATGCCCGAGCCTTCACGCATGGCTGGCGTAATGCCGACCAGGCGCTTGTCTGCGGCTGCCATGTCGCACAGCCAGCTGCCGAATACTTCGGTGTAGGTGGTCTTGCCGGCCTTGGCCGGCTGGATGCCTTCGGTCGGATTGAACTTGCCGGTACCGTGATACAGGATCGGCTCGGCTTCGGCCAGTTTGTAGCCCTGGCCCTTCTTGGTCACCACGTGCAGGAACTGCGGGCCCTTGAGCTTTTTGATGTTTTCCAGCGTCGGGATCAGCGATTCGAGATCGTGACCGTCGATCGGGCCGATGTAGTTGAAGCCGAATTCTTCGAACATCGTAGCAGGTACCACCATGCCCTTGGCGTGTTCTTCCAGGCGCTTGGCCAGCTCGCGCATCGGCCCAGGCAGCACGGTCTTGCCGACGTTTTTGGCGGCCGCGTAGAACTGGCCCGACATCAGGCGCGCCAGGTAGCGATTGAGCGCGCCCACCGGCGGCGAAATCGACATGTCGTTGTCGTTCAGGACCACCAGCAGATTGATGTCGTCCTGCACACCGGCGTTATTGAGCGCCTCGAAGGCCATGCCGGCCGTCATGGAGCCGTCGCCGATCACGGCGATCGCATGGCGCGCCTCGCCCTTGATCTTGGCTGCCTGCGCCATGCCCAGTGCGGCCGAGATCGAGGTCGACGAGTGGGCCGTGCCGAAGGTGTCGTACTCGCTTTCGTCGCGGCGCGGGAAGCCCGAGATGCCGCCGAACTGGCGCAGCGTGTGCATCTGGTCGCGCCGGCCCGTCAGGATTTTATGCGAATAGGTCTGGTGGCCCACGTCCCACACGATGCGGTCGTACGGCGTGTTGAACACGTAGTGCAGCGCGATCGACAGCTCCACCGTACCCAGGTTCGACGACAGATGGCCGCCGGTCTTGGAAACGGAATCGAGCAGGTAGTTGCGCAGCTCGTGCGCCAGCGGCGTGAGCTGGGTACGCGCGAGTTTGCGCAGTTCGGCCGGTTCGTTGATTGTCTCTAGCAAGTTCATACTCACGCTTTCCGCTGCACGATCAGATCCGCCAGTTGGCGAAGCCGCTCTGCCTTGTCTCCGAACTGCGCCAGTGCTGCATGCGCTTCGTTGCGGAGTTTTTCAGCCAAGACCCTGGATTGTTCCAGGCCCAAAATCGATACGTAGGTCGGCTTGTTGGCCGCTGCGTCCTTGCCCGCCGTTTTGCCCAGCGTGGCCGAATCGGCGGTCGCGTCGAGCACGTCGTCCACAACCTGGAATGCCAGTCCGATCGCCTTCGCATAACCGTCGAGCGCGGCGAGCTGCGCTTCGCCCAGGTCGCCGCCGGCCAGCGCGCCCAGCACCACCGAAGCACGCAGCAGGGCGCCGGTTTTCAGCTGGTGCATCTGCTCGAGCTGTGCGAGCGTGAGCGCGATGCCAACGCTGTCGAGATCGATCGCCTGGCCGCCGCACATGCCGGCCGATCCGCCCGCCTGTGCCAGCAGACGCAGCATGGCAACCTGGCGCGCCGGCGGCACGGTGCCGCCTTCGGCCAGCACCAGAAAGGCTTGCGCCTGCAGGGCGTCGCCAACCAGCAGCGCGGTCGCTTCGTCATACGCCACGTGCACGGTCGGCTTGCCGCGCCGTAGCGCGTCGTCGTCCATGCACGGCATATCGTCGTGCACCAGCGAGTACACGTGAATCATTTCGACCGCTGCGGCGGCGCGTTCCAGCGCGGCCGTGTCGGCGCCCGACAGCGCGCCGGCTGCAAACACCAGCAGCGGGCGCACCCGTTTGCCGCCGCCCAGGGCGGTATAGCGCATCGCTTCGTGCAGCTTGTGCGGCACTGTACTGGCGGACGGCAGGAAGGCGCCGAGCGCTTCCTCGACGTGCCCCTGCACCGCTTTCATCCAGTCGTCAAACGTGCTTGCCGGCGTCATTGCATGCCCTCGCCCGCGCCTTCGGCGGCAAACGGCTTGAGCATGTCGCCTTCAAGAACCTTGACCTGGGATTCGACTTTTTCGAGCTGGGCCGCGCAATACTTGACCAGCTCGGAGCCGCGCGCGTAGGCCGCGACCGAAGCTTCCAGCGGCAGCTGGCCGGACTCCATTTGCGATACCAGCTGTGCCAGCTCGGCCATCGCCTGTTCGAACGATTCCGGCGGCGCTGCCGATTCGGCTGTTGATTTCTTTGACATAGACGCTTCGTGAGTAACTGCGCATGCAACTTTATGCGTAAGCGCGCAGTCTAATCTTAAATTTTAGAACATTCCATCCTATGGACGGCCACCCCGCATTTTATCGCAACCGGGGACGGAGCATGAAACAGATGATATTCGTGCAACAGATGCCTTTGTGGCCACTTCATTCACGTGCCGGACCGCGACTGTTGAGCCTGTTAACGGTATAATCGCCGGTTCTGTCCGAAATACCGTATTCCGCTCTCCAAAATACTGGTCTTTGGATTCTTTCTCTT
>DASWMN010000225.1:0-3311 GCA_036399735.1 Telluria sp. | reverse complement strand
GGGGTCAGACCCTTATTTTGCACGGGCATTCCCGACAGTTGGAGAATTATCACGAAGTTTTTGGGCGCGGCGCGCTGTTCAGCTGCGTTTTGCGCGCGATCTCGTGCGTTTCTTGAGGTCTGACCCCAATTAAAAAACAATTGCAGAATTGAGGTCTGACCCCGATTAAAAAACAATTGCAGAATTGGAGGCGGAATGGTCAGCCGAAGTGGCAGACGTAGTCGAGCAGTTCGAGGGTGTCGATCTCGAAGCTGCTGTTGGCGCTCACGTCGAAGGATTGGCCGCCCCGGTACAACTGCCAGTCGGCGTTGCCCGCCAGGCGCACCCGGCATTTGCCCGAGACCACTTCCATCCGCTCCGGCGCGCCTGTGTTGAAGGTCAGCGAGGAGGGGAAGATCACACCGACCGTCTTGCGCGTACCGTCCGCCAGCATCACGGTATGCGACACGCACTTGCCGTCGAAATAGACGTTGGATTTCTTGGTCAGGGTGACGTGTTCAAGCGTGCTCATGCGGTTCCTTGTGTGGTGGGAAGATGGACGCAGACGCGGTTGCGTCCGCCGTTTTTTGCTGCATACATGGCGCTGTCGGCCGCCGCGACCAGCTGCGCGGCGCTGCTGTCCGTGCCCGGCATCAGCGTGGCAACGCCGATCGACATGGTGACCACGCCGCCTGCCGCGCCGCCGTGGGCGATGGCCAGTGCCTGGAGATGGCTGCGGCAGCTTTCCGCTACCGTCAGCGCACCGGCGCCCGGCGTGTCCGGCAGCAGCAGGGCGAATTCTTCACCACCGTAACGGGCCGCCAGGTCGGCCGGCCGCTTCAGGTTTTCGGTCAGCACGGCGGCGACTTTTTTCAGACACAGGTCCCCGGCCGGGTGGCCCAGTTGGTCGTTGTAAGCCTTGAAGCAGTCGACGTCGCAGATCAGCAGCGACAGGGCGGTGCGGTCCCGCTGGCCACGCTGCCATTCGCTGTTCAAGGCGTCGTCGAAACGGCGCCGGTTGGCGATACCGGTCAGCCCATCGAGCGCGACCAGCCGTTCCAGGGCCAGGTTCGCGGCTGCCAGCTGCTGCTCGCTGGCGCGCAGCTGGCGGAATGCTGCGTCGCGCTGCAGGGCGCTGATGTGGCCCGCCGCGTGGTAGCGAACGCGCGCCTGCAGTTCTAGCTGGTCGGGCAGCTTGATCATGTAGTCGTTGGCGCCCAGCGCAAACCCCCGGGCCTTGAGCTTGGGGTCTTCTTTGGCCGAGAGTACGATCACCGGCACCGTGCGCAGGGCGGGGTTGGCGCGGTAGGCTTCGATCAGGGCAAAGCCGTCGATGCCGGGCATGACCAGGTCCTGCAGGATCACGTTCGGCCGCAGGCGCACGGCAGCCGCTTCGGCTTCGGCGGGATCGGTGACGAAGTGGAAGTCGACGTCCGGGCCGAGCATGCGGCGCACGGCTTCGGCGATGATGCGCTGGTCGTCCACCAGCAGCACACGCACGCTGTCTTCGGGCGGGGTTGGCCAGGTCGGCGCATCGTGCGGGCTGCTGCTCTGGTAGGGGTCCGACATCGCTATATATTTTTATCAGCTTGTTATGTGCGGATATTATGACAGTTTCGCGCCGCCGCGGTGCCGCAGTGTCCGGGCAATCTGTTCGAGCGACAGAATCTGCTGTGCAGCGCCGATATCGGCCGCCGCGCGCGGCATGCCGTACACGGCGCTGCTGGCCTGGTCCTGGGCGATGGTGGCCTTGCCGGCCTGGCGCATGGCGAGCAAGCCCTGGGCGCCGTCGCGTCCCATCCCGGTCAGCAGCACCCCGGTCGCGTCGCCCGCCCAGTGGCGTGCGACGCATTCGAAGAACACGTCGACCGAAGGCCGGTAAGGGTAGTCGCGTGGCTCGGCCGCGTAGTGCAGACGCTGGCGCGCGTTGAGCGTGAGGTGGTCGTTGGTGCGCGCGATCTGCACGCAGTCGGCGGTAAGCGCGTCGCCATCTTCGATCACCCTGACCGGCACGGCGGTGTGTTCGCCCAGCCACCTGGCAAAGTGGGCGCCGAAGTTTTCGTCGATATGCTGCACCACCACGATGGCGGTGCCTGCGGGCGGCGTCCAGTTTGACAGGATGTGCGCCACCGCGACCGGGCCGCCGGTGGAGGCGCCAATGGCAAGCAGGTGGCGCACGCCGGTGCCGGCTTCGGGCTCGGCGCGGGGCGGACGCGTTTCGCTGCGGCTCGCTTTCACCAGTTTGCCGATGGTCTTGATTTTGGCCAGCAAGGCGCTGTCGCCGCCGATGGCGCCAGCCAGGATCGGCGTGGCGGTCACGTCGAGCGCGCCCGCACCGAGCGCGCGAAACACCTGGCTCACATTGTCCTGCGGCGCGCCGGTAACGATCAGGATCGCGCACGGCGAGCGTTCCATGATCTGGCGTGTCGCTTCCACCCCATCGAGTTCGGGCATGTTCAGGTCCATCAGGACCAGGTCGGGGCGCTGGTCGGCGCACATGCGCACCGCTTCCAGGCCGGTACGTGCGATCCACACCACCTGGTGTTCGCTGGTACCGGCGATCACGCGTCGCAGCGCTTCGGCGGCCATGGCCACGTCGTTGGCGATGCCGATCTTCATGCGCCGGCCTCGCCGATCAGGTCGAGCACCGCGTCGAGCAGGGTCTCGTCGTGGAAGCTGCCCTTGGTCAGGTAATAGTCGGCACCGGCGCTCATGCCGCGCGCGCGGTCTTCGGGACGATCTTTGTAGGAGACGATCATGACCGGCGTCTGGTGCAGATGCAGATCCTTTTTGATCAGCGCGACCAGTTCGATGCCGTCCATGCGCGGCATGTCGACGTCGGTGATCACCAGGTCGTACTGGCCGCTGCGCACCACGTTCCAGCCGTCGATGCCGTCCACCGCCACATCGACCTGGTAGCCGCGCCCGTGCAGCAGCTTGCGTTCCATCTCGCGTACCGTGAGCGAGTCGTCGACCACCAGAATGCGTTTGACCTTGCGCGCGCTGGCGGCGCGTTCGCCGGCCAGCTGGTGCAGACCGCCTTCACCCAGCAGTTTGTCGATCGACAGCAGCAGGTCGGGCACATCGAGGATCAGCACCGGGCTGCCGTCGTCGAGCAGGGCGGCGGCGCTGATGTCGCGCATTTTCCCGAAGATGCCGTCGAGCGCCTGCACCGCCAGGCTTTGCTCGCCGCGGATGGCGTCCACCACCAGCGCGTAGCGGCGCTGGCCGGCGCCGATCACGAGTACCGCCAGTTCCTCGGCGGCGCTCGTCATCTGGCCCAGTTCGAGCACCTGGCTGGCCGACACCAGACCCAGGTGCTCGCCGCCCAG
>DASWMN010000224.1:0-2573 GCA_036399735.1 Telluria sp. | reverse complement strand
CCCAGGGTGTGCTGTTGAACGACTGGGCGCCGCGCAGCGGGGGCTATGTGCCCGAGTCCAGCTACGAGCCGACGCCGGACTTCAGCCGGACTTCATGATGGCGTCCGGGAGCAGGGCTCACGGGGATCGCAGGCCGCACTAGCGCAGCAGGGCCCCGAGCGTGGAGAAAATGATGCGCAGGTCGGTCCAGAAGCTGCGCTCGTGCACATAGCGCAGGTTGTACTTGAGTTTGGCCGGGAGGATGGTCTCGAGGTAGGCTTGCTCAGGGTCAGCCGCCCGACCCAGCAGCGAGTTTTCTTCCTTGTAATAGATCGAGGCCCAGTCGGTAATTCCCGGCGACACCGACAGCACCACCGAACGCACGTCGGCCGGATAGCAGTCGACGTAGCGCGGCACTTCCGGACGTGGGCCGACCAGGCTCATGTCGCCCGCAATCACATTGAACAGCTGCGGAAATTCGTCAAGCTTGTGGCGGCGCAAAAAGCGCCCGGCATTCGTGATGCGGCGGTCGTGGCCGATGGTCAGCAGGGTCTCGTGGGCGTCGTCCTGCATGGTGCGAAACTTGATAATATTAAACAGCTGGCCATTTTTGCCCACCCGTTGCTGGCGGAAAAAGACCGGGCCGGGCGAGTCCAGCTTGATCCAGAAGGCCACCAGCAGAAACAGGGGAGCGAGCAACACCACGCCGGCCAGCGAAGCGATGAAATCGAATACGCGCTTGTTCATGACAGTAACTCCCTCAGGTTGGCAATCGTGCGCTGCTGGTCGGCATCGCTCATTTTGGTGTACAGCGGCAAAGAAACCATGGTCTGGAACGCCGCCTCGGCAGCCGGAAACTGTGCGCTCTCCAGGCGGCAGCTGTCGCGCCAGACCGGCTGGCGGTGCAGGGGGATGAAATGGACACTGGTGCCGATGCCGCGCTCGGCCAGCTTGCCAATCAGCTCGTCGCGCGTGATAGGCGCGTCCTCGGTCAGCCGCACCACGTACAAGTGCCAGGCGTGCGAGCTGTCGCCCTGGGGCAGGGCCGGCAATCGCAGCGGCAGGCCACGCAGCGCCGTGTTGTACTCGGCGGCCAGGCATTGGCGGCGCGTCAGAAAGCGATCGATCTTGGCCAGTTGGGCGATTCCCATGGCCGACGCCAGGTCCGTCAGGTTGTACTTGAAGCCGGCCGCGACCACTTCATAAAACCAGGCGGGACTGCGTGATGTATAGCGGGCGAAGGCATCCTGGCTGATCCCGTGAATGCGCATTACCCGCACCCGTTTGGCCAGCTCGGCATTGCGCGTGACCACCATCCCGCCTTCCCCGGTGGTCATGGTCTTGTTGGCATAGAAACTGAAAACGGTCACATCGCTGTCGAGAGTGCCGACCAGTCTGCCTTTGTAGCGAGTAGGAAAAGCATGCGCCGCATCTTCAACCACTTTCAGGCCATAGATGCGCGCCAGTTCGATCAGCGCATCCATGTCGCAGGCGAGGCCCGCGTAGTGTACCGGGATGATGGCGCGCGTATGGGGGCCGATCGCCGCTTCGACCGCGCCCAGGTCGAGGTTGAGCGTGTCCGGATCGGTGTCGACAAACACGGGCTGGGCGCCCAGGTAGCGCACCACTTCCGCCGTCGCGGTAAACGTCAGGGTGGGGACGATGACTTCATCGCCGGGCCCGATACCGAGCGCCTCCAGCGCCAGGTGCAGGCCGGCCGTGGCCGAATTGACCGACACCGCTTCAACAGCGCCGCCCAGATAGGCGGCAAATTCCTGCTCGAACTGGCGCGTCTTGGGGCCGGTTGTGACCCAGCCCGAGCGCAGACATTCGACCACGGCAGCAACTTCCTCGTCGCCGATGTCGGGCAGGGCGAAGGGCAGGAAAGGGGCCGCTTCGTTCAGTTTGATGCTGTCTTCAGGCATGATGAATCCTCTATAAAATGGCAACGGCTCAGGCGCAGGCTTGCAGGAAGCGCCGGCCAAGCACCGGGTAGCTGAGATTGGCCATGGCGTACGCCCGCCCGCGCTGACCGAGCGCCGCCCGCTCGCGGGCGGACAGCATGAACAGGGCCAGCAGGCCGCGTGCCACCGCGGCGGCATCCTGGGGCGCGACCGTCAGGCCGCAAGCGGCCTCGGCCACTGGATCATTGCCCGCCTCGACCGAGTGAAGGATGGCGCAGCCGGCCATCATGTAGTCGATCAGTTTGTTGGGTGCGATGCCGAAGCGATACAGGCGCTGCCGCTGCCAGCCGATGTAAGCCACGTCGAAACTGCGCAGCAAGGCGGGAACCTGCTGTTTCGGCACCGGGTCAAAGAAGTGGACATTGGTCAGCCGCATATTGCGCGCCATTTGCTGCAGTGCCGTTTTGGCCGGGCCGCCGCCTACCAGCACAAACGCCAGCCGTTCGTCACCCACCAGACTGGCGGCGCCCAGCAAGGTATCAAGCGCATTGGCGATGCCGTGCGTGCCGGCGTAACCGACAATAAATTTTCCCTGGCGTCGCAGCGCATCGAGGCGCGCCCCGGCCAGGCCGGGCAGGGTTTCGTCGCTGGCCAGCCACTCGGCCGGGTCGGCGCCGTTCGGGACGATAT
>DASWMN010000223.1:0-16600 GCA_036399735.1 Telluria sp. | reverse complement strand
TTGGCTGCCGGTTTTGGTTTCGTAGTCGGCCAGCACGGTTTCCAGCCGGGTGCGCTGCTCGGCGCTCAGCATGCCAGCCTGATCGGTGACGCGCGTTGCCAGCGCAGGCACCGGCACCAGGTCCTGGGCCTGCACGCCGTGCAGCAGGGTGGCCAGGAACAATGCCCAGAGCAGACGCATCTTATTTGCCAAAGTTGACGGCAGGCGCGGTCGAGATGGCTTTTTCGTTCTCGACCGTGAACGAAGGCTTGACCGCATAGCCGAACATCATCGCCGTCAGGTTGGTCGGGAATTGGCGGACCTGCACGTTATAGTCCTGGACCGCCGCGATGTAGCGCTGGCGGGCCACGGTTATGCGGTTCTCGGTGCCTTCCAGCTGCGACTGCAGATCACGGAAGCCCGTATCGGCCTTCAGGTTCGGATAGGCTTCGGATACCGCCATCAGGCGCGACAGCGCGCCCGACAGCTCACCCTGTACTTGCTGGAATTTCTGGAATGCTGCCGGGTCGTTCAGTACTTCGGGCGTGATCTGGAAGCTGGTGGCCGCCGCGCGCGCGCGCGTCACCGCTTCCAGCGTTTCCTTTTCGTGGGCGGCATAGCCCTTGACCGTGTTGACCAGATTCGGGATCAGGTCGGCGCGGCGCTGGTACTGGTTGACGACTTCGCCCCAGGCGGCCTTGGTGGCTTCGTCCTTGGTCTGAAAGGCGTTATAGCCACAGCCCGACAGCAAGCTGGCAAACAGCAGAGCGAACAGTGGCTGGGCCCAGCGCATGCGTAAAGTGGTCATGATTTTTCCATTGCGAGTTGTCGAATAGCCAAAAATATACTCCAAATGCACGTAATGCGCCCATTTCAACGGTGTACGTGGCGCGGTACAATGCCGGGTTAGCAAAAGCGAACCGGGGCCCCGCATGAACTTCATCCATAAATTGTCCGCTGCATGGACCACCAATCAATCGATGCTGTGCGTGGGCCTGGACCCCGACGTGAGCCGCCTGCCGGCCCAGCTGCAAAACGAACCGGACGGCATTTTCACGTTCTGCAAGGCGATCATCGACGCGACCGCCGATCTGGCCTGTTCATTCAAGCCGCAGATTGCCTATTTCGCCGCGCTCGGCGCGGAACGCCAGCTCGAGCAGGTCTGCGCCTACCTGCGCGCCACTTACCCGCACATCCCCCTGATCCTGGACGCCAAGCGCGGCGACATCGGCGCGACCGCCAAACAATACGCGCGCGAAGCCTTCGACCGCTATGGCGCCGATGCGGTCACGGTCAACCCCTACATGGGGTTCGACTCGGTAGAACCGTACATGGAATGGACCGATCGCGGCGCTATCGTGCTGTGCCGCACCTCGAACGCGGGCGGCTCCGACCTGCAGTTCCTGAACGTGGATGGCAAGCCGCTGTATCAGCACGTTGCCGCGCTGGTGGCCAACAAATGGAACCGGAACGGACAGTGCGCGCTGGTCGTGGGCGCCACCTTCCCGGAAGAACTGGCCCAGGTCCGGGCGCTGGTGGGCGAGATGCCCTTGCTGGTGCCAGGCGTGGGTGCCCAGGGGGGGGATGTGGCTGCAACCGTGCGCGCCGGCAAAACGCCTGGCGGCGCCGGCATGATGATCAATTCCTCGCGCGCGATTCTGTACGCCACACCGGCTGGCAGCGAAGATTTTGCCGATGCCGCGCGCCGCGTGGCCCTGGAAACGCGCGACGCCATCAATCTGTATCGTTAATCGCTAATCGTTAATCGTTAATCGCTCATCGCTAAAGCGGCCGGGCTTGCCGCCCGGCTGGCGCCCCCGCCAAGTCAATGGCGCGAGGGCGCGATCATTTCTGCGTAGTCGTACAGCGCGCCGAGGATGTTTTCCGCGCGCTCATCGGCTTCTTCCGACAAGGTATCGATTTCCGCAAACAGCTGTTCGATGGTGCGCGCACCGGCGTCGCCGTCGAACAGGCGCGCGGCCCGGTGCTGCTCCCAATGGGCCGCTTCCTCCGCACTCAGGGTGTGCGGGAAGTTGCGTGCGCGATAGCGGAAGAACAGCTCGCCCAGGCGCTCGTCATCGAAGGCGGGGCGTGCCGCAGCCAGCCGCTCCGGCTTGTCCGCACGCAGCGTGTCCAGTTTGCGCCTGTCGTCCTTGCTGATAAAGCCGCCGTACAAATCCTCGTCAACATCGGTCTCGCCTGCCGCGGCGGGACGGTGATACACCTGCTCCCACAGGGTGCCCAGATCCGGTCCGGCTGCCACTGCCTGGGCATGTACGCGACCCTGCTCGAGATCGAGATCCCAGCGCTGCGCCATGGCCGGCGTCAGCGTCTTCAGGTTCGACACCAGCATCGGCGACTTGTTCATGTGGATGCTCTTGATCGGCAGCCGCGTCACGCCTTCCGGCAGGTCGGCGCTCTTGCTGAACATGCGCAGGCGGACGGTATCCGCATCCAGCCCGAACAGTTCGGCCGGATCGTAGCGGCAATCCCAGACCAGCACCTCGTTCTTGTTGGTCGGATGCGTGCCCAGCGGATAGACCAGGCCGATGCAGCCGCGCTCGGCGGGGAACATGCCGCTCACGTGCAGGAAGGGCTGGCGCTGGCCCAGCGCCAGGTGCATGCCAATCTCGGAGGCAACCTTGTCTTTCTTGTGCAGCGCCAGGCAGAAATCGAACAGCTTGGGCTGGCGCTGGCGGATCAGGCGCGCCAGCGCGATGGTGGCGCGCACATCGGACAAGGCATCGTGCGCGGCTTCGTGCACCAGGCCGTTCGCGCGCGCCAGGTGTTCCAGCTTGAAGCTGGGCTTGCCATCTTCGCGCAGTGGCCATTCCATGCCTTCCGGGCGCAGCGCGTAGGTCATGCGCACCACATCAAGCAAGTCCCAGCGGCCACAATTGTTTTGCCACTCGCGGGCATACGGGTCGATCAGATTGCGCCAGAACAGGAAACGCGTGACCTCATCGTCGAAGCGGATCGTGTTGTAGCCGACCCCGATGGTGCCCGGCTGACTGAAGGCGGCTTCCACCGTCGCGGCAAACTGGTGCTCCGGCACGCCCCATTCCAGACATTGCTGTGGAGTAATTCCCGTGATCAGGCAGGAGACTGGATCGGGCAGGAAATCCGGCGCCGGCTGGCAGTACAGCATGATGGGGTCGCCAATTTCATTCAATTCGGCATCGGTCCGGATCGCGGCAAACTGGGCCGGGCGGTCGCGGCGCGGCTGGGCACCGAAGGTTTCATAGTCGTGCCAAAGGAAAGTATGGGAGCTCATAGGAAGTTTCTTGCCATAGCAGGGCTACAGCTTCTGGCATTTCTGCCGCTAATAGAGGGAGGACTGTGCGCCCGGAATTGGCGCTTATGCTGGACTAAGGAGAAGCACCATGTCAATCCCTGTTTCTGTTACTGGTGGAAAACCTTCCGCGCCGCCCGGCCTGGACAAGGACAATACGCTGAAAGAGACCGCGAATAACAAGGTCAAGGATGCCGACAGCCCGGCGTCCAGCACGGCCAAGGCCCGTGCATCGCTCAACAGCGCGATCGTCCAGACCTCGATCAGCGTGTCTTTATCCTCCGGCAACGAGCCGCTGGCGCTGCTGCTCAAGTCCGCCATCAACGGCATCAACGAGGCGCTGCAGCCGACCCTGGGCAAGGATGCGATCCAGAATGCCGCCGCCACCCAGGACAATTCGGCCGAGGCCACCGCCCAGCGCATCGTCAGCCTGTCGACCGCCTTTTACGCCGCCTACCGCGAGCAGAAGGGGCTGGAAGACAACGAAGCGAGCCGCAAGGAATTCATCGGCGTGATCCAGGGTGGGTTTGAAAAAGGCTTCAAGGAAGCCCAGGACGTGCTGGAAGGCTTCAAAGTGCTTGGCGGCGACATTGCCGCCGGCATCAACAAAACGCGCGACCTGGTGCTCAAGGGCTACCAGGACTTCATCACCCCGCCCGCGCCACCGGCCAGCGAGGCCGCCGCAGAAACGCCGGCCAAGGCCTAAGTCTAGAGCGCGACCTGGTCGCGGCCGCCGTTCTTGGCGCGGTACAGGGCCGCGTCCGCCGCGGCGATCAGGCCCTGCTCATCCATGCCAGGCGCCAGGCTGGCGACCCCGACCGAGGCGGTCACGTGCGGCAGGGGCAGGCGCATGTCCGGGAAAATCGGCGCCTCGCGCATGCGCGCCACCAGGCGCTCGGCCACCAGCACCGCCAGCAGCTCGCTGGTTTCGGGCAAGATCACCATCATTTCCTCGCCGCCGTAGCGGACCGCGAAGTCGGACGGGCGCAGCGCCACGCTGATCACGCTGGCTGCCGCGCGCAGGGCATCGTCGCCGGTCAGGTGGCCGTGGGTATCGTTGAACATTTTAAAGTGGTCGAGGTCGATCATGATCAGGGCCAGCGGGGTGCCGGCCCGGTGCGCCGTCGCCACCATCTTGGGCAGCATGTCGCTGAGCCAGGAACGGTTGTACAGGCCGGTCAAGCCATCGTTCATCGATAGCTGGCGGTAGAACTCGCCCAGCTTCTGGCGCCGCCGCAGCAGGGCGTTGGCTGCGCGGATGCGGAACGACAGCATGCGCAGCAGGTTGCGCGCCAGACCGCCGGACAGGTCGATCATTTTCCAGACCAGGGCGCCATCGATCACCAGCAGCTCGGAATCGACAATGGCCGACATGGCAGACAGGTTGGCGCTCTCGTCCAGTACCGCTTGTTCGCCCACGCTTTCGCCCGGCAGGATACGGCTGACGGTACCGTCGGCCATCCCGCTTTCGGTGTCGGCCGCTACCGCCAGCGCACCGGAGAGCACAATGTACATGCGGGCGCGGGCGGGATCTTCCACCGGCTGGCCGGCGCCGATGCGAACAACGGGGCAGGCGGCCAGCATCGGCGCCAGTTGTTCATGGTCGGCATCGCGAAACAGTTGCAAATCGCCGATGCGGTAGTTCGATTGGCCGAAGCTGCCTGTCTGTTCCAAAGTCATCTCTCTCGCGGGTTGATTGGGTGCCTGCTCTTGGCAATGTCATCATATCAGTGTTCCAATAGCAGCTTCGCCCGCCTGGAGCCCATTTGCCATGTTCTTTACAGACGCCCTCGGCACCCGCCACGCCCCCGCGCCCGACGCGCGCATCGTGTCCCTGGTGCCATCGATCACTGAAATGCTGTGCGACTTCGGTCTGGCGCCGCAACTGGTGGGCCGCACCGGCTTTTGCATCCATCCGGCCGACACCGTGCGCAACATCGCCAAGGTGGGCGGCACCAAGGATGTGAACCTGGAGAAAATCCGCAAGCTGGCGCCGACCCACGTGATCCTCAATATCGATGAAAACGAAAAGCCGGCAGCCGAGGCCCTGGCCGCTTTCGTGCCCAACCTTGTTGTGACCCATCCGCTGGCGCCGCGCGACAACCTGGATCTGGCGCGCCTGCTGGGCGGCATTTTCTGCGTGCAAGCGCGGGCCGAGGCCTGGTGCGCCGACTTCGAGCACGAATACGCCTTGCTGCAGGCGGCGCCGAAGGGCCCGCCCGCCACCGTGCTGTACTGCATCTGGCAGGGCCCGTGGATGAGCATTTCAAACGACACGTATATTGCCCGCATGCTTGCAGAAATCGGCTGGCGCATCCCAGCGCTGGGCCCGGCGCGCTATCCGGCATTCACCTGGAACAATGCGCTCGTGGCCGGCATCGACGCCGTGCTGCTCTCGACCGAACCCTATCGCTTCACGCAGACGCACGCGGACGCGCTCGAAAAGCAGATCGGCAAGCCGGTTTTTCTGGTCGATGGAGAAATGATGTCCTGGTACGGCAGCCGCTCAGTGGCGGGGCTGGCGTATTTGCGCGGCCTGGCACAGCAGCAAGGGATGGGGTAGGGCGGACCAACAGGCAAGCCTGGCAGCCGTTGCGGCCGCCAGGGTCATGATGCTTACTCGTTCACTTCGTCGGGTTCGTCGACCAGCTTAGGCGTGGCATGCAGTTTTTTATCATGCAGACGGCCCAGTGCGCTTTCGATCGCACGCTTAAGTTTGTCTGCAGCGCCGCTGATGGCAACGTGCAAGGCGACGTCGTGGTGGCTGACGGCGATGGGCTGGTAGCCGGTGACACGGGCTTCCAGCAGGCAGCGATTGCCGCCATCGACCGATTTCTGGCTGTTTTCGTCGCTAAGGTGAACTTCGACGCGAGTGATGTGATCGGCAAAACGTTGCACCGCGGCAGAGACCACGGATTGCACATGATCGTCCAGGCCTTGGTGGCGTTCGATCGTTTTGTCGGTGTTGATGTTAATTTGCATAAGCTCACTCCCGGTTGTGAAAAAATCCAACTCCGGCCGTGCGTGTGCGGCGAGGGCGCGGTGAGGCGACCTGCCGGAGCCGGTACATCTTGCGCACACGGCTTTATCTTACCCCTTTCGCAAAACTTGTTCATTTTCAAGAAAACACGCCGCGCAGACTTACTTTTGGGCAGCCAGTTCCTTGTCGTGATGGGGGAAGCGGTCCATGCGCGAGAGGACAGGGAAGCGCCCCATCCACAACAGCGTCACGGTCAGCGTGGCGATGCCGCCGAACAGAATCGCCCGCACCAGCCCGAGCCAGCCGGCGGTCAGACCCGACTCGAATTCGCCCAGCTCGTTCGACGCGCCAATGAAGACCGCATTCACCGCGCTCACGCGGCCGCGGATTTCGTCCGGCGTTTCGTACTGCACCAGCAGGTGGCGCACATACACGCTGACCATGTCGCCGGCGCCCAGCAGCAGCAGGGCGATCAGGGCAATGGTCAGATTGTCGGTCAGACCCAGCGCCACGGTGGACAGGCCGAACAGCCCGACCCCGCCAAACATCCAGGCACCGACCTGGCGCCGGATCGGATAGAAAGTCAGCAGCACCGAGCACACGGCCGCACCGGCGCCAGGCGCGGTGCGCAGCAGGCCGAGCGCGGTTGGGCCCACATGCAGCACATCGTGCGCATAGGCCGGCAGCAGGGCGGTGGCGCCGCCGAACAGCACTGCGAACAGGTCGAGCGAAATGGCGCCCAGCATGATGGGCCGCGAGAATACAAAGCGCAGGCCTTCGAGCACGGTGTGCCAGGTTGCCGGTTCGGTACTGATTACCTGCGGCGCGGCCTTGGTGCGCGCCATCAGCAGCACCGACAGCACCAGCAGGGCGGCGGCGACCAGGTACACGGTCGACGGACCGGCCAGATACAAGAGGCCGCCGATGACCGGGCCCGCAATCACCGCCACGTGGAAGGCGGACGAGCTGAGCGCGACGGCAGCACCGAAACTCTGGTCGGGTACCAGATTGCGCAGTACCGCCTGGGTGGCTGGCATCATGAACGCGCGCGCGTTGCCGAACAGCACCAGAATCGCAAACACCGGCCACACCTGCGCCAGGCCGGCATGGGTGAACCACAGCAGGAGCAGCCCGCAGAGCAGCTGCGTGGCCAGGCACAGCAGGATGATATTGCGGCGGTTGTAACGGTCCGCCACATGGCCGGCCAGCAGAATCAGCACCAGGAAGGGCGCGAACTGGGCCAGGCCGATCAGACCGAGGTCGAACAGACTGCCCGTCATCTGATACACCTGCCAGCCGATGGCCACGCTCTGCATTTGCACCGCCAGCGTGCCAAGCAGGCGGGCCGAGAGATAAAACATGAAATTGCGGTGGCGCAGCACGCTTGTACCGTTGGACGGGGACATCAAAGACATAAAGAACTTTCGGGGCAGACATGCCGCTGGGGTAAAATGATGCTTTAGAGAACCAACCCGCTATTCTGCCCGATGTTGTGCGCGCCTGCCCGAGACGGCTGCGCCCCGGGCCTGCCCCCCATGCACCACACCATATTCGAAACACCGATCGTCAACCGCGTGATGCGCGGCGTGTCCGCGTTCGCGATGCGCGCCAGCGGCTGGCGTACTGAAGGCATGACCCCGGACGAGATCGAAGCGCATCCGAAGTTCGTCCTGATTGCCGCGCCCCATACCAGCAACTGGGATTTCCCGATCACGCTGATGCTGTGCTTCGTGCTGCGCCTGCGGGTGTACTGGATGGCCAAAGCGAGCCTGTTCAGCTGGCCGATCGGCTGGCTGTCGCGCTGGCTGGGTGGCATCGCGATTGACCGCAGCGCCTCCAACAATACGGTGCAGAACACGATTGCCGCCTTTGGTGCGCGCGATCGGCTGGCGATCATCGTCGCGCCGGAAGGCACGCGCGGCAAGGTCACGCACTGGAAGACCGGGTTTTACCACATGGCGCATGGCGCGGGCGTACCGATCGCGCTGGCCTACCTGGACTTCAAGCACAAGACCGGTGGCATCGGCCGCATGTTCATGCCTACCGGCGACATCAGCGCCGACATGGCCGAAATCCAGCAGTTCTACGCCGGCATCACCGGCAAGAACAGCGACCAGTTCGACGCCAGCACCGTCAAACGCCGCTAAACCGGGGTCAGACCTCAATTCTGCAACTCGGGGTCAGACCCCAATTTCGCAATATTTTCGCGCGATGGCGAGCAGAAAGCTGGTCTTGATGACGTGCATGCGCGACAAAGCGCTAAGCCGAGGCGCGCCTTGCGGCCAGAAAGTTTTTAAATTGGGGTCAGACCTCGAATTGCAGAATTGAGGTCTGACCCCGATTTTGAAACTTTTTTGGCTTAGCTGTGGAGGTCGGCTTCGCTGGTGAAGGCGTCGGCGTAGAATTCGTCGGCCGGCAAGCCGCATCGTTTGACATAGTCGCGCCGCGCGCTGTCGACCACCACCGGGGCGCCGCAGGCGTAGACCTGGTAGCCCGACAGGTCCGCCAGGTCCGCCATCACCGCCGCGTGCACGAAGCCGGTGCGGCCGCTCCAGTGGTCTTCCGGCAAGGCGTGCGAGACCACCGGCACGTACCGGAAATGCGGCACCGTCGCCGCCCATTCTTCGCACAGTCCGTGCATGTACAGGTCGAGCGGCCGCCGTCCGCCCCAGTACAGGTGCACCGGCCGCGTCGAGCCGAGGTGGATCAGGTGTTCCATCAGCGCCTTGATGGGCGCGAAGCCCGTGCCCGAGGCCAGCAGCACGATCGGCTTGTCGGACTCTTCACGCAGGAAGAAGCTGCCGTGCGGCCCTTCAAAGCGCAGTATGTCGCGCTCTTTCATGGTGTTGAAGACGTGTTCGGTGAACAAGCCGCCCGCCATGTAGCGGATGTGCAGCGTGAGCGGCCCTTCCAGACTCGGCGCGCTGGCCATGCTGTAACTGCGGCGCTTGCCATCGCGCAGCAGAAACTCTATATACTGACCAGCCCGGTAAGCGAGCGCTTCGTTGGCCGGCAGTTGCAGGGTGATGACGGCCACGTCCGGCGCGACTTTTTCGATGCTTGACACGCGCGAAGGCATCTTGCGCACCGGGTACTCGCTGCTGCCGCCCACTTCGCGTGCTTCGATCACCAGGTCGGCGTCGCTGATGGCGCAGCAGAACAGCGCGTAGCCGGCGGCTTTTTCCTCGTCCGTCAGGGCGCGCTGCTGGTGCGCCTTGTGCTCGACTGTGCCGGACACGACCTTGCCCTTGCACGAGCCGCAGGCGCCGTTCTTGCAGCCGTAAGGCAGGCCGATGCCGGCGCGGATGGCCGCGGACAGGACGGTTTCGTCCGATTCGCAGGCAAATTGGTGGCCGCTGGGCTGAACAGTGATCTGGAAACTCATACGATCCTTATGAAACAAGACAATAACAAGAGCAAGCGTCCACGCTTGCTGATTCTGGGCTGCGGCGATGTCGGCATGCGTTTGCTGCCGCTGGTGCGCGCGCGCTTTCGCGTGTTCGCTGTCACCACCGATCCGGCCCGCTGCGCCACACTGCGCGCGGCCGGCGCAGTGCCGCTCGTGGCCAATCTCGACCAGCCGCACACGCTGGCCCGCCTGGCCGCGCTGGCGCATCACGTGGTGCACCTGGCGCCGCCCCAGTCGGAGGGGCTGCAGGACCGCCGCACCCGCCATCTGTGCGCCATTCTACCTGAGGGGGCGCGCCTCGTTTATGTGAGCACCACGGGTGTGTACGGCGATTGCGGCGGCGCCCTGATCGATGAAACGCGCACGGTCGCGCCGCACAATGCGCGGGCCCTGCGCCGGGTCGACGCGGAACAGGTGCTGCGCGCCTGGGCCCGCCGCCGCAGCGGCCACCTGGCCATCCTGCGCGTGCCGGGCATCTATGCGCCCGACCGGCTCCCGCTCAAACGGCTGGCGCAGGGTACACCGGCGCTGCTGGCCGCTGACGATGTGTACACCAACCATATCCACGCTGACGATCTGGCGCGCATCGTGGCGCTGGCCTTGTTCAGGGGCGGGCCTGGACGGATCTATCATGCGGTGGACGATACGCACATGAAGATGGCCGACTATTTCGACACGGTTGCTGATGCATTCGGCCTGCCGCGGCCGCCGCGCGTGGCGCGCGAACAACTGGCGGCCCAGGTCTCGCCGATGCTACTGTCGTTCATGTCGGAGTCGCGCCGCATGCGCAACGGCCGTATCAAGGCCGAGCTGGGCGTGCGCCTGCGCTATCCGGATCTGGTGCCTGCGGTGGCCGCCATGGCGCTGGTAAAATGAGCGCCCCAACCGCATGCACGACGAGAACACCATGACCTACGAAGAATACCTGGACGAAGTCACCACCCTGATCACCGAGAAATACAATCTGAGCGATGCCGCCGCGATCAAGCTGGTGGTCAAGGCCCAGGACGCGGAGTTTTTCGTCGCGCACGACGAGCAGGAAGCGCTGCGCAATCTCGACCGCGCGCACCAGGATGCCAAGACCATCTACCAGGCCAGCCAAAAGAAATAAGACGTTCCTGCAGCGCATTTGAGTCGCCTCAAACGCGCTGCGGCGGCGGGCCGTATCGTGAGCCATGTCGTCACACCTGCATCGACTTGTGCTAGAGCCCGCTTATGCCGCACCGCATCATTCAGCCCAGCAAGGAACAAGTCCGCGCCTACATGGCCGCGCGCGAAGTAGCGCGCCGGCCGCCACCTTCCCCTGAGGAAATCCGCCGCCAGCTAGGCTGGCATCTGGAATCGCAGCCTGTTCCTTCCCTAGTGCAATTCTATCTAATTCCCACATCCTACTCCCATCTGGCCACCCGAATTGCCCTCGACTGGATGCTCGCCCCAGTGCGGCAAGTACTGCAGCGCCACCACACACGCTAGAAACATTTTCGAAAACGTGATATTTTGTGTGAAAATGTCACGGCTTGAGCAAATGTCAACTTGGCTGTGTTTGATTTTGCTGTTCGTGCAGAGGCCGCACTTTATCCCGTCTTAATCAGGATACTTACGTGCTTTTTACTGTTTGTAAGCGCCGCTGGCATATAAGCCACGGAAAGTGATTTTTTGAAAGAATTGACTCATGACGACGACCCGCCACGTTCCCACTGAACCCACCTACGACCCGAACAAGGTCCTCGATGCCATCATGGAACGCCTGAATTTGAAAAATGACGCTGCCCTGTCGCGTGCGCTGGAAGTTGCACCACCGGTCATCAGCAAGATTCGCCATCGCACGCTGCCGATCGGCGCCACCATTTTGCTGCGCATGCACGAGGTGAGCGAGTTCAGTATCCGGGAATTGAAATCGTTGATGGGCGTGACGATCACGCCATTTAACGCCGCCGGCTGACATCACGCCGCCGGGGCAGGATGGCGGCCGGGAGGCCGCCATCGCGCTGGCGCGCCGTTGCCGGCCTGGCGTTGCCGGCCGGCGCATGCGCGCCCTGTCCTGTCAGGCGGCCATGGCCATCGCGCCGGCAGCACCTTCTTGCGCATGCGGCCGGACCATGCAATCGCTTGAAACGGCGCCCGCAGCCTTGCCCTGGGCCGCGGCCTGCGCGTCGGGCCGCAGCATGCAGTAGGCCGCCTGCGCACCCTTGTTGGCCGCCGTTCCCGGTCGCAGCATGCAATACGCCACCTTCGCGCCCCTGGCCGCTTCCGCGCCGGGGCGGATCATGCAATACGCGCCTTGCGCGCCATTCGCCGCCGCCGCACCCCGATGCCGCATGTCTTGCGCGCCGCTGGCCGTCTTGCTGCCGGGCCGCACCATGCAATAGGCCGCCTGCGCGCCTTGCGCCGCCTTGCCGTCCGGGCGCAGCATGCAGTAAGCCGCGTCTGCACCATGTGCGGCCTTGCTGCCAGGGCGGATCATGCAATAAGCCGCCGCTGCACCATGAGCCGCCTTGCTGCCGGGACGGATCATGCAATACGCCGCGTCTGCGCCGTTTGCCGCCTTGCTGCCTGGCCGGATCATGCAATACGCCGCCTGCGCGCCTGCTGCCGTCGCGTCCCTCGCGTGCGCGTCTGGCGCCCCATCGGCAGCTGCCTGCGCATCCGGGCGGATCATGCAGTAGGCCGCGCCGCCATAGGCCTCGGCGCGGATGTAGTCTTCGCCAAAGGTGGTTTCATACAAGGTGCGCATGCGCGCCGCGCCGCGTTCTTCCGCCCCTTCTTCGGTGCCGCCGTCCATGCCCAGATACGGATAGTGGTGCAGGAAATAGCCGAATACCTGCTCGCAGTCGGCCGCGTATTTGGCGGTATCAAGAATGTGGTAGTGCCAGAACGTGTCCACGTCAACGGTGGGCGCGGTTTCCTCATTCGGAAACGCGTGCATCAGGTACAGGAAGCGACGGTATTCGATTTCCATCGCGTCGGCCCTGGCCTGGCTCCAGCCTTCGCCCGAGGCGACATGCATGAGCTTCATTTTGATCGGCTCCAGGTCGAGCGCGGCGATGGCTTGAAAAGTGGCGTTGTTGAACATGATTGAACCTCTTTTTTAGAGTGTGGTTGTGGTAACTGCATCCCTGGTTGCTGCGTGAGGCACGGTACGGCGCCGGTCTCCTCCTTTCTATATCTAGCTGGAAATTTTTCCTAATTACATTGATTCCCGTTACTAGATGAGGATGGTGCGCCGGTGCGCCCGGGTCTACTTGACCTTACTCAACAATTAAAATGGTTTATTCCTAGTGCATACCGCATGCGCTGACAGCGCAGCGTCCGCATCAGTCCGAGTCTGTTTAGGACAAGAGGAAAGGCTTGTCAGACAGTGGCCTCATGTCTGCCATGCAACGCCACGCCGTGCAGCACCGAATGGTGTGGCTCCGCATGCAGCGGCACCGACACGCACACGGTCGTGCCTTCGCCGTCGGTGCTGCTGATCGAAAACGAGCCGCCCAGAATGCTGATGCGCTCTTCGATCCCGACCAGCCCGAAGGAGCCGACCTTGCAGCGTTCGCGTGCACCCAGGCCGATGCCGTTGTCGCTCACCGTCATGGTCAGCTGGCGCCCGTTGGAGCGCAGTTCGACGCGCACGCTGGTGGCATGCGCATGGCGCACGATATTGCTCAGGGATTCTTGCAGGATGCGGAAGAAGGCGGTCGCCGCATGGTCGCCCAGCAGTACTTCCTTGGGTTCGTCGATCAGCTCGCAGGCGATCCCGGTGCGGCGCTTGAATTCGGCGATCTGCCACTCGACGGCAGCCGACAAGCCCAGGTCGAGCACGTTCGGGCGCAGGTCGTTGATGATCTGGCGCACGCTCTTGATGGTGGCGTCGATCTGCGACAGGGTGGAGCGGGCGCGCAGATGCAGGCGCGGGTGACGCTCGCGGGTGCGGGTGGCGAGCATGTCCGCCTCAATCCGCAGAGCCAGCAGATTCTGCCCCAGGTCGTCGTGAATTTCACGCGCGATGCGCTTGCGTTCGCCTTCCTTGATCTGGTCGGCGTGGGCAGCCAGGCGGCGCAGATTCTGGTGCGACTGCTGCAGCTTGGCCTGACTCTCGCGCAATTCGCGCGTCATGCCCTTGGCCATCTTGATGGCGCGCCGGCGCGATGAGGTCAGGGTGTGGAACAGCGCGTACAGCAGCATGGTGCTGACAAAGCCGGCCAGCATGGCCAGCCAGGGCACGAATTCCTCGAAGCCGGTGTACAGGTCGCGCGCATCGACGCTGAAGGTGGCATCCCAGGCGCGGCCGTTGAAGTCGATCGCCAGGGTGGTCGAAAAACGCCCGCCGCGCAGCAGCGACGCTTTGGGCGCCGGCAGGCCTTCCAGCGCTGTGTCGAACAGCATGCGGCCGCGCTTGCCTTCGATACTGACGGCATTGTCGACCAGCGTCATGCGCACATTCTTGACCGGCATCTGGTTGATCACGCCCAGCACCAGCTTGTCGACCGAAAACGCAATCCCGACCGAGCCGACAAAGGCGTCGCGCCGTTCCTGCATGGTGTCGGTGGGCGCGTGCGGCAGGTAAATCGGCAGACGCATGCCCAGCCCGGTGCGGTTGCGTCCGGCCATGGCCGCGATCGGCATGCCCGAGGAAATCAGCTGGCCACCGTCGCGCAGGGCGATCTGGTTGGCGTGCTGGAGCGGATTGGCCTGCAGGTCGAAGCCGGCCGCCTTGTTGCCATGGTCGAGCGGCTCGATAAAGGTCAGCACGCTGTACTCGGCGCGGCGGCCGGGCGGACGGATCTTGAACGGCTGGGTCGAGTCGTTGTCGGTGGTCAGTTCCTGGTTCATGCGCCGTTCGAAGGCGTCGCGGTCCGCGTCCTTGACGTACTCGGCATAGCTGATCGCTTCGATGGCCGGGAAATACTTGGGCAGCTGCAGCCCGTTCACATAGCCGTGGAACTGGCGCCGCGTCAGCGGGTAGCTGGTCTGGAAAATGCTCGCGGTGCCGCGCAGCACGTCCGTGTAGGACTTGATGCGCGCGACGATGATGTTGCTGGCATTTTGTGCGTGGGCGGTGAAGCGCTGGCGCGAATCGGACTCGATCGAACTGGCGGTGGTGAAGTAGAAGGCCAGTCCCACGGCAAGCGAGAGCGGCAGTCCCACCCACATGACCGGCCGCGTGGTCGAAAACAATTTCAGAGGTGACTGTAGGGTACGCATTGCGCGTTGCAATCCTTTCGGTAGCCGCAAATGGCGATGCATGGTTTGATCTAAGTTAACGCATGCCAGGCAAATAAAGTACCTATCGGTACTGATAGGTTTCCAAGTGAAAGAATTGATGGGAATCAAAAAATCCCGCTGCAGCGTGAGCCGGAGCGGGATTCTGAGGGCGAATTGTCGCGCCAAGGCGACGTTGCTGGCCTGTTATTTTGCCCAGCTATCTTTCAAGGTAGTTACACGGTTGAAGACCGGTTTGCCTGGCACCGAATCGATGCGGTCGGCCACGAAATAACCATGCCGCTCGAACTGGAAGCGCTGGTCGGCCACGGCCGCGCTCATGCCCGGCTCGAGGTAGGCGCTGACCACTTCCAGCGCGTTCGGATTGAGGGCGGCCATGAAGTCCTTGCCGCCGGCGTCAGGCTGGGCTTCCGTGAACAGGCGGTCGTACAGGCGCACTTCGGCGGCCAGCGCGGTGGCGGCGCTGACCCAGTGGATATTGCCCTTGACCTTGTAGTTGTTCGAGCCTTCGGTGCCCGATTTGCTGTCTTCAAAATACTTCACGTGCACGGCAGTGACGGCGCCGCTGGCATCCTTGTCGTAGCCGGTGCATTCGACCACATAGCCGTGGCGCAGGCGTACCCGGCTGCCCGGGGTATCGCCCAGCGGCGGGAAGAAGCGGAAGTAGCCCTTGCTTGGCACTTCCATGAAGTCATCCTGCTCGATCCACAGCTCGCGCGTGATCGGGAAGGTGCGCACGCCCCGTTCCGGGAAGTGCGGGTGGACCGGCGACGTGCATTCGACGCTGGCGCCTTCGGGGAAGTTATCGATGATCAGCTTGAGCGGACGCAGCACCGCGGTGGCGCGCGGCGCTTTCGGATCGAGGTCGTCGCGCAGCGCGCCTTCCAGGATGCTCATGTCGATCCAGCTGTCGGCCTTGGACACGCCGATGCGGTCGCAGAACAGCTGGATCGATTCGGGCGTGTAGCCGCGCCGGCGCAGGCCGACAATGGTCGGCATGCGCGGATCGTCCCAGCCGCTGACAATGCCCTGGTCGACCAGCTGGCGCAGCTTGCGCTTGCTGGTGACCACGTAGGTCACGTTCAGGCGCGCGAATTCAAACTGGCGCGGCACCGGCTTGGCAAAAAAGCCGCCCGGCGCCAGGGTGGCCAGCAGCCAGTCGTAGAACGGGCGGTGATCCTGGAATTCCAGGGTGCACAGCGAATGCGTGATGTTTTCCAGCGCGTCCGAAATCGGGTGCGTGTAATCGTACATCGGGTAGATGCACCAGGCGTCGCCGGTACGGTGGTGGTGCGCGTGGCGGATCCGGTAAATGGCCGGGTCGCGCATGTTCATGTTGGGCGAGGCCATCGCGTCTTCGCTCACCTTGGCGCGCAGGATATGCTCGCCGTCCTTGTACTGCCCGGCGCGCATGGCCCGGAACAGGGCCAGCGATTCCTCGGCAGGGCGGTTGCGGAAGGGCGAATTGGTGCCGGGCGTGCCGAAATTGCCGCGGTTTTTCTGCATGTCTTCGGCGCTCTGGCTGTCCACGTAGGCGTGGCCGTGCACGATCAGGTACTCGGCCATGGTGTACAGCTGCTCGAAGTAGTCGGAGGCGTAATACAGGTGCTCCTGGTCCGGCTGCTTCCAGTCGAATCCGAGCCACTTGACCGAATCGATGATGGTGTCGACGTATTCGGTGTCTTCTTTTTCCGGATTGGTATCGTCGAAGCGCAGGTGGCAGCGG
>DASWMN010000222.1:0-2133 GCA_036399735.1 Telluria sp. | reverse complement strand
ATGGCGATTAACCCCATCGTCGCGCACGAAATGGGCGCCGGCCAGTTCGCCACGATTCCCCATTCGGTGCGCCAGGCCTTGTGGAAGGGCCTGGGTGTCGGGCTGCTGTTCTGCCTGCTGGCCAACCTGGCCACGCTGGTGTTCGACCATATTGGACTGGACCCGGCAGTCAACACCAACGCCTCCCGCTTCGTGCACGCCATCAGCCTCGGCATGCCGGCCTTTGCCTGCTACCGCGCGCTGTACGGCTACACCATCAGCATCAACCAGACCAAGCCGGTGATGGTGATCGCCGTGCTCGGACTGCTGCTGAACGTGTTTATCAACTGGCTGCTGGTGTTCGGCAACTGGGGCATGCCCAGGCTGGGCGGGGTCGGCTGCGCGGTGGCCACCGCGATCGGCATGTGGCTGATGCTGTTTGCCATGATCGGCTGGATCCGCTACGCGCCGGTGTACCACGCCACCTATCCGTTCACTCACTGGGAGTGGCCCAACTGGCCGGAAATCGGCAGCATGCTGCGGCTGGGCCTGCCGATCGGGGTGACCTATTTTGCCGAGGTCAGCGCCTTCGGCGCGGTCAGCCTGCTGGTGGCGCAGTATGGCGTGGTGGAAGTATCGGCCAGCCAGATCGCGCTCAATTTCGCTTCGCTGGTGTTCATGGTGCCGCTCAGCTTTGGCGTCGGCCTGATCACGCGCGTGGGCCAGGCGCTGGGCGAAGGCAATCCGCAGCGGGCGCGCTTTGCCGCCTGGGTCGGGCTGGGCATGTCGCTCGCGTTTGCCGTGCTGTCGGCCATCTTCATCCTGCTGTTCCGCTGGCAGATCGCGCGCGCCTACACGACCGACCTGGCGGTGCAGACGCTGTGCGTGCAACTGTTGCTGCTGGCCGCCCTGTTCCAGCTGTCGGACGCGGCCCAGGTAGCGGCATCGTCGGCCATTCGCGGCTACAAAGTGACGCGCGCGCCGATGCTGATTCAATTGCTGGCGTTCTGGGTCTTCGCGCTGCCGCTCGGCTATGTGCTGGGACGCGCGCCGGCGTGGTTTCCGTGGGCGCCGGCGCACCCGATGGCGGCCACCGGCTTCTGGATCGGACTGGTGCTGGGGCTGACCATTGCGGCCGTGCTGCTGACCTGGTCGCTGCACCGGCTGTCGCGCCAGCGCGTGGCAGCGCTTACTTGAGCCAGTTCGCCACCAGGTAGGGATCCTTTTCGGATGGTCCGATGCGGCGCATCGAGACCGGTTCCATTTTCATCATGTGCCTGATGAGCGGCCCGCCAATGTCGACCAGGACATGCGAACGGGCGATGACAGGGTCGCCCGATTCGTCGATCATGACATTGTCCAGGTGGTACACGCACATCTCGCGCGCGTCCAGACGCGTGTTAGTGTTCATCAGCCAGAAATTGTCGGGAAGGCAGCGCAGCTGCACGCCGTTAACCGTGCGTGCCACATTGTATTCGGCCGTGCTCTTCCCGCGCGGCGCGTACGCGGGCCAGGGCGGAATGTCGCTGACCTCTTCTACGACGCCGTCGACGATCTGGGTCGTTTTGCCCGCGTGCGAGACCGTGACCACTTTGCTGCGCGCAGTATTGATCGTCATCTTGCAATCGCCTTTGCCCTCGATATCCGGGCCGTCCAGGCCGCCGCCGCTCTCCATCACGATCACGGTCGATACGCCGTTGGTGATGCGGACGACACGCTCGTCTTCAAAGTCGTCCGGCACCGACGGAAATGGCTGGACCGGGATTTTGCGCAGCTCGGCAACGGCGACGCACATGTCGTACGAAACTTTGAGCGTTCTGACCCCGTAGTTGACCGGGTCGGAACGCTCCAGCGTTACCAGCTCCCAGCTTTCGCCGGCCGGGGCGGGCTTGGCCGATTGCGGCGCGGAAGGCGTTCCGCCAGGGAGCTTGTTACAGCCGGACAGCAGGGCCAGCGTCAGCACGGGCAGCAGAAAAATCTTGGTCATCGGTCAGGGCGGAAGAAAGAAAGGCCCGATTCTACTGCCGAATGCGGCAAAAGTCATAATATTTCGACAATATTTACAGCGCGCACAATCCGACTCTGGTATCGTCACGCGCTTGTGCCGATCAACTTCAACATGAGACTACAATGCGTTTTATGCTCTGCCTACTC
>DASWMN010000221.1:0-17929 GCA_036399735.1 Telluria sp. | reverse complement strand
CTGTTATGCGATGACGGGGGAGATGGATTACCTGCTGCGCGTGCACGTGGAGGATATGGACCACTTCTCGCGTTTCATGATGCAGACCTTGCTGATTCACCCGGCCGTGGCCGATGTGAAGTCCAGCTTCGCGCTGCAGCGGATCAAGGACACGACCGCGCTGCCGCTGATGTAGCCTTAGCGCCGGGTACCGAAAAACTTCTCGGCAAAGCGCTTGTTGGCCTTGAAGTTGTAATCGATGGTGGCGACCTGCTCTTCGATCGCTTCCTGCAGCATGCTGGCCGGGTTGGGCGGCAGCAGGCGCAGGTAGGCATCGGCTTCACCACGGTCGCGCTTGATCTCCATCCCGGCTTTTTTCGCGATGTGCATCATGGTCTGGTTGGACGACAGATAATGCATGTACAGGGTGTCGACATCCGAATTGCGGCAGTGGATGGCGGCCCGTTCGAACAGCTTGGAGCCGATCCCCAGGCCACGCGCCGAGGCCGATACCGACACGCCGAATTCGGCAATCCGGTCCTTGGTGGTCACGTCCGTGCCGGCCGGTATCTTGTCCTTGGGGGCAAACGCCAGATGCGCCACCGCCACCAGCTTGAACACCCGGTTGTAGACGCCGTAGACGGTGTCCTGGCCGAAATCGATGCGCGCCACGTAGGCTTCGATCTGCTCGTCGGGCAGCACCGTACCGAACCTGAGTAAGCGGTCACTATCGTCCAGCGCAACGAAATGCTTGAGCATGCGGCGGCGATCGCGCTCTTCGAGCTGCTTGACGAGCACGGTCCGGCGCGGCTTGTGGCCAGTCGGCTTGCCCAGCCGGCGGTTCAGATTCGCCGGCAAGATCGTTGTGAACATGTTGTTTCCCCTGCAATTGTGCAACGCACCATTACCCACATTCTATAGGAATGCCGAGTTCGGTTTCGAGCGCGCACTCTAGCGGGTCGGGCAGGCGCCGGGCGCCCCGGCAATCAGCGCGAGACGGAATCGCCCGCGCCGGCCAGCCGCATGGCCGTCTTGACGGCACTGACGCGGGCCGCGTGCACGGCGTCCGGAATGCCCGCCTTGTTCTCGCCGCAGGCCGCCGCGACGGCGCCGGCGTTCACTGCGCGCGCCGCCGCCAGCGCCTCCTGCAGGTACGGCGCCTGCGGAAACGGGCGCGCGTCCCCGCCGCCGCACGCGACGGCAAGCAGCATCTCGGCGAAGCGGTCCGGTTTGCGCAATGCGTCACAGCGCGTGAACATGCTGACCAGGGTGGCCGCATCCATCGCATGCGCGCCGCTGACATTGCCCTGTTCGCGCGCGCTCATCAAGGCCAGGTCACGGCACTCGCCGGGCACGCGCAGGCGGGTGCACAGCGCGTCGATCAGCGCCAGCGCCCGTTGTTCGTGGCCGTCGTGCGCCGGCCAGAACACGGCCGGCGTGGCGCCCTTGCCCAGGTCGAGCATCAGCGCGGCGAAGCGCACGCACAGCGGCAGGCCGCGCGCGGCGGCGCCATCGAGCACCTGCATGACATGCACGCCGGTGTCGCCTTGCGCATCGCTCTGCTGCGGCACGCCCCAGAGGGCATCGAGTTCCGGCATGATGCGCGCCAGCGCGCCGCAGTCGCGCAGCACCGCGAACATGCGCGACGGCTTCTCTTCCATCAGTCCGCGCGCGACCTCCTGCCAGACCCGCTCGGCCACCAGCGCATCGACTTCGCCGTCGGCCACCATCTTGCGCATCAGCGCCAGCGTTTCCGGCGCCACCGTGAAATCGGCGAAGCGCGCGGCAAAGCGCGCCAGGCGCAGGATGCGCACCGGGTCTTCCAGAAACGCGTCGGAAACATGGCGAAACACGCGCGCGCGCACATCGCGCTGGCCGCCGAACGGGTCGACCAGGGTGCCGTCGTCGGCGCGCGCCATGGCATTGATGGTCAGGTCGCGCCGCACCAGGTCTTCTTCAAGGGTGACGTCGGGCGCGGTGTGGAAAACGAAGCCGCGGTAGCCGGGCGCGGTCTTGCGCTCGGTGCGCGCCAGCGCGTGTTCTTCGTGCGTCTGCGGATGCAGGAATACGGGGAAGTCCTTGCCGACCGGGCGGAAGCCGGCGGCCAGCATGTCTTCCGGCGTGGCGCCGATCACCACCCAGTCGCGGTCTTTTACGGGCAGGCCGAGCAGCGCATCACGAACCGCGCCACCGACGATGTACGATTTCATGCTCAGGGCGCGCGATCGATCTCGTCGTCGTGCAGGCCGGCCGATTCGGTTTCCGCCAGTGCTTCGGCAACCCAGCGCGCCACTGCCGGGTGGGCCTGCATGCGGTCGCAATAGGCTTGCAGTGCCGGCGCCAGCGCCACGCCGTAGGTGCGAAAGCGCATCACCACCGGGGCGAAGAACGCGTCGGCGATCGAGAATGGGCCAAACAGGAACTGGTGATGGCCAAAGCGTGACAGGCATTCTTCCCAGATCTCGCTGATGCGGCCAATGTCGCCCTGGGCACCGGGCGTGCGGCCACGGCCCGGCAGGTGGCGCCGGATATCCATTGCCATGGCGCTGCGCAGGTCGCCAAAGCCCGAATGCATCTCGGCGCTGACCGAGCGCGCCATGGCGCGTGCGGCCACGTCCTGCGGCCACAGGTGTTTTTCGGGGAACTGCTCGGCCAGATATTCGCAAATGGCCAGGCTGTCCCAGATTGTCATTTCACCGGCCACCAGCACCGGCACCCGGCCGGCGGCCGAAAACTCGGCGATGCGGCTGCCGGTATCAGGCTTGTCGAGCAGGATCCGCACCTCGTTGAAGGGGATTCCGAAGGCCGTCATGGCCACCCACGGGCGCATCGACCACGACGAATAATTCTTGTTGCCGATGACGAGGGTCAGACCGGCCTTGCGGGCATCGGCCAGGGTTTGCGACAGGGTCGGATCGAGTTCGGTGGTTTGCATGGGCGTTGATCTGGTTAGCGGCCGGCGCGTGCGCGGAATTCGTCGAAGCGGTCGGACGGCGCCAGATAGTGGGGCGCCACCGCTTCGAGTGGTGTCAGTTTAATACCTAATGCGGCCGCGGTGGTGGCCTGGATGGCAGGATCGACGACGTTATCGACTTTCATGGAATCGAGATTGTCGCGCGTGAGCATCGGCATCCCGGGCAGCATCTCGAAGAACAGGGCCTGCATGCGGCCGAGCGCTTCCGGCACCCCGAACACGGGACGCTTGTGGCCCGACCAGGCGCCGACCAGGCGCACCAGTTCGGCCAGCGAGTAGATCTGCGGCCCGCCCAGGTCGTACACCTGGTGGCAGGTGCGGCGGTTGGTCAGCGCGTAAAAGAATGCCTGCGCCACGTCGCCCACGTACACCGGCTGGAAGTCGGCATCGCCGGCCGGCACTGGCAGGAAGGGGAAATACTTCTGCAGACGCGCGAAGGTATTGAGGAAGTTGTCTTCCGGGCCAAACACCACCGAAGGCCGGAAGATGGTGGCGGCCACGGTGCTCTGCGAACGGGCGGCCAGCTCGCCGTCGGCCTTGGAACGCAGGTACATCGACGGGCCATCCGCCGCTGCACCCAGGGCGCTCATGTGCAGGTAGCGCGGCACGCCCTCGGCCGCGCAGGCCGCCACGATGCGGCGTGGCAGATCGACGTGGGCGCGCTTGAAGTCGGGGCCGTACGGCGTGCCCCGGCGCGAGTGCAGCAGGCCGACCAGGTTGATGGCGGCGTCGCGCCCGTGCACCATGCGGCGCAGGGCGGCGTCGTCATAGATGTCGGTTTCGATGACTTCGACGCGCGGCAGCGAAATCAGATGCTTGGCGCGCTCGTAGCGGCGGGTCGGTACGATCACGCGTGCGCCTTCGGCCGACAGGCGTGCCACCAGGTGGGCGCCAATAAAGCCGGTGCCGCCAAATACCACTACCGTTAATTCTCTCATTGAGTTCTCGCTCTTGTGGGCAGGTTTTTTTCAGGTGTTTTTTTGCGGATCAGGGCAGGTCGCTGGCCGCATCGGCGCGCGGGGCGATCCGGCCCAGACGGGCCTTGAGCGATTGCGGCCGGTTTTCAAACAGGGCCGCGTAGTTGGTTGCATTGGCCATCACGTTTTTCACGTAGACGCGCGTTTCCATGTAGGGGATCGACTCGGCGAACACCGCCCCTTCCATCGGCTGCACCAGCGTGGCGCGCCAGGCGCGCATGCGCCCGGGGCCGGCGTTGTAAGCGGCGGTGGCCAGGGGCTGCGAGCCGCCCGCATTGGTCAGCACCATGTTCATGTAATTCGAGCCGAGCACCAGGTTGGTGTGCAGGTCGTTGAGCTTGTCCTTGACGTAATCGCCCAGGCCGATCTTGCGCGCCACGAACTGCGCGGTGGCGGGCATGACCTGCATCAGACCGGAAGCGCCGACCGACGAGCGGGCATCGGTCATGAAGCGCGACTCCTGGCGGATCAGCCCATACACCCAGGCCTTGTCGAGCCCGAGCTGGGTGGTGGTGGGGCTGAGCAGCTCGATGTGGGGCGAGGGGAAACGCTGGGTGTAGTCGAACTGGGTGCGGGTGCGCTCGGAGGTATGCACCATGCGGTCGAGGATGTCGTTGCGGCGCGCGAATTCGGCGGCGGCCAGCAGTTCGCGCTCACTGAACTTGCGCAGCTCCCAGTTCCACTCGCGCGTGCCTTCCGGCCGCAGGCGCAGGCTGAAGAACTTGAGCGCGCGGCGCAGGCCGGCATTGGCGGCCACCGGCACCAGTTCCTCAGTGGTGAGCGCCGGACCGGCCGGCGGAATGGAGATTTTCTGGCCCAGTTCTTCCAGCGCCAGCTGGCCATAGAAGCTGTTCTGGTCGGCGATGCGCTGGTACAGGGTGGCGGCCGCTTCCGGCGGCGAAGCCGGGTCGGTCTGCAGGGCGCGTGCCTGCCAGTAGGTCCAGCCGGGCTGGGTGCGCAGCGCGGCCGGCATTTCGGCAATCGCGGCGCGCACGGTTTTCCAGTCGCCCTGGCGCAGCGCGATGCGGGTTTTCCACTGCACCTGTTCGGCTGTCAGCGGCGCACCGGCGCTGCTGCGCCAGTACTCGGCCGCGTCGCCATCGAGCTTGAGCGAGGCGGCGTGGGCCAGCACGGCCCAGCCGATGGCCTGCTCCTGGGGCGACAGGGCCGGCAGGTTCTTGCGCAGCGCGACCGCGGCCAGCTTCAGGCTGGAACGGGCCATGCGGCTGATCGCCACCAGATAGATTTCATGTTCGGCGCGGGTGGCGCCGGTCCCGCGCGCCATGGCAAGCGCCGGGAAGTCGACCGCCTGGGCCGCGTGCGCGTCGGACGCGCCCAGCAGCGTGGCAATGCGGCGCGCCGGCCCGGTGGACGCCGTCTCGCCGGCCAGGCGCAGCTGGACCAGCAGATCGTTGGTATCGAACTGGCCGGACTGGGCCAGTGCCACCAGCAGACCGTTGCAGGCGTCGCCGTAGGCGGGCGGATTGACCAGGGCGGCGCGCGCCTCGTCGGCCACGCGCTCGCCGCGCGCCACGCGCGACATCAGGGCGTAGCAGCGCACCTGGGTGTCATCGTTGAGCACGAACAGCGGCAGCTGCTGATCGAAATTGGCCCAGTCGCGCGCGCGACCCAGCTCGAGCAGCCAGTCGTTGCGCAGGCGGTCGGCGATGGCCGATCCCTGGTAACGGGTCAGAAAACTGCGGATTTCGTCGGCCGGTGTGTTCGCCAGGCGCGGTTTGAGCCGATAATACTCGACATACGAGGGCAGCGGATACTGCTGCAGGCGGGCGGCATAGGTATCGACGCGGGCCAGGTCGTTCGAGCGCGCGGCGTCGCGCAGCATGACGAAGGTGTCGTCGTCAGGATGCGGAGCGGCGCCCGCCGGCTGGACCTGGGCATGGAGCTGGCCCAGGCAGACCACGCCGAGCACCAGACCAGCAAACAATTTCGGCAAGAACTTCAACATGCGACTTTCTATGTATGCTTTGTTTAAACAATGAGCGGCGAACCAAGAATACCATGCGGCGATGCAGCGCAACCAGCTCCCATCGCACACAACTCGGCAAGCGGCCACATGGTTGACACAAGTGCGCAAAAGGCCGCGCTGCGCCGTGCGCTGCTGGACGCGCGCGGCGCGCTGGAACCGCAACGGAAAGCGCAATTCGATGCGCTGATCTGCGCGCGCGTGGTGGCATGGTGGGAGGCCAACCTGGGTCCCGGCGAGGTGCTCGGGGTGTACTGGCCCCTGCGCGGCGAGCCCGATCTGGCCGCCGCCTATGCGGCACTGGCCGCGCGCGGCGCGGCCCTGGCGCTGCCGGTGGTGCTGGCGCGCGACAGCGCACTCGGCTTTGCCGCCTGGACGCCGGGGGAAGCGCTGCTGCGCGATACGATGGGGGTGGCGGTGCCGGCCGCGCGGCGCATGCTGGCGCGCCCGCCGGCGCTGCTGATCCCTTGTCTGGGATTTAATGCGGGCCGGTTCCGGCTCGGCTATGGCGGCGGCTACTACGACCGCACCCTGGCCGCCCCGCCGCGTCCGCGCACAGTGGGCATCGCCTACCAATGCCTGGCCGCCGATTTTGCCAGCGCCCCGCATGACGTGGCGCTGGACCTGGTGCTGACCGAAGCCTGAAGCGCGCCGCTCAGGCCTTGACCAGGCGCTGCCACAGCGCCGTGGTCGGCGCGGCCTGGTTCATGCTGTAGAAATGCAAACCGGGCGCGCCGCCTGCCAGCAGGCGCTCGCACAGCTGGCTGACCACGTCCAGACCGAAGGCCTTGATGGACGCGCTGTCGTCGCCGAAGCTGGCCAGCTTGAGGCGCACCCAGCGCGGGATCTCGGCGCCGCACATGTCGGAAAAACGCATCAGCTGGGTGTAATTGGTGATCGGCATGATCCCGGCCACAACCGGTACATCGATGCCCAGCTTTGCGGTCTGGTCCATGAAGGAAAAATACGCGTCGGCGTTGTAGAAATACTGGGTGATGGCGGCATCGGCGCCGGCCTGCACCTTGCGCGCGAAGCTTTGCAGATCGTCCTGGGGCGAACGGGCCTGGGGATGGGTCTCGGGGTAGGCCGCCACTTCGATGTGGAACCAGTCGCCCGTTTCGGCGCGGATGAACTCGACCAGCTCGCTGGCGTAGCGGAACTCGCCGCCGCCGCCGTAACCGCTGGGCAAATCACCACGCAACGCCACCAGGCGGCGGATACCGTGCGACTGGAACTGGTGCAGGATGTCGCGGATCGATTCGCGCGATCCGCCCACGCAGGACAGATGGGGGGCCGCGCTGTGGCCCTCGGCCATGATCTCGAGCACGGTGTCGAGGGTACCCTGCTGGGTACTGCCGCCGGCGCCGAAGGTGACCGAAAAATACTGGGGCTCGAGCTGCGCCAGCTTGGCCCGCGCGACACGGAGTTTGTCCGCGCCCTCGGGGGTCTTGGGCGGATAGAATTCGATGCTGAAATTATGATTCGTCATCTTTTTTCAGAAGTAAGGTCGACAGCGCCCAGGAAATGATGCTGTACACGATGGAAGCGAAGAAGGCGGACCAGAAACCGCTCACGGCAATACCATCGACCAATTGGGTGACACCCCAGAACAGCAAGGCGTTAATGACCAGGATAAACAAGCCCAGCGAAATCACGGTCACCGGCAAGGTCAGCAGGACCAGTACGGGACGGATCAGGGCATTGACCAGGCCCAGCAGCAGCGCGGCAATGATGGCGGCGCCGAAATGGGTGACCGTCACGGAGCTGAGCAGAAATGGCAGGGCGAACAGTGCCGCCGCGTTGATCAGCCAGGTAAGCAATAAGCGCATGGGAGCATCTATCGGGAAAAGTTGAAACAGCGAAAGCCGGCACCGCCTGCCCCCTTGCGGGAGCGGGGCGGGGCCGGATCGGGATCAGTAGCGGTAGTGATCCGGCTTGTACGGGCCTTCCTTGCTGACCGTGATGTAAGCGGCCTGCTCGTCGGTGAGGACGGTCAGTTGCGCGTTGAGCTTTTTGAGCTGCAGGCGCGCCACTTTTTCATCGAGGTGCTTGGGCAGCACGTACACGCCGACCGGGTACTTGTCGCGGTTGGCGAACAGTTCGATCTGGGCGATGGTCTGGTTCGCGAACGACGAGCTCATCACGTACGACGGGTGGCCGGTGCCGCAGCCCAGGTTCACCAGGCGGCCTTCGGCCAGCAGGATGATGCGCTTGCCGTTCGGGAAGATCACGTGGTCGACCTGGGGCTTGATGTTTTCCCAGGTGTACTTCTTGATCGAGGCGACATCGATTTCATTGTCGAAGTGGCCGATGTTGCAGACGATGGCCTGGTCCTTCATGGCCAGCATGTGCTGTTCGGTCAGGATGTGATAGTTGCCGGTGGCGGTGACGAAGATGTCGGCGTGTTCGGCCGCGTAATCCATGGTCACCACGCGGTAGCCTTCCATGGCTGCCTGCAGGGCGCAGATCGGATCGATTTCGGTGACCCAGACCTGGGCCGACAGCGCGCGCAGCGCCTGGGCCGAACCCTTGCCGACGTCGCCGTAACCGGCCACGACTGCAACCTTGCCGGCGATCATGACGTCGGTGGCACGCTTGATGCCGTCGACCAGCGACTCGCGGCAGCCATACAGATTGTCGAACTTGGACTTGGTGACTGAGTCGTTGACGTTAATGGCAGGGAAAGCCAGCTTGCCTTCCTTGTGCATCTGGTACAGGCGGTGCACGCCGGTGGTGGTTTCTTCGGTCACGCCCAGGATTTGCGGCAGACGCTTGGAGTACCAGGTGGCATCCTTGGCCAGGTGCGCCTTGATCGAATTGAACAGGCAGATTTCTTCTTCCGAACCGGGATTGGCCAGCACCGAGATATCGGATTCAGCGCGCGTGCCCAGGTGCAGCAGCAGCGTGGCGTCGCCGCCATCGTCGAGGATCATGTTCGAATACACCGGCTGGCCGGCTTCGCTTGGCCACTCGAAGATGCGGTGGGTGTAATCCCAGTATTCATCCAGGGTTTCGCCCTTGACGGCGAACACCGGGGTGCCGGCGGCGGCGATGGCGGCAGCGGCGTGGTCCTGGGTCGAATAGATATTGCACGACGCCCAGCGCACTTTGGCGCCGAGCGCTTCCAGCGTCTGGATCAGCACGGCGGTCTGGATGGTCATGTGCAGCGAACCGGTGATGCGTGCGCCCTTGAGCGGCTGGGTTGCGGCGAATTCCTCGCGGATGGCCATCAAGCCCGGCATTTCGGTTTCAGCGATCTTGATTTCCTTGTCGCCCCAGGCGGCCAGGGAGATGTCGGCGATGTGGAAGTCTTGCGAAGATTTGAGTACGGCGTTCATCACGCCCTCCTTTCAGTTAGAAAAAAGTAACGTGAGCGCAGTTGCGGTAGAAGTCCCGAGCCTGGCGAAAATTGTGTTTTCGTCGCAACGCTCCTCGGAACGGCCAAGTATACCAGTTTCCGCCCCCCGCCGCCATCGGCGCCCAAAAGCAACACCGGGGTCAGACCTCAATTCTGCAACATTGCGCGGGGATTACGGTATTGGCGCTTGTGCCCGCTTCGTAAGCGGCCTCGTCAGCTTTTTTGGCCGCATGGCTAACGCGAAACGTGCGCCCGGTCTGCATGTCGCAACGAATTCGTTGCAGAATTGAGGTCTGACCCCGATTAAAAAACAATGCGCCAGAGTACGGAGGGTGGCGGCGATTTTGGTCTGCGCGGGCGTAAAAAAACCGGGGCTGGCCCCGGTTCTGGTGTGTGCTGCGAGGGACGCTGTACTGCTTAGGACAGGCCGGCTTCGGCGCGCAGCAGGGCGACCTTGTCGGTGCGTTCCCAGGTGAATTCCGGCTCTTCACGGCCGAAGTGGCCGTAAGCAGCGCTCTTCTGGTAGATCGGACGCAGCAGGTCCAGCATCTGGACGATGCCTTTCGGACGCAGGTCGAAGTGCTCCATGACCAAAGCGGCGATTTTCTCGTCGGAGATCACACCCGTGCCTTCGGTGTACACGGTGATGTTGATCGGCTTGGCCACACCAATGGCGTAGCTGACCTGCACCTGGCACTGGCGCGCCAGACCGGCCGCCACCACGTTTTTGGCGACGTAGCGGGCAGCGTAGGCAGCCGAACGGTCGACTTTCGACGGGTCTTTGCCGGAGAACGCGCCGCCGCCGTGCGGGGCGGCGCCGCCGTAGGTGTCGACAATGATCTTGCGGCCGGTCAGGCCGCAATCGCCCTGCGGTCCGCCAATGACGAAGCGGCCGGTCGGGTTGACCAGATAGCGCGTGCCCTTGAGCCATTCGGCCGGCAGCACTTTCTTGATGATTTCTTCGATCACCGCTTCTTCGATCTGGCTGTGGCCCACTTCCGGCGCGTGCTGGGTCGACAGCACGACGGTGTCGACGCCGACCGGACGGCCATCCACGTAACGCAGCGTGACCTGGGATTTGGCATCCGGACGCAGCCATGGCAGGCGGCCATCGTTGCGCAGCTGGGACTGGCGCTCGACCAGGCGGTGCGCGTAATGGATCGCGGCGGGCATCAGTTCGGCCGTTTCGTCGCAGGCGTAGCCGAACATCAGGCCCTGGTCACCAGCACCCTGGTCCAGATCCAGGCCGGCGCCTTCGTCGACGCCCTGGGCGATATCCGGCGACTGCTTGTCGTAGCAGACCATCACGGCGCAGCCGCGGTAGTCGATGCCGTAATCGGTGTTATCGTAGCCAATGCGCTTGATGGTTTCGCGCGCAACCTGGATGTAGTCGACGTTGGCGTGGGTGGTGATTTCACCGGCCAGTACCACCAGACCGGTGTTGCACAGGGTTTCGGCGGCAACGCGCGCCTTCGGGTCCTGCTCGAGGATCGCGTCCAGGATGGCGTCGGAAATCTGGTCGGCGACTTTGTCGGGATGACCTTCAGAGACGGATTCGGACGTGAAAAGATAATCGTTTGACATGCAATGCTCCTGATACTGTTCAGATTGAAGTCGCAGTAACCGGGGGCCTGCGACGCTTTAGCGACATTTATATTCCGCTTCGCAAGTTGTCTATTAACTCGGCGGATCTTGCTCTACGTGGTATTTTACGCGCTTTGAAGAATTTTGGTCAGGCAACTGACCATTTATGAACACCGCTCAAACCCATGCTCGTACATTTATTCCGTTTGTTGTCGAAGCTGCCATTGCGCGCGCTGCACTGGCTCGGCGCCGCCATCGGCTGGCTCGTTTACCTGGCGTCGCCCTCGTACCGCCGCCGTCTGCGCACCAACCTCGAAGGCGCCGGCTTCGGCCAGCATTTGTCGGCCGCGATTGCCGAATCGGGCAAGGCAATTGTTGAATTGCCATTCGTGTGGTGCGCGCCGCCGGAGAAAGTGGCGGCGCATGCGACCGATGAAAACTGGGACTACGTGCAGTCAGTGCTCGACAGCGGCCGCGGGATTGTTTTTCTGACACCCCACCTGGGTTGCTTTGAAATCACGGCGCAGCAGATCGCGCTGCGGACCCCGCTCACGGTGATGTACCGGCCGCCTAAAAAAGCGGCACTGAAACCACTGATCGAAGGCGCCCGCGCGCGCCACAATCTGCATCTGGCGCCGGCCAATCTGTCGGGCGTGCGGATTCTGGCCAAGTGCCTCAAGCGGGGCGAGCCGATCGGCGTGCTGCCGGACCAAGTGCCGCAGGAAGGCGAAGGCATCTGGGCCCCCTACTTCGGACGCAGCGCTTACACCATGACGCTGCCGGCCAAACTGGCCCAGATGGGCCATGCGGCCGTGATCCTGGTGTACGCCGAACGGCGTCCCAAGGGGGCCGGCTTCATCGTGCGCTTTGTCCCCTTCGATGGCGAGCTGGCCGGCACCGCGCAAGAGCAGGCCACCATCATCAACCGTGCCATGGAGCAGCTGATCGCGCGTTGCCCGGCCCAGTATTTCTGGAGTTACAACCGCTACAAGCAGCCTGACGGCGTGGCCGCGCCGGAAGCGCAGGTGAACGCATGAGTCTGATGCTCGGCCTGATGTGGCTGCTGCACTGGTTGCCCCTGCCGCTGCTGGGTCGCTTCGGCGCCGCCGTTGGCAGTCTGCTGTTCCTGGTGCTGCGCAAGCGGCGCCGCATTGCGCTCATCAATCTGCGCCTGGCGATGCCCGAACTGGACGAGGCGGCGCGCGTGCGCCTGGCGCGCCAGCACTTCCAGTCGTATTCGCGCAGCGTGTGGGAGCGCGCCATTTTATGGTGGGCGCCGCAGTCGCGCCTGCGCCGCCTGATCCAGGTCGAGCCGGGCGTGCCGCTGGCGCAGATCGCGGCCGGTCCGACCATCCTGCTGTGCCCGCACTTCGTGTGCCTGGACGTGGCCGGGGTGGCGGTCATGCTGGAATCGTCCCTGTGCTCGATTTACGTGGCGCAAAAGAACAAGGCCTTCGACGATGTGCTGCGCCGCGGGCGCTCCCGTTTCCGTCCGGTGCAACTGTTTTCGCGCAAGGAAGGCGTCAAGCCGATCATCCGCGCGATGCGCGAGAAGCTGCCCTACTTTATGTTGCCGGACATGGATTTCGGCGCCAAGGATGCCGAGTTCGTGCCCTTCTTCGGGGTACCGGCCGCCACCCTGACCGCGCCCGGACGGATCGCCTCGGCCACCGGCGCGGCGATCATTCCCGTGGTCGCCACCTTTTTGCCGGGCTACCGGGGCTGGAAGGTGACGTTCTATCCGGCCTGGGAAGATTTCCCGGGCGACGACATGATGGCTGCCGCGCGCCGCATGAATGCCTTCATCGAGGAGCGCGTGCGCGAGGCGCCGGCCGAGTATTTCTGGACGCACAAGCGCTACAAGACCCGGCCCGCCGGCGAGGCCTCGCCCTACGCCTGAGCGCGCGCTCGGCTATACTGCCTGGATGAAAATCCCGTTTACCAAAATGCATGGCGCCGGCAATGATTTCATTGTGATCGACGCGACCCGCAGCGCCCATGGGCTGTCCGAGCAGGCCTGGCGCCAGCTGGCGGACCGCCGCTTCGGCATCGGTGCCGACCAGATCCTGGTGGTGGAGCCGGCCACCTCGGCCGATTGCGACTTCCGCTACCGCATCTTCAACAACGATGGCGGCGAGGTCGAACAGTGCGGCAACGGGGCCCGCGCCTTCGTCAAGTTTGTCACCGAAAAAGGCCTGACCAGCAAAGCGGCGATCCGGGTCGAGACCATGAAGGGCATCATCACGCCCCGCCTGGAAGCGGACGGCAGCATCACGGTCGACATGGGTGCGCCCGTGTTCGACCCGGCCGAGGTGCTGTTCGACGCGGCCGGCGCCGCAACTGAAACCGAAGGCAGCGATACCCTGTATCGCCTGGCCTGGCACAAGCAGGGCGCCGAGCACAGCGTGCTGGTGTCGGCTTTATCGATGGGCAATCCGCACGCGGTGCAGGTGGTCGACGATGTCGACCACGCCCCCGTGCTGGAGGCAGGTCCGCAGATCGAACACCATCCGCGCTTTCCCAACCGCGTCAACGCCGGCTTCATGCAGATTGTCGACCGCCATCACATCCGCTTGCGCGTGTATGAGCGCGGCGCCGGCGAAACGCTGGCCTGCGGCACCGGTGCCTGCGCGGCCGTGGTGGCAGGCATCCGGCGCGGCCTGCTCGATTCGCCCGTGCGCGTATCGGCCCGTGGTGGTGAACTGCGCGTGGCATGGGCGGGCGCAGGTCAACCGGTCGAGCTGAGCGGCCCGGCGGTGACCGTGTTTGAAGGCGAAATCACACTGCCTTAAGCGGCAGCTAATCGGCCGAGCAGATCGGCCGACGCGCCCCAGTCGCACACCGGCGCACACAAGCGCCGGCGAAAACCCTGTGCGTCCCGTACGCGCGGGCCCGCTGGCGCGCTCTGCGCTACCCCGCAGCAGGCGCCTGCGGCAGCGCCGGGCGCGCATTCTGCGCTACGCCGGCCCGGGCAATTCGCGCCCGGCAGGCATGTTTCCCCATGCCCCCTGCCGGCCTATGCAGCCAGACGGAAGGCCTCGGCATCCGGCTCGTCGCAGCCCACCGCTTCCGGCAGCAAGGTCTTGAGGCGGTACAGGCGCTGCCGGTAATTGCCTTCCGGCCCGCCAGGTCCGCTGTCGACCCCGCTGAAATGCCGCAGCGCCTCATCGAGCGCGGCCCGCTCGGCCGGCGAGGCGAGCGCGATCAGGCGCCGCTTGCTGCGCCCATAACTGGCGCGGATGTCGATCACCAGGCAGTGGCCCTGGTCGGCGGCACGCACATCGAGCAGCAGGGCTTCAGCCCGGCTCAGACCGAATACCGCGGCCAGCTTGAGGCGGGCCCCCAGCAGCGGCTGGCGGGTGGCGATCTCGGGCCCGGCATGCGCTGCCAGCACGCCGAAGGCTGACGGCGGGTGGCGTGGCGCGATCTTGAGCAGGCTCGCTGCCGCTTGCGGGCAGCCCTGTTCGGCCGCCCTCTGCAGCCAGTAAATGGCGCGCACGTCATTGCTCTCGTGCTCACGCCTGGCGCGCCAGGCATTGTTGCCGCACTCAAGCTGGGCATCGCGATAGCCCATTTCCGCGGCCCGCTCCAGGTAGGTCTGGGCATCGGCGATATTTCGTTGGGAGAACTCAGGCTTGACGTAGATGCGCGACAAGGCGAACCACGCTTCGGCCAGGCCCTGCTCGCCCGCCAGGGTGAGCCAGCGGATGGCTTTCTTGAAGTTGGCCGAGCCGGCCCCGCCGGGCACGCGCTTGCCGTCGGCGCGCATGCGCGCATGCCACAGGCCGACCGCCATTTGCGCATGCGGCTCGTGTTCGGCAGCGGCGATCTGGCGGTAGCGCTCGATCTCGTCGGCGGCGCCGCCACTCTGCTCCAGCGCCTCGGCGCAGCGCGACAGCAGAACAATGTCGGCGGGATTGAGCGACACGGGCGCGCCGGCAAAGCCGCCATCGCGCTGCGGGCCTTGGCCAGGCGGGACGGGCGGCGCCAGCGCGCGCGCCAGCGGCAACGCCTGGGCCAGATAATCGGCCCATCGGCCCGCGACCCACAGGCTGTCGCGCTCGGAAACCTGCTCCGGCGCCGTGGCCGCCACTGGCGCGGGCGCCGCCATCACGGCCATGCCCGCCGCGCTGGCGCTGCCCCCCTGTACCGCCTTGCCGGCATGGCGCGCATACAGGCACTGGGCCTCGACCACGCCGTCGCGCGCGGCCGCCTCCAGGGCGCGCAGGGCCTTGGCGCGGCGCGCCTGGTCGGGCGCCTCGCCTTCGGCCTGTTCGAGTGTCAGATGGGCCAGCACGATGCCGGCACGCTGGACCCCGGCGTCGTACGCGTTTTCGTACCACTGGGCCAATGGCCGCGGGCTCTGGCGTGCCAGTTCGAGGGGAATGTAAGTGCCGATCAGCTCGCATGCCTGGCCGCAGCCCTGCTGGGCCGCGCGGTCCAGCCAGTGCAAGGCGGTCGGCAGGCTTTTGGGCAGGCCGGCACTGCCATATAAGTACAGCCGCCCCAGTTCGAGCTGGGCGTGGGGCTGGCCGCCCCGCGCACCACGGATGAGTCCTAGTTCTTCACGATTTGCCATCGGTTTCCAGCGCCTGATCCAGGTGGAGTTGCGACGCCGCGAGGCCGCCAGGGCGGGCCGCGACACTGGATTCCAGTCTACGACAGGCCATCGGCCGGTTTTCGGCAAACGACGGGTTCCTTGATTTTGAACAAACTCCGCGCGGATGTATTGACTGTGCATGAACAAAAACCCGCTTGTGCGCCGTTTCCTGTGTTCCCTATGACGCCCTGTTGCCGGAGTTTCAAAAATACAACACGAGCAATAGTATTATTGGATTTCGTTCAATTCCTGACGTCATAATCGGTTGGACCGGCCAGAGTTCAGGAGACACCGGCGCACTGCGACATACTTACTCGAACGTCTCACCCTAAAAGGACGCGATTCATGAAAAAATCCCTGTTGGCCATTGCCCTGCTGGGCGCCTATGCCGGCGGCGCGCACGCGCAATCGTCCGTTGTTATCTATGGCAACGTCGACGCCGGCATCATCAAGCGGACCGACCAGACCCTGAACATCGGCAAACGCGCCAACAACACGCTGGGCTTCAAAGGCAGCGAAGACCTGGGCAATAATCTGAAGGCGATCTTCCAGCTGGAAATTCGCTACGAACCGGACGTCGGCACCATCGAGCAGGGCGCCGGCGGCATTCAGCGCCCCCTGTTCCAGGGACAGAGCCGGGTCGGCCTGCAGGGCGGCTTCGGTACCTTCCGCATCGGGCGCGGCCTGACCGCTTTCCAGGAATCGAGCATCGCGTTCGAACCCTTCCATGGCATTCCATCGCCGTCGGGCTTCCAGACCGATCTGACCGTGGCCGGCTACACCTCGGATCCGCTCGGCCTGCCTGGCAACTCGACCAACCGCTTCTCCAACGCGGTGTTCTACAACACCCCGGAATACGCTGGCTGGCAGCTGAACACCACGATCAGCACCAAGGAGCCGAACGGCGCGCCGGCCCTGGTTGGCATCGGTACCCCGGCCGCACCGCAATATCCTGCCGGCGCCGCGCCGTCGGCCAACCCGTTCTCGATTTCCGTCACTTATAAACAGGGCAAGGTCGGCCTGATGCTGGCCCACGAAGAGAACGCGGTCGAAAGCAAGGTCAGTTCGGTGGCCGCTTATGTGATGCCCTTGCCGGACACCAAGCTGATGGTGTCCTACCAAGTGCAGGACCAGTCGCATACCAAGCTGATCAACACGGACACCAAGGCCTGGGTGCTGGGCGCCAACCAGACCATCGGCGCCGGCAAGATTCTGGCCGGTTATGGACAGAAGCAGGTCGATGGCGCCAACAAGGTCAAGCAGTTCTCGCTCGGCTACGAGTACAGCCTGTCCAAGCGCACCTATATTTACGCCGACATCTCGAACAAGAAAGGTGCCCCGGCCGTCGCGCCAAGCACCAACACCAGCATCAATTTCTACTCGCTGGGCGTGAACCACTCGTTCTGATCAACAGCGCACCGGACAAGGGCGAAGCCGGGTCATCCCGCCTTCGCCCTTTGCCATTGAGAACGGTGAGTTGGGCCAACACGACACAATTGCAATTCTTTGTGTCATTTTCGCAACCGCACGCGCGGACAGCGCCCAGCCTCCTGTACAAGCCTGTTGAACGATGGCATATTGGTTAAAAGCGAATTAGTACGCACGTTCGTTTTTACACAAATTCAATTTCGGAGACGCAATGAAAACAAAATTAATCGCTGGTGTAATCGCTTCCTGTTTCGCCGCCCCTGTCATGGCGCAGTCCAGCGTCCAGATTTACGGTATCGCTGACGCCGCCATCATGAAAACCCAGGGCGAAAAAGCCAAGCTGGTCAGCGGTGGCGCTGACGGTTCGCGTATCGGCTTCAAAGGCACGGAAGACATCGGCGGTGGTTACAAGGCGATCTTCAATCTGGAAGCGCGCGTCGAACTCGACACCGGCACCCAGACCCCTTCCCTGATTCACAACAATGACGGCCAGTACCTGATGCGCGGCCTGGGCAGCCTGCCACCAACCATCCAGGCTGGTCTGCAAGCCCAGTTGCGCCAGTTCGGCGTGGCTGCCGTGAACAGCGAAAAAGCGCTGTTCGACCGTACCGCGATGGTTGGCCTGGTGACCCCGGTCGGCGCTGTCCTGCTGGGCCGCATGTATACCCCGGGCTATGAAGTCTTCGCCGCTGCCGACACATTCGAAAACGGCACCCCTGGCGCATGGGGCGGCATCACCGGCGGCACCGCCGGCTTCACCGCACTGGGCGCGGACATCCGTTCGGCCAAGGCCATCCAGTACCGCGTCGCCACCCCGTCGGGTCTGGGCGGCTCGCTGATGTACGGCTTCAAGAATTCGGGCTACCTCGGCCGTTACAACAAGTTCATGGGCGGCGCCCTGACCTACAAGGCGAATGGCTTCGACATCGGTATCGCGCACAATGCCGGTTACGACCAGACCGACCAGAAATCGCTGACCACCTCGACCATCGGCGGTTCCTACACCTGGGGCGACTTCAAGTTCTTCGCCGGTTACCATGACCAG
>DASWMN010000220.1:0-4103 GCA_036399735.1 Telluria sp. | reverse complement strand
GCCGGCAAGTCGACCCACATCGCGTTCGTGGCGCAATGGCTGGCCGCGCATGGCAAGACCGTGGTCTCCTCGCGCGAGCCTGGCGGCACCACGCTGGGCGAAAAGCTGCGCGAACTGTTGTTGCACGAAAAGATGCACCTTGAAACGGAGGCTTTGCTGATGTTTGCCAGCCGCCGCGAACACATCGCGCAAGTGATCGAGCCTGGCATGGCGCGTGGCGACTGGGTGATTTCGGACCGGTTTACCGATGCCAGTTTCGCCTACCAGGGCGGGGGACGCGGTCTCGACCGCTTGAAGATGGAGGCGCTGGAGCAATGGGTCCATCCAGCCTTGCAGCCCGACCTGACGCTGCTGTTCGACGTGCCGCTGGCCGTCGCGCGTGCCCGTCTGGACGCGACCCGTACCTTGGACAAATTCGAGCAGGAGCAGGCCGACTTCTTTGAGGCATGCCGCAATGAATATCTGCGCCGCGCGGCGCAGTTTCCCGGGCGGATCGCCGTGGTCGATTCGACCCAAAGCATCGATGCAATCCGCGCCCAGTTGGCGGCCATACTTGAGAAACTACTTTAAGATGAAGTTCGAAAACACTTCAATTAAGTCTCGTAAATGAGTAATTCTATTTACCCGTGGCAGGAATCCGCGTGGCGGCAGCTGCAGCAGTTGCGCGAGCGGATGCCGCACGCCATTCTGTTCCATGGCGAGGCCGGCACCGGCAAGGCGGACTTCATTGAGACATTCGCCCAGGCACTGCTGTGTGAAAATGGCCGGCCCGATGGCCATGCCTGCGGCACCTGCGTGTCCTGCGGCTGGTTCTCCCAGCACAACCATCCCGATTACCGCCGGGTTCGCCCGGAGGCGTTCGAAGACGAGGCCCCGGACGCCGACGAGGGCGGCGACGGCGACACCAAGAAGGCCAAGGCCAGCAAGACGCCATCGAAGGAAATCAAGATCGAGCAGATCCGCAATCTGGCCGACTTCATGAACATTTCCACCCACCGCCAGGGTTTGCGGGTGGTGGTCGTCTACCCGGCCGAAACGCTCAATACGCCGGCCTCGAATGCGCTGCTCAAGACGCTGGAAGAGCCGCCGCCGGGGACGGTGTTCCTGCTGTCCTCGAACAGCCTGGACCGATTGCTGCCGACCATCCTGTCGCGCTGCCGCAAGTTTGCCTTGCCGATGCCGGAGCATGCGCAGGCGGCGGCCTGGCTCAAGGCGCAGGGCCTGGCCGACGCTGACAGCTGGCTGCGCGAGCAGGGCGGGGCGCCACTGGCGGCCCTTGCCCAGTCCGAAACCGGCAACCGCGAGGAGATGGACATCTTGCTGCAGATGCTGGCACACCCCAGCATCGAAGCCGCCCTGAAGACCGCAGACAAGCTGAGCAAGACTTCCTTGAGCTCGGTCGTTTCTTGGCAGCAACGCTGGCTTTATGATGTTTTTTCCTACAAACTGTCTGGAAGCATCAGATATTTCCCGCGCTATCAGAAGGAACTTGCAGCGTTAGCCGGGAAAGTGCACACTTCCAATCTGATGCGGGCAATTAAGGGCGCCAATGAGCGGCGCGCCACGGCTGACCACCCTTTATCGCCGAAACTGTTTTTAGAAGATCTGTTGCTCGATTACACTACATGCTGCACCTGAAAGGATTTACATGACCGGCAAACCACCTGACCCGAACGCCACGCAGCCCGCGCGGCCATCGGTGCTCTCGCTGGCCATCAAGGAAAAGGCAGCGCTGTACGCGGCGTACATGCCTTTCCTCAAGCATGGGGGCATGTTCGTGCCTACCGTGAAGCCATACAAGCTCGGCGACGAGATCTATCTGATTCTCGCGCTGATGGATGATCCGAACAAATACCCGATCGCAGGCAAAGTGGCCTGGATCACGCCAGCAGGCGCGAATAACAACAAGGCGCAGGGGATTGGCGTGCATTTCCCGGATGACGAAACCGGTCACCGGGCCAAATTGCGTATCGAGGAAATTCTCGGTGCGGCGCTGCGTTCGTCGCGCGCCACCCACACGCTTTGATCGTTCACCTTCCACCGCGTTCCCGTTTTTATGCCGTCTTTTACCCATCGTATTGCCCGTCCTGACGATCTGCCTGCGATTGTCGCCATCTACAACTCGACCGTGGCATCGCGCGAAGTGACGGCCGATACCGAGCCGGTCTCGGTCGCATCGCGCCAGCAATGGTTCGACGACCACCATCCGGAACGGCGCCCATTGTGGGTCATTCATGACGCTGCCGACAGCGCTGCCGCGCCAGCACTGCTGGGCTGGATGTCGTACTCGAACTTCTATGGCCGGCCGGCATATTCGGGCACGGCCGAGTTGTCGATTTATATCGACGAAGCCTGGCGCGGCAAGGGCATCGGCCGCTACTGTCTGGAACAGGCAGTCGCTTTCGCGCCGCGTATTGCCGTGCATACCCTCCTGGGTTTTATCTTTGGCCACAATGCGCCGAGCCTGGCGCTGTTTCGCAAGTTCGGCTTCGATACCTGGGCCCATTTGCCGCGGGTGGCCAATCTCGACGGTATCGAGCGCGATCTGATTATCCTCGGCAGGCGGGTCGCCTAGACTTTATAATCGTTGGATGTATATCGATTCCCACTGCCATATCAATTTCCCCGAGCTGTCGGCGCGGATGCCTGAAATCCTTGCCAAAATGGCCGAGAACAAGGTCACGCACGCCCTGTGCGTGTCTGTCGACCTGCCTGACTTCCCCCAAGTCCTGGCGCTGGCCGAAACCTATCCGCACATCTACGCTTCGTGCGGCGTGCATCCCGATTATGTGGATACGCCTGAACCAAGCGTCGAGCAACTGGTCTCACTGTCGGATCACCCAAAAATCATCGCCATCGGCGAAACCGGCCTTGATTATTTCCGGCTTGAAGGGGATCTGGAGTGGCAGCGCGAGCGCTTTCGGGTCCACATCCGCACTTCAAGAATCACGCGTAAGCCCTTGATTATTCACACAAGAGCGGCCAGCGCAGACACGATCCGCCTGATGCAGGAAGAGGGCGCGGGAACCGACAAGGGCGGTGTCGCCGGCGTCATGCATTGCTTTACCGAATCACTCGAAGTGGCAGAGGCGGCCTTGGCCATGGGCTTTTACATCTCCTTTTCTGGCATTGTCACCTTTAAAAGCGCCAAAGATTTGCAGGCCGTCGCCAGGGCGGTGCCGATGGAACGGATCCTCATCGAAACCGATTCCCCTTACCTGGCGCCGGTGCCGCACCGTGGCAAAATGAATGAACCGGGCTTCGTCAAACACGTGGCCGAGTATATCGCTGACCTGAAAGGCATTCCGCTGGCCCAGGTGGCAGCCCAGACGAGCGATAACTTCTTCAATCTTTTCAATGGTGTACAGCGTTAATTAAATGTAGCTTCTTAAAAGCTCAAGCGGGGAACTGGCAGGGAAAAGCAATTTTTCTCGGCCCTTCGACAAGCGAGGCGGTTGTTGATAATGACGACATCGACATACAACCGAACTGCAAGGAACGCCATGCTCAACGAACGCGAAATTGAAAGCTGCTACCTGGGACAGTTCATCCCGGTCCACTACCATCACAACATGCTGATGGACCAGAACCGCATGCACGCGTTCAAATCGGCCATCAATTACGCGGTCAAGCCGGGTGCCAAAGTGCTGGAACTCGGCGGCGGCACGGGTGTGTTGTCATGGTTTGCCGCTGGCCGTGCTGCCAAGGTGTATTGCGTCGAGTTCAACCCGGACATGGTCCAGGCTGCGCGCAAGATGCTGTCGATGAATCCCAACGGCCACAAGGTCGAGGTGGTGCATGCCGATGCGTTTGAATATCTGCCGCCCGAGCCGGTCGACATTGTCATCTGCGAAATGGTTCACGTCGCCATGCTGCGCGAAAAGCAAGTCGAAGTCATGGATTCCTTCAAACGCCGCTACCTGGCCCGCTTCGGCGGGCCCTTGCCCGTGTTTTTGCCGGAAGCGGTGATCCTGGCGGCCCAGCCTTTGCAGCAGGACTACGACTTCGAAGGCTTTTACGCGCCCATCGTCCAGTTCCAGGAAACCCAGGTTAGCAAGCCCGGTACGCTTGAACTGGCGCAGCCAGCCGTGTACAGCATTCTC
>DASWMN010000219.1:0-19782 GCA_036399735.1 Telluria sp. | reverse complement strand
GCTGGCGCAGGTAGCGGCGGCGGTGGAATTTCTGTTCCTGTTCACGCTCGCCTGCGGTTTACTGGTGCTGTATGCGACCCTGATGGCCTCGCAGGATGAACGCATCCGCCAGGCGGCGATCGTGCGTGCGCTCGGCGCCAGCCGGGCCCAGTTGTCGCGCGCACGCTGGATCGAACTGGCCTTTACCGGCGCGCTGGCCGGCCTGCTGGCGGGCGCCGGCGCCAGCGCCGCCAGCTGGGCCCTGGCCCGTTTCGCCTTCAAACTGGCATGGCATTTTTCGCCGGTCCTGTGGCTGGCCGCCCTGTGCGCGGGCGTGGCCTGCGCTGTCCTGGGCGGCTGGGCCGGCCTGCGCGCCGTCCTCAACAATGCGCCGCTGCACAGCTTGCGCACCAATTGAATTCACCAAGGAGCAGCATGAGCAAGATGAACCTACCCGGCCACTTGGCCACCGTCAGTGCAATCCGTGTCCAGGGCCTGACCCGGCGCGTGGCCGATGCCGCGGGCGAACTGACCATCCTCGATCAGGTCGACCTGCAAGTGGCGCAGGGTGAAACCGTGGCGATCGTGGGCGCTTCCGGCTCCGGCAAATCGACCCTGCTCGGCCTGCTCGCAGGACTGGACATGCCCACCAGCGGCAGCGTCCACCTGCATGGCAGCGACCTGTTCGCGCTCGACGAAGACGGCCGCGCCGCCTTGCGCCAGCGTCAGCTCGGTTTCGTATTCCAGTCGTTCCAGCTGCTGGCGCATCTGAACGCGCTCGAGAACGTGATGCTGGCGCTGGAATTGCGCGGCGATGGCGACGCCCGCCCCAAGGCTGAAGCGATGCTGGCGCGGGTCGGCCTGGCCGCGCGCCTGCGCCACTATCCCAAGTTCCTGTCCGGTGGTGAACAGCAGCGCGTGGCGCTGGCGCGCGCTTTCGTGACGCAGCCGCCGTTGCTGATGGCCGACGAGCCGACCGGGAGCCTGGATGCGGCCAGCGGCAAGGCCGTGATCGAGCTGATGTTCGAGATGAACCGCGAACGCGGCTCGACCCTGGTGCTGGTCACGCACGACCCGGCCATCGCTGCAATGTGCATGCGCACGGTCACCATGCGCGCCGGGCGGCTGCAATGAAGGCGCTGTTGATGTTGCCGCTGCTGGCGCTCTGGCTGGGTAGCGCGCCCGCCCATGCCGATGGCCTGGCCGATCTGAAAGCGGCGCTGGTGCGCGGCGCCGCGCTGACGCCCTTGAAGGCGACGGCGGAAACGCGGCTCTGGCGCAAGCTGGGGGAGGGCAAGGATGCCGAGGAAGTCAATGGCCAGGCCGGCATCGCCATTGAAGACAGCGCGCGCGGTCTGTCGGGCACCCACAGCCGCGAGCAGCTGGCGCGGGTCGAGCGCGAGTTGCAGGCCAAGGCGAAGAACCCGAACAGTAAAACCCCGACCCTGGCCGCACTGGGCGAATTCGGTCCGGGCGAACTGGCCGCGATGGTATCTGCCGCCGCGCCGCTGCAGCGCATCCTCGAGCGCGCCGAGTACAAGGGCGAACGCCCGGAATCCTGGCAGGGCACGCCGGCGCGCCTGCTCAGTTTCGAGATGCCGCTGTCGACCCTGAGCGAACGCGAACGCAAATACGCCAAAAAATTTCTGGCTGTGTTCGAGGTGTGGATCGGCGCCGACGGCAGGCCGCTGGCCAGCCGCATGAAGCAGACCGTCTCGGGTCGCGCCTTTGTGGTGGTGAGCTTCGATTCGGTGCTGGAGGAGGACAAGGTCTACGGCGTGGCCGGCGAGCGCCTGCTGACGCTGCGCCACGAGGAGCGCAGCAGCGCCAGCGGCATGGGCGAGCGCGACGAACGCAAGGTGCTCACCACGCTGCAGCTGCTGCCGTAAGCGTCAGCGCAGCAGCGCTGCCAGCACCGCCACCAGGCCGGCCACCGCCACCGTCCACACCACCGAGCGCAGGATCGGCACGCCGAAGGCGTACAGCGGCACGTACAGCACGCGCGCGCCCAGGTAGGCGTAGCTGCCGTACAAAGTCCAGTCGCCTTCGCGGCCCGCCACGTGGGCGGCCAGCACGGCGGCTGCGAACAGCGGCAGCGTTTCGAACAGATTGTCCTGGGCGCGCTTCAGGCGGGCGGTCACCGGCCGCATGGGCGGGGCCGGCGCATCGCGCGCGCCCATGTTGTAGCCGAGGCCTGTTTCGGCGCTGCGCAAGCCGGCCACCAGCATGATCTGCAGCAGCGCCAGCACCAGGGTCCATCCCAGCAGGGTCAGTTCGGTCGTCATCGGGCATCCTCGGGTCGCTGATAGAGTTGCCAGCATAACAAAATGGCCCGCGCGCGCAAGGATCAATCAAGAGCAGCGCCAATGCGCTAACGCGACTATAATTTCCGGCACACAAATCCTGCCGGAGCCTTGCCCGATGATCCGTTCTGCCCTGCTGCTCGCCCTTGCTGCCTCAGCCTGCGTATCTGCTGCCGTATCCGCGGCTGCGCCCGTCCTGACCACCGTCTCGGAACGCTCCGGCTTCCAGCAGACCGGCCGCTACGACGAAGTCATCGCCCTGTGCGCAAACTTCCAGCGCGCCTATCCGAAGGCGGTCAAGTGCATCGAGTTCGGGCGCACGCCGGAAGGGCGGCCGATGAAGGCGCTGATCGTCACCCGCAGCGGCGCCATGAGCGCGCAGGCGGCGCAGCAGCGCAAGCTGCCGGTGGTGCTGATCCAGGGCGGTATCCATGCCGGCGAAATCGATGGCAAGGATGCCGGCTTCCTGGCCTTGCGCGAAATCCTCGACAACCAGACCGCGCCCGGCGTGCTGGACAAGCAGGTGCTGCTGTTCGTCCCCGTGTTCAACGTCGATGGCCATGAACGCTTCGGCAAATGGAACCGCCCGAACCAGCGCGGCCCGGTCGAGATGGGCTGGCGCACCACCGCCCAGAACTTCAATCTGAACCGCGATTACGCCAAGGCCGACACGCCGGAAATGCAAGCCATGCTGACGCTGGTGAATGCCTGGGATCCGCTCGCTTACGTCGATCTGCACGTGACCGACGGCGCCAAGTTCGAGCATGACGTCTCGATCCAGGTCGAGCCTGTGCATTCGGCCGATGCCCAGTTGCGCCAGACCGGCCTGGCGCTGCGCACGAATGTGATCGAGGACATCACGAAACAGGGTTCGCTGCCGCACGCCTTCTACATGTCGTTCGCCGAGACCGACAACCCGGCCTCCGGCTTTGTCGACAATGTCTCCGACCCGCGCTTCTCGACCGGCTACTTCCCGCTGCGCAACCGGCTGGCCATGCTGGTCGAAACCCACTCCTGGAAGGATTATCCGACCCGCGTGCGCATCACCCGCAATGCCGTGGTGTCGGTGCTGTCGCAGGTGGCGCAGCACGGCAGCGCATGGCTGGCAGCGGCGCGCGCGGCCGACGCCCGCGCCCAGCAGCTGGCCGGGACCGACGTCGCGCTCAGCTTCAAGGCCAGCGACAAGGTGCGCATGATCGACTTCCGCGGTTATGCCTACACGCGCACCATGTCCGAAGTGTCGGGCCAGCTGATGACGCGCTACGATGAAACCAAGCCGCAGATCTGGACCGTGCCGCTGCGCGACGAGCTGGTGCCGAACCTGGTCGTGCGCGCGCCGCAGGGTGGCTACCTGGTGCCGCCGGCCCATGCGGCCCTGGTGGGCGCCGCCTTGCGCCAGCACGCCATCAGCTACGTGGTGCTGGAGCGCGCGCTGGAAGCGCGCGAGGTCGAGACCTTCCGCGCCGACAAGGCCACGCCGGCGACTGGCTCGGTCGAATCGCACCAGCGCATGACGCTGGCCGGCGCCTGGCAGAAGGAAAGCCGCGGCATGCCGAAAGGGGCGCTGTACGTGCCGATCGCCCAGCCGCGGGCCCGCCTGCTGATGGCGCTGCTGGAACCGCAGGCGCCCGATTCGCTGCTGGCCTGGGGGCGCTTCAACAATGCCTTCGAGCGCAAGGAATACATGGAAGATTACGTGGCCGAAGACGTGGGGCGCGAGATGATGGCGGCCGACCCGGCGCTGGCCGCCGCGTTCAAGGCGAAACTGGCCGCGGACCCGGCTTTTGCCGGCAGCGCCGAGGCGCGCCTGGAGTACTTCGCGCGCCTGCACGCATCGTGGGACGAGCGCTTCAATCTGTACCCCGTGGTGCGCACGGCCGCCGCGCCCTGAATGCAATTGTAATAATTGTTAAACTTCGCCTAATTTCTTTCCGGAATTGCCATAATGAGCGCCCGGTCAATACATGAGTGATTGACCGCTCTTCGTTCACTATTACAAGGGCATTCCATGTTGAAGAAAATTGCAATCGCGGCCGCGCTGGCCGCACTGTCGTCGGCCGCCATGGCCGCTGACCAGCCGTATTTCTATGCTGGTGGCGATCTCGGCAGGACCGACTTCAAATTCGCCCCGAGCGCGACCAGTTACGGCGCCTTTGCCGGCTACCAGATCAACCAGACCTTTGGTATCGAGGCAGGCTACCGGCGCCTTGCGCATACCTCGGAATTCGATTTCAACGCCAACGTGACCCAGGTGTCGCTTTCGGCTACCGCGACCTTGCCGCTAGAGGGCGGCTTCAGCGTGTATGGCCGTCTTGGTATGAGTGGCGCGAGGGTGCGCTACAGTGGTCCGGGCTGGATTTCCCACCACAACGACAACAGCGCCCTCTACGGCGTCGGGTTCAACTACGCGATCACGCCGGCTGTTTCGGCACGCATCGAAGTGCAGCGCGCCGCGCGTGACACCACCAATTTGAGCACCGGCATTTCTTACCGCTTCTGACCGCGTGCCTGACGCCACCCGGCCGGGCCAGCGCGCCCGCCCGCTGTACGCCCACATCTTATAGAGACTAATCATGTTCAGCAAAATCGCAATCGCAGCAAGCTTTGCCCTCCTGTCCTCGGCCGCCATGGCCGCCGATCAAGCTACTCAAGCTTTTTTCTATGCTGGCGGCGACGTCGGCAGCACCGATTTCCGCTATGGCGACAGTGACACCAGTTACGGCGCTTTTGCCGGCTACCAGATCAACCAGAATTTCGCGCTGGAAGGTTCGTACCGCCGTCTGGAAGCGAGCAAGGCCTACGGTTACGACCACAAGCTCCAACAGCTCGCAGTGTCAGCCGTGGCCACCATTCCCTTGAGCCACGGTTTCAACGTCTTCGGTCGCCTGGGCTACAACCACCTGAGCAGCAAGAGCAAGATCGCGAATGACGGGACGTATACCTACTCCGATAACAAGCCTCTGTACGGGCTCGGTGTGGGCCTGGCATTCACGCCAAGTATCATGGGCCGCCTGGAAGTGCAAAAAGCGGCGCGCGACCTGACCAACTATAGCGCCAGCGTCGGCTTCCGTTTCTGATTGTCTTTCCAGTCCGCACGAAAACCCGCTACGGCGGGTTTTTTTTCGCCGAAACGCGGGTCAGATGTTGTATGGAGATGACAATCTTGCGTGCGCGACAAGGCGACTTTTTGAATCGTGTCATAATTTGCGCACCGGTCAATACAGCGATATCGACCGCCCTGAATAACTCACTCTTGAAGGGCCTCATCATGTTCAAAAAGATTGCAATCGCCGCTACCCTGGCCGTCCTCTCGTCGGCCGCCATGGCTGCGGACCAGCCGTATTTCTACGCCGGCGCCGACGCTGGCAGCACCAAGGTCGAAGGTGCCGACCGTGAAACCAGCTACGGCGCGTTTGCCGGTTACCAGATTAACGAAAACTTCGGCGTGGAAGCAGGCTATCGCCGTCTGGCCGACACGGACATCCTGACCGGTAACTTGAAAGTCGACCAGATTTCGCTGTCGGGCATTGGCACCATCCCCCTCAATAATGGTTTCAGCGTGTATGGCCGCCTCGGCTACAACCGCGTCACGGCTGATGCCGACGTGGGCGGCGTCGGCTACAAGGATCACGAAAACAAGGCCCTGTACGGGATCGGTCTGGGCTATGCCTTCAGCCCGACCGTTGCCGGCCGCCTGGAAGTGCAAAAGCCGGACGGCGACATCACCAACGTCAGCGTGGGCGTGGCCTTCCGTTTCTGATCGGCGCAAGCTGCAGTAAAAAACCCGCTACGGCGGGTTTTTTTACGTCCGTTTCTTGGGCAGGCGTCACACTCGAGATAATTTGTACAACATTGCCGTTCGGAAAATGAGTATACTGTGGCCCGTCCGACGGCGGCCGTCGCCGTCGCCACCATTTTTCAAGGCTTATCGTGTTCAATAAAATCGCAGCAGCTGCATTTCTCGCCTTCGTTGCCGGCAGCGCCCTGGCCGACGACGCCAGCCGTTTCTACGCGGGTGGCGACATCGGCGTCCTCAAATCGGAAGGCTTTGCCGAGCGCGAAACGGGATACGGCGCGTTTGCCGGTTACCAGATCAATTCCACCTTTGCGGCCGAAGGGGCTTACCGCCGCCTCGCTTCCTACCGCAACGGCTGGGACAACATGGATTACAGCCTGAAGGTCGACCAGTTTGCATTGTCGGTGGTGGCCAGCGCCCCGCTCAGCGAAAAGACGCGCATTTACGGCCGTCTGGGCTTTGCGCGCACGATCCACCACTACCACGGCGATATCGAAACCCGGCTCTACAACAGCCGTGGATTGCCGGGCGTGGGTGTGGCGTACCGCTTCACCCCGACCGTGTCGGGCCGCCTCGAGCTGCAGCAACCGTTCAGTGAAACGTACAACCTCGTGGCCGGTGTGGCCTTCCACTTCTGATCATTTGCTTGTGTGAATGTTTTTGCAAGTTGTTGTTTTTGCTCGGTAAAATCATTGCACAAGGGGAAAGTTGTTCAAAATATGAGATAATGCGGGCCCCGGTCCGTGCCCCATCCGACCGAGCCATATTCACTTTCATCAAAGGTAGTTTACATGTTCAAGAAAATCGCAATCGCTGCTGGCATCGCCCTCCTGTCGTCGTCGGCCATGGCCGCTGATGCTTACGTTTACGCTGGTGTGGACGTCGGTAGCACCACCCTGGACCGCGGTATCGTCCGCAACGAAGACGGCACCCCGGCGCTGGCCAAGGATATCAGCCGCATGGGCGCCGGCGCGTTCGTCGGTTACCAGTTCAACCAGTTCATCGCGATCGAAGGCAATGCACGCCTGCTGACCGACAGCGAAATCAATGGCAGCGATGTCAAAGCCGACCAGCTCGGTCTGGCCGCGGTCGGTACCATTCCTCTGGGTCAGTCGGGCTGGAGCCTGCTGGGCCGTCTGGGCTACAACCGCGTGACCATCCGTGGCAATGACTCGAAGATCACCGAAAACAAGCCGCTGATCGGTTTCGGCGCCGGTTATGCCTTCACCCCGACCGTTCTGGGTCGCCTGGAAGTGCAGCGTCTGCGTTCGGACGTGACCAACGTCAGCGCTGGCGTGGCCGTTCGCTTCTAAGCACAGCCTGTCGCGTAAAAAAACCCGCCGCGGCGGGTTTTTTTACGTCTGTCGACAGGCAGCGGTCTATCGTGCTTGCAGGGGAATCGTCCCCATGGCCGGCGTCGCGCACGGCTCTTCGTCGAAGGCAATGTCGCCCAGGGGGTTGGCCACGCCGTCGGTCTTCAGATCCTTGAAGCCGAACAGGGACTGGTCCATCAGGTGCGATGGCACCACCGTCGACAGCGACGAGAAGATGCTCTCGACCCGGCCCGGGAATTTCTTTTCCCATTCGCGCATCAAGGCCTTGATCTGCTTGCGCTGCAGGTTTTCCTGCGAGCCGCACAGGTCGCACGGGATGATCGGGAACTGCTTGACCTCGGCATAGCGGGTCGAGTCTTCTTCCTTCACATACGCCATCGGGCGGATCACCATGTGCTTGCCGTCGTCGGACACCAGCTTGGCCGGCATCCCTTTCAGCTTGCCGCCAAAGAACATATTCAGGAAGAAGGTTTCCAGGATATCGTCGCGGTGGTGGCCGAGGGCAATCTTGTTGCAGCCCAGCTCATCGGCCACGCGGTACAGGATGCCGCGCCGCAGGCGCGAGCACAGTGAACAGGTGGTCTTGCCTTCCGGGATCAGGCGTTTGACGATGCTGTAGGTGTCCTGGTTCTCGATATGGAAGGGCACGCCCAGGCGGGTCAGGTAGGCCGGCAGGATATCGGCCGGAAAATTCGGCTGCTTCTGGTCCAGGTTGACCGCGATCAGCTCGAACTTGATGGGCGCGCGTTCGCGCAGCGTCATCAGGATATCGAGCAGGGCGTAGCTGTCCTTGCCGCCGGACAGGCAGACCATGACCTTGTCGCCATCCTCGATCATGTTGAAGTCGCCAATGGCCTGGCCCACCAGCCGGCACAGGCGCTTGTGCAGCTTGTTGTTTTCGTAGGCGAGCTTGTCGTCGCTGCGCTCCATCACTGCCGTGTTCATGCTTCGTCCTTGATCTGGAATACTTCGACACCGACGCCTTCGCAGTCGGGATACACATCCGGCTTCATGGTCGAGACCCGCACCGCGCGCACGCGCGGGTGCGCCAGCATCGAGCGCACCACGTCGTCGCACAGGGTCTCCTGCAGATGCACATGGCCTTGCGCCATGCGGTTGGCGATGGTGACGCGCATGAAGTCGTAGTCCACCACTTCCTCGAGCTGGTCATCCTTCGGGGTCGACTGCGCCAGCGGGATGTACAGGTCGACATTGATCAGGACGCGCTGCTCGCCCTTTTTCTCGAAGTCGTGCACGCCGATGTTGATCATGACTTCATAGTTACGCAGGAACAGGCGGCGGCAATCGGTGAGCTTGGGATGGGTCAGGGCGGACAGCATAGTGGCTTTCTAAGGGATTTATTTGGTAAGGAACATCACGTCGCGCGCCAGCGGCATCAGGTGCTGGCCGCCGTCCACCAATAGCGTGGTGCCGGTCACGGCGCGCGCGCCGGCAAGGTAGACCACCGCGTCGACGATATCGCCGGCGCGGCTCGATTGGCCGAGCGGGGTGGCCTGGTGCGCCTGGGCGAACCCGGCTTCGGTCTGCTCGCCCGAGACCATGGTCAGGCCAGGCGCCACGGCCGCCACCCGCACGGTGGGCGCGAGCGCCTGGGCCAGCATCGTGGTGGCCGCCTGCAGGGCCGCCTTGGACAGGGTGTACGACAGATAATCGGGATTGAGGTTGTACAGCTTCTGGTCGAGCAGGTTGATCACCACCGCCTGGCTGCCGGGCGCGGTGGCCGCGTGCAGCGCCTGCGCCAGCAGAATCGGCGCGGCCACGTTGGCCTGCATGTGCGCGGCCAGCAACGCCGGCGAAAAATCGGCCGCGCTGTCGTACTCGAACTGGGATGCGCTGTTGACCACGCAGCCGAGGGGACCTAAGGCTGCTGCGGCCTGCGCCGCCAGCTGGCGCACCTGCGCTGCATCTGACAAATCGCAGCGCAGCGCCACCGCGCGCCGGCCCAGCGCTTCAATCTCGGCCACGGCGCTGCGCGCCTCGGCTTCGGACTGGCGGTAATGGACGGCCACATCCCAGCCGGCCTGCGCCAGCCCGAGCGCGATCGCGCGGCCGAGCCGTTTGCCGGCGCCGGTCACGAGCGCCACCGGGGCGCGGCTCTGTGCGGTGCTACTGGTCTGCTTCAATTGTTGATCCGTCCTGTAATGGCTACAATGCCGACATGTCCCTGCCCCTACCCGATCCCGACGCGCTGGCCGCGTCCCATGCCCTGCAACGCCAGATCGCCGCGGAAATCGCCGCCGGCGACGGCGCCATCCCGTTCTCCCGTTTCATGGAGCTGGCGCTGTATGCGCCGGGGCTGGGTTATTACAGCGGCGGGGCGGCGAAACTGGGGCAGGCCGGCGATTTTACGACCGCGCCCGAGATCTCGTCCCTGTTCGGGGCCACGCTGGCGCGGGTGGCAGCCGCTATTATCGCCCAAACTGCACCGCACATCCTCGAATTCGGGGCCGGCACCGGCAAACTGGCGCGCGACGTCCTCACCGCGCTGGCCGCGGCCGGGGTGACGCTGGCCCACTACGACATCCTGGAACTGTCGGGCGAGCTGCGCCAGCGCCAGCAGGAAGCGCTGCGCGACTTCCCGCAGGTGCGCTGGCTGGACGCGCTGCCGCCGGCGTTTTCCGGCGTGGTGCTGGCCAACGAAGTGCTCGACGCCATGCCGGTGCAACTGGTACGCAAGGACGCCGACGGCTGGCGGGAATTGCACGTCACGGTGGAGCAGGGCGCGTTTGCCCTGGTCGCGGCAAAGGCACAGGCGGCACAGGCGGCACCGGCGGCACAGGCGGCGCTCGATGTCCGTGTCGCGCGCCAGATTCCGGACGCGGCGCTGCTGGCCCCGGGCTACACCACCGAAGTGCACCCGGCCGGCTGCGCCTTCATGGCGTCGGTGGCGCGCATGCTCGCTGCCGGCAAGGGCGCCGCGATCCTGATCGATTACGGTTTTCCGGCGCATGAATACTATCTGGACCAGCGCCTGGGCGGCACCTTGATGTGCCACTACCGCCATCACGCCCATCCGGAACCGTTCTATCTGCCCGGCCTGCAGGACATCACCGCCCATGTGGACTTTACCGCGATGGCGCTGGCAGCCGAGGATGGCGGGGCCGAGGTACTCGCCTACATGAACCAGGCGGCCTTCCTGCTCGCTGCCGGGCTGGGCGAGTTGATGGCGGCGCTCGATCCGCACGATGCGCTGCGCTATCTGCCGCAGGCGAACGCCGTGCAGAAACTGGTGTCGCCGGCCGAGATGGGGGAGTTGTTCAAGGTACTGGTGGTCGGCCACGGGGTGCAGCTGCCCGAAGCGCTGGTCCGTGCCGACCGCAGCCACCGGCTGTAACAGCCGGCCGGCTTCTATTTTTACTTTTACTCGCTGCTTACTTTTACTCGCTGGCGCTAAATTCAACGTCGCCTGGCGGCGCCATCATCATCGGCGGCTTCTGGCCAGCCACGGCCAGCACGGCGTCCAGCGCCACTTCGTCGGCCGGCGCGCCCTTGCGGCGCAGCTCGATCAGGCGGCGTCCGCTGGCCGGCCACAAGGCCGACGGAATCGAATGCGCCTTCAGGCCCGCCAGACTGCTCATCCACAATGGGCGGCCGGTCGACGGCGACAGCGGATAGGCCGGATGCACCACCTGCATGTCCACTTCGCCCTTGTATTTGCCGAACACTTCCTGGCTGCCCACGCGCGTGAGCACGAACGGCTGGCCGCTGGTGCTTTTCGCCGCCAGCTGGGTGTACAGCGGGTGGTCGGCGCCGGCGCCGCCATGCGAAAACATGGTGGCCTGATCGATCGTCAGCGGATCGATGCCGGTGCGCTCGCGCAGATAGCCAGCCATCCAGGTGTCGCCCGGCGTGATTTTTTCACGCACGTGGTCGGATGCGGCATACACGAAGATGCGCGCTTTCGGATCTTTCGCCAGCACCCGCTTGACCAGGTTGTCGACCTGGCCCAGCTCGCGCGCGCTGACGTTGTCGCCGCTGCCCAGGCCCAGTGCATCGAATTTGTACTCGTAGGCCACCAGCGTCCAGTTCTGCTGCACCGCGTCGCGCAGGAAATTGGCAAAGGTCGGTTCCGCCAGGTAGTAGCCGCTTGCCGCCGTCGGGTAGCCTTTGGCCAGTGGCGCCTGTTCCAGTGCTTCCACCGCCAGGTAGGTAAAGCCGATCTTGCGCAGCTCGCGCGCCAGACGCATGGCGAAGGCGCGCTGCATCGGCACGTGCTGTGCTTCATTGAGCATCACGATCTGGCGGTTGCGCGCCTGCTCGACGATGGCCGCGATGGCGTCGCGGCCGGTGGTCCAGGCAATCACGGGGCTGGTGGCCGGACCCGCCGGCACGGCCGCGCCGCCCAGCAGCGGGCCGATCGCGTCGAAGGTGGCCATGGCTTCCAGCGGGGCGCCGCTGAAGCTTTGCAGCGTGCCCAGGGTCTGCATCGGGGTAACGAGCTGCTGGCGCAGGGCCTGGCGCGCCGCCGCCGTCAGCGCGGGATTGTCGCTCGCGCTGCGCTGAGCCGCGACCGTCTCTTCGGCGACCTTGAGCGCGGCCAGGCGCTCGGACGGGCCATTCGCATGGGCGGGGGCGGCTGCTGCCAGCGCGGCGGCAATCAGGGTGACAAGAAGAGGGGAGCGCATGGGGTTCCTAGCTTGCAAAAAGTGCAAACATAGCAGTTCGGCCGCCGAAACACAATCAGGATGCTTTGCTAAAACTTGCTGTGTGGATACAACGCGACGCTGGCGTGCCGCCGTTCTTCGGGCTGCTTCGGCTATGATGCAGGAAACCGCCCCCTCATCCTACCGCCATGGCCAAGATCCATACGCATTATGACAACCTGAAAGTGGCGCGCAAGGCGCCGCAGGAAGTCATTCGCGCGGCCTACAAGGCGCTCAGCCAAAAGTATCACCCTGACAAAAACCCGGGGGACGAAAAGGCGGCCCGCATCATGGCCATCCTCAACAGCGCCTACGGGACGCTATCGGACCCGCTGCGGCGGCGCGAACACGATGACTGGATCGCGGCCGAGGAGTGGGAAATCGCCTGGCTGGAAAGCACCCACGCCGAGGACAGGCAGGAATTGCTCAAGCATGACATCCACCCACCGCAGCAGGATGAAACGCCCGCCACGCCGGCCGCCGCCGCGCGTCACTGGTGGCTGGCGCTGGCGCTCGGAGTCGTGCTTGGTGGCGTCGTTACCGCGGTACTGATGCAGCAGGATGCGCTCCTGCCGAGCGCACTGGCCCGGGCGCTGGGCGCCAAACCGCCGCCCCCGCCGCGCTCGCCAGTGGCGGCGCCGGCGCGCGCGCCCGAGCCGCTGCCGGAGGCGCCCGTCGACAGTCCCGACAGCTGGGCCGTTGGCCAGGCCCAGCAGCCGGACGGCGGCCTGGCCCCGGAAGTGCGGGCGCTGGCAGTGACCCAGCTTGTGATCCCGGCCCGCGCGCCCGACTGCGAGCGTGAACTGCATACCCTGGTGGCGCCGAACGGCGAGCGCTGGCCGGCGCAGTCGGGTTACATCGATGGCTTCCCGCTGGAAAACCGGGGCAGCGCGATGCAGATCCTGGTCGACAATTCGGCCAATGCCTCGCCGGTGCTGGTCAAGGTGATTGACATGGCGCGCCGCAGCAATGTGCGTCACCTCTATTTGCTGGCGCACGAAACGTTCACGGTCGACGATCTGTCGGTGGGCAAATACGAAGTGCGTTACCAGAACATCAGCGTGGGGGGCACGCGCGAAGACTGCCTGGTGCGGCGCAAGGCGGCCGCCTCGGACGCCATGGCCGGGGCGGCGCCTTAACTTCAGGCGCTCAGATTGTCGATCAGGCCCATCTCGCCGGACGACATCAGCTTGTCGATATCGACCAGAATCAGCATCCGTTCATCGATCGTGCCCAGCCCGATCATGTAGTCCGAATTGAAGGCGGTACCCATCTCCGGCGCCGGCTTGATCTGGTCGGCTGTGAGAGTGGTCACGTCGGACACGCTGTCGACCACCATGCCCATGATGCGCCCGCCGATATTGAGGATGATGACCACCGTGAACTGGTCATACACGGGTTCGCCGAGCTTGAACTTGATGCGCATGTCGATCACCGGAATGATGATCCCGCGCAGGTTGATCACCCCCTTGATGAATTCGGGCGCGTTGGCGATGCGGGTGACCGCTTCGTAGCCGCGGATTTCCTGCACCTTGAGGATGTCGATCCCGTATTCTTCCGAGCCGAGCGTGAAGGCGAGAAATTCGTGGCCGGCGGCATCCTTGGCATTGCCGGAGCTGGCGGACAGCGTGGAGGCGGCTCGCATGGTGGTGACTCCTTATTGTAAGAACAAGGTTGCCTTGCAGCGCAGGGCGCAGGACGATTCAAGCGTACCAGACTCCGGGCCCGTTGACGAGCGCAACGGTGTTGCCAGTCCGCAAAATAAGAAGGCTGGAGGCTAGACTTGGGTGGTACTTTGTTTATAATAAAAATGTGAAATTGGCAGCGCCGATGTGACAGTCGCCGCCCCGGTCCGTCAGATAAAAAGCCGTTATAAATCGCATGGCGCCCTTCGCCCCTTCCTGGCGCGCCTGTTAGGAGCCTGTATGACCGACCTTACCGCCCAAGCCGACGACAACTGGCTGCTCGACGAAGACGACGACGCCGCGGCTGGCGGCGTGCAGCCGGCGATTGACCAGCGTCTGTGGCGCGTGCTGATTGTCGACGACGACGTCGATGTGCACGCGGTGACCCGGCTGGCGCTGCGCAACGTCAGCTTCAAGGGGCGCGAGCTGGAACTGTATTCGGCTTACAGCGGGGTGGAAGGCTATCAGATCCTGCGCGACACGCCCGACATCGCGCTGGTGCTGCTGGACGTGGTGATGGAAACCGACGACGCCGGCCTGATTCTGGCGCGCCGCATCCGCGAAGAGCTCAACAACCAGATCGTGCGCGTGGTGCTGCGCACCGGCCAGCCGGGCCAGGCACCCGAGCAGCGCGTGATCATCGAATACGACATCAACGACTACAAGGCCAAGACCGAGCTGACCACGCAGAAGCTGTTCACGACGGTGATCTCGGCCCTGCGCGCCTACGAAAGCCTGATGATGCTCGAGCGCAGCCGTATCGGCCTGGGCAAGATCCTGGCCGGCGCCACCAATCTGTACCAGATCCATTCGCTGCGCGAATTCGCCTCGGGCGTGCTCAATCAAGTGAGCGCGATTCTCGACGTGGGCGCCGACGGTGTGTTGTGCGTGATGTCGGCCGAAGGGGGCGACCCGACCGTGGTGGCCGCCACCGGCAGCTACGCGCCGCTGGCCGACAACGAAGTCATGCCGGCCAATCACACCCTGCTGCCGGCCATTCACAAGGCCTTCGAAGAAAAGCACAGCCAGTTCGAGCATCCCGCCAACGTGCTGTTCATTCACACGATGGAAGGGCGCGAGTTGTGCATTTCGGTCACGCCGCCCTGGCCGCTGGCCGCGATCCAGCGCGATCTGCTGGAAGTGTTCTGCGAGCGCATTGCCGCCGCCTTCGACAATCTGTACATGTTCGGCCAGCTGCGCAAGGCGCAGGAAGCGACCGTGGTGGCGCTGGCCGACCTGGCCGAGTTCCGCGACCACGGCACCGGCGGCCACGTGCGGCGCGTGCAGAACCTCAGCTCGCAGATCGCCGAGCGGATGACCGAGCGCGGGGTGCAGGATCCGGAACTGACGCCCCAGCTGCTGGAAATGATCGGTCTGGCCAGTATCCTGCACGATGTGGGCAAGGTGTCCACCCCCGACCAGGTGCTGCTCAAGCCAGCCGCCCACACGCCAGAAGAGCGGCGCGTGATGCAGACCCATGCCCAGATCGGGCGCGCCATTCTGGAGCGCGCTTCCAAGATGGTGGACGGGGTCAGCTACCTGACCTACGGCGCCATGATCGCCGGCGGCCACCATGAACACTACGACGGTTCGGGCTATCCGAACGGCGCCAAAGGGCGCGAGATTCCCCTGTGTGCGCGCATCGTGGCCGTGGTGGATGTATTCGACGCGCTGCTGCACCGCCGTCCGTACAAGGAACCGTGGCCTTACATCGATGTGGTGGCCTACATCCGCGAACGGCGCGGCACCCAGTTCGATCCGGAAGTGATCGACGCGCTGCTCGACGTGATCGAACGCAGCCCGCCGGCGCCCGCCGAAGGGAACTAGGGCGGCCTGGCCACCGCTCCAAACTTGCACGGCGGAATTGCCCCGGGGCGGCTGCGCGGCATACTATACTCAGGTGACCCAGGCGTGCCTGCGCAGCCAAGGAAGACCAGGAATGAGTGAACTTGACGGACTGTCCGCACTGATCATCGAGCCCCACGTGGGCATGCGTGCGAGCATCCACAACATGCTCAATCTCTGCGGCCTGAGCAAGATCGAAGATGCGGGCGAGGCGGGCGGCGCGATCCGGCACGTCACGTCGCGCCCGTTCGACCTGATCCTGTGCGAATACGATCTCGATGGCGGCCAGGATGGCCAGCAGTTGCTCGAGGACATGCGCCACCACAAGCTCATTTCACTGTCGACCATGTTCTTCATGGTCACCGCCGAAGGCAATTTCAGCAAGGTCATCAGCGCGGCCGAACTGGCCCCCACCGACTACATTCTGAAACCGTTTACCGCCGACCGCCTGCTCGAGCGCATCGCGCGCGCGCTCGGCAAGCGCACGGCATTCATGCCGGTCTACCACCTGATGGATCTGGGCAACCAGAGCGCGGCCATCGCGGCCTGTGTCGAGGGCGTCAGCCGCCATCCGCGCTACGCGATCGACTTCATGCGCCTGCGCGCCGAGCTGCATCTGATCCTGGGCCAGGCCGCCGAGGCGGAAGCGATTTTCCAGCAGCTGGTCGATGCGCGCCAGATCGGCTGGGCCCGGCTCGGCCTGGCCAAGACCCTGTTCCTGCGCGAGCGCTATGCCGAAGCGAAGGCCATTCTCGAAGCCCTGGTCGAGGGCAACAAGCGCTTTGTCGATGCCTACGACTGGCTGGCGCGCACCCTCGCTGCAATGGGCGACCTGGGCGCATCGCAGGCGGTGCTGAGCGAGGCGGTTGCCGTATCGCCGCACGCGGTGCGGCGCCTGCGCAAGCTCGGTGAAGTGGCGCTGGAAACGGGCGACACCGATACTGCCGAAAAAGTGCTCAAGCAGGTCGTGAGCAAGGCCAAATATTCCGCCTTCCGCGACCCGGAAGATCATGTGCGGCTGGTGCAGACGCTGATCAAAAAAGGCGACCCGGTGCAGGCTGCCGCGGTTATCCGCGACCTCGACAAGTCGATGGCGGGACAGCGCCACGCCGGCGCCTGCAGCGCCATTTCCTCGGCCATGCTGCACGAATACACGGGCAATGAAACACGCCTGGCCGAGTCGCTCACCAACGCTTTGTCCGCCTGCAAGGACAGCCCCGGCCTGTCGTCCGAGGTCAAGCTGGAGCTGGCGCGCAACTGCCTGGAAAACAATATGGAAGAGGGCGCAGCCGACGTCATGCGCGACGTGCTGCGCAACGCACCCAACAACGCCGCCATGGCGCGCGCCATGCGCGTGTTCGAAGATGCCGGACGGGGCGATCTGGCCGGCGCCATCGCCCTGGAAAGCAAGCAGGCTGTGGTCGAGCTGGTGGCGGCCGGCGCGCGCAAAGCGAAGGAGGGCGATTTCCGCGGCGCCGTCACGCTGATGATCGACGCGGTCGACCAGCTGCCCGACAATCCGCAAGTCGTGTTCAATGCGGCGGTGGCGGTGCTCAAGTGTCTGGAAAACCTGGGCTGGGAAGACAAGCTGGGCCAGTACGCGCGCACCCTGATCGACAGCGTGCGCCGGCTCGACCCGCTCAATCCCAAACTGCCCGCGCTGGCGGACCTGCACCGGACGATTCTGGCAAAATATGACAAGGGCGCGCGCCTGAAGAGCGCGTAGCACCCACACCGAGACCAACATGGCAAGCGAACCAGTCCCTCCCACCCCGGCGGCCCCCACCGTCGAACCGCGCAAGGTACGCGCCTCCTTGCTCAAGAAGGTATGCGGCGACGAAGAAATGTTCGCGCTCGGCAGCTCGGTGGCGCGCGTGGTGCAGATGGCCTCGTCGGACGACCAGGGCACGCATGACCTGGCCTACTACGTGCTGTCCGACGCCGCCCTGACCCAGCGCATCCTGCGCCTGTCGAATACGGCCCAGTACCGCACCGCCTCGGGCACCAACGTCACCACCATTTCGCGCGCCATTTCCCTGCTCGGTTTCGACAACGTCAAGACCACCGCGCTGGCCATGCTGCTGGTGGACGCGCTGTCGAACAGCGCCCACGCGCAGGCGGTGCGGGTGGAGCTGCAAGCGGCCCTGTGCGCCAGCCTGGTGGGGCGGGAAATGGCGCGCCACAGCTTTTACCAGGGCGCGGAAGAAGCTTCGATCGGGGCCCTGTTCAAGAACCTCGGACCGCTGCTGGTGGCTTCGCACGAGCCGGACCGTTATCGCGAAATCAACGCGCTGACGGTGGGCGCCGCCCATACCCTGGGCCAGGCGGCGCAGATGATTCTTGGCTGCAGTTACGAAACGCTGTCGGAAGCGGTGCTGGCCGAGTGGAATATCCCCGACGTGATCGTGCGTTCGCTCGCGCCATTCCCGTCCGGCATCCTCAAGGTGGCGGCCAACCGCGGCGAGTGGATGCGCCAGGTGGCCTCGCTCAGCATTGACGTGGCGCGCCTGATGGCGCGCTCCGTCGATCCCAAGAACAGCAACGAAGCGCGCGCGCTGCTGCTGCGCTATGGCGCCGCGCTCGACCTCGACAACGACGCCATGGCTGCCCTGTTCGATACCGTGCAGGGCGAGATGAACACCCTGCTCGAGAGCATGAACATGCAGCCCTCGCCCAGGATCGAGGACGAGGCCGATGACCTGGGCGGCCTGCCGAATGTGCTGCTGCTGGCCACCATGGGCGGGACCGAGACGGCGCCCACCGGTTTTCATGCTAGCGGCAAGCCGCTCAATGCGCGCGACTTGCTGCTGGCCGGCGTGCAAGATGTAACGCAGATGCGCGCTTCGGGCAAGAGCAAGGTCAATGACGTCATTCTGGCGGTGCTGGAAACGCTGTACAGCAGCATGGGTTTCCGCTTTGCCACGGTATGCCTGAAGGATCCGCGCAGCGGGCAGTACCGCGCGCGGGTGGCGTTTGGCGAAGGCCATGTCGAAAAGCAGGCCGGATTCGCCTTCCCGGTCGAAAGCGCGCGCGACCTGTTCCACCTGGCGATGGAAAACGACGCCGATTTGATGATTGCGGATGCCGCCACCCCCAAAATCCGCGACTTGCTGCCGGCCTGGCACCGCCAGCTGCTGCCGGACGCCAAAAGCTTCATCGTCCTGCCGCTGGTGGTGGGCAAGCTGCAGCTGGGCCTGTTCTATGCCGACCGCACCGCACTGGCGCCGGAAGGCGTGCCCGCCGACGAAACGTCGCTGATCAAGGCCCTGAAAGGCCAGGTGCTGGTGGCGCTGGCACCGTAACCCCCGCGCCGGGGTCTGTGGTGCATGCACCACGCCCACCCCAAAATAATTTTCACGGCATTTTTCACCTTTTGCTTTTACCCCCTTGCACTCTGTCGCGCGCGCCGGGTACAATTACGCCCCGAAGCAAGACGTCAACGGATTTGCGCAAGTGAATCGGCAAATATAGTTGACAGTTTTTTGTGCTTGCTTCATACTCTGCGGTTCCTCGCGGAGGGGTGGCCGAGTGGTTAAAGGCGACAGACTGTAAATCTGTTCTCTATGAGTACGCTGGTTCGAATCCAGCCCCCTCCACCAAGATGTTGCAGGAATGTTTGAGTTGGTGAAGTTGTAAAGTGTCTGAGAAGACAGTCCTCGCGGGTGTAGCTCAATGGTAGAGCAGAAGCCTTCCAAGCTTACGACGAGGGTTCGATTCCCTTCACCCGCTCCAGACGTTCTCGCAATGCGTTGTAATACATCGCAATAAATAGCCCTTTTAGCTCAGTGGTAGAGCACTCCCTTGGTAAGGGAGAGGCCACGTGTTCAATCCACGTAAAGGGCACCAGAATTCGTCGTATCGCAGGTCGCAGTAAATTCAATGACAGTCAGGCGAGTGCCTGGTGCAATTTTAAAAAATCGTTAGGAGTCTAAAATGGCAAAAGGTAAATTCGAACGGACCAAGCCGCACGTCAACGTCGGTACCATTGGACACGTTGATCACGGCAAGACCACCCTGACTGCAGCTATCGCAACTGTTCTGTCGAAGAAATTCGGCGGCGAAGCAAAAGCATACGACCAGATCGATGCAGCACCAGAAGAAAAAGCACGCGGCATTACCATTAACACCGCCCACGTCGAGTACGAGACCGCAAACCGTCACTACGCGCACGTTGAC
>DASWMN010000218.1:0-2461 GCA_036399735.1 Telluria sp. | reverse complement strand
TAATGTGGTCATGCGTGCTCCTAGAGTCCCTGGTTCATGTGGTCAAGGAAGGCCTTGATGGTCTCCTCGTCGCGTTTGTAGAAAATCCATTGGCCCACGCGCCGTGAACAAATCAGACCGGCGCGCTGCAGCGTCGCCAGGTGAGCCGATACGGTGGACTGCGAAAGGCCGGTGCGCGCGTCGATCAGCCCCGCGCATACCCCGAACTCAAGCGAATGCTCCTGGTGCGCGAAGTGCTCGTGCGGATCCTTCAGCCAGTTCAGGATGTCGCGGCGGACCGGGTTGGCAAGGGCCTTGTGGATGGCGTCGATTTGCATATATCGGATTTCTACGAATCTAATATCGTAATTCTACGATATAAACGGGAAGCCTGCAGGAGCAGGGCAAAAAAGGGTGGATCAGGCAGGGATGTGGTACATGATCAGGGCCAGAACCGCGGGCACGGTCTGGAAGAACAGGATCACTTTCTTGACGGTGGCGGCGCCCCACAGGCCGGCGACCGCGACGCAGGACAGGCCATACAGGATGAAGGCGCGCGCGACGTCATGGTCAGGGTGGACCAGGCCCATGATCAGGGCGACTGCCAGAAAACTGTTGTAGCAACCCTGGTTGGACATGGCGGGCGCCATGATCTCGGCTTTTTCAGCGGTCAGGCCGAACACGCGGCGGCCGCGCGTTTTGAACAAAACGGTTTCGAGCAGAAAAAAATAGATGTGCAGGGCAGCGATGATACCGATCAGGACTTGGGTGGCGACGGCCATTAGTGGCTCCTTTTATAAGTGAAGCCACAGTGTAACCGCCCGCGCTCACCGTGGCGAGGCCACCATCGCCCAGAGCCGGCTGCCGAACTGGTTGAGCGCCAGGCCAGCCAGCACCAGCATGCCAGCCACGATTTTCCACCACTCGAGCGACTCGCCCAGGAACAGGGCTGCACTGGTCATGCCGGCCACGGGGACCAGCAGCGAGAACGGCGCGATCGACGCCGCTGCGTACTTGCGCATCAGGAGCGACCAGATGCCGAAACCGAGGATGGTATTCGGGTAGGACTGGAACAGCACCGTCGCCAGGGACTTCCAGCCGAAGGCGTGCCCCGCAGCCTGCCAGGCAGCAGGGCCTTCCATCAGCCAGGAGGCGATCAAGAGCGGCGGCGTGGAAATCAGCGAACCCCACACCACCAGCGACAGGGCGTTTACCTGCCCCATTTTCTTGGTCACGATATTGGCGGTGGCCCAGCACATCCCGGCCATCACCACCAGCACGAAACCGGTGACGGTCGCCTGGCCATGCAGGTTGATGGCAACCAGTCCCATGCCGAGGAAGGCCACCAGCGCGCCGGCCAGCTGGAAGCGGTGCGGCTTTTCGCCCAGGGCCAGCACCGCCAGGCCGATCGTGAAAAAGGCCTGCAGCTGGATGACCAGGGAGGCCAGACCGGCCGGCAGCCCGAGCCGCATGCCGGAAAACAGCAGCGTGAACTGGAGGGCAAACTGGAACAGGCCCCAGGCACAGACCAGGCGCCATGAGGTTTGCGGGCGCTTGACGAAAAACACCAGCGGCAGCGCGGCGAACAGGAAGCGCAGGGCCGTGAACAGGACCGGCGGCAGATCCTCCAGACCGATCTTGATCACGACGAAGTTGACGCCCCAGATGGTGACGACCGCAAGCGCGATCAGGATGTCGCTGAGCGTCATGGATGTCTTCATCGCCCTATTATGCCGTCGATCGCTACTATTTGCCGGCGCCGGTCCTGTTCTCCTGGTCAGCAAGCTGGCGTGGCCAGTGCTATACTTTTCGCCATTCATAGGGGGTTGCATGGCTTGGATTTATCTGTTGATCGCCGGTCTGCTGGAGGTGGTCTGGGCCGTCGGCCTGAAGTACACGGAAGGTTTTACCAAACTGGTGCCGTCGGTGCTGACGCTCGCTGCGATGGGCGCCAGTGTCGGCCTGCTCGGCCTTGCGCTGCGCACGCTGCCGCTCGGTACCGGGTACGCCATCTGGACTGGCATCGGCACGGTTGGTACGGCGATTGCCGGCATGGTCATGCTGGGTGAACCGGCAGGCGCCTTGCGCCTGCTGTGCATCGCCCTGATCGTGGCCGGCATCTTCGGCCTCAAGCTGCTCACGCCGGCGTAAATATGCGCGCCGCGGTTGTGTACTTTTCGACGCAAGGGTGCACACCGCACGGCAAGACAAGCATCGCGCAAGGCGCTATTCTGGCACCATGAAATCCATTTCCATCATTGATTCCCACACTGGCGGCGAACCAACCCGCCTGATTATCGACGGCGGCCCCGATCTGGGCAGCGGCCCGCTGGCCGAGCGGCGCGCCCGCTTTCGTGCCGATTTCGACCACGTGCGTTCCGCCGTCGTGTGCGAACCACGCGGCTCGGATGTGATTGTCGGCGCGCTGCTGTGCGAACCGCATGCACCGGACTGCGTCGCCGGCATCATCTTCTTTAACAAT
>DASWMN010000217.1:0-6155 GCA_036399735.1 Telluria sp. | reverse complement strand
CCTGTCCGAGGCAAGCGTCATCCAGGCCTTCGCAGCCGAGGTCGGCAGCGTGCGTCGCCTGACGGCGCTTTACCTGCTGACGGTCGCCGACATCCGCGGCACCAGCCCCAAGGTGTGGAACGCGTGGAAAGCCAAGCTGCTGGAAGACCTGTACCGCATTACCCTGCGCGTGCTGGGCGGCGAAGCCCATTCGACCGACCGCGAACTGAAGAACCGCCAGGATGAAGCGAAGGCCACGCTGCGCCTGTATGGGCTGCCGGCCGACGCGCACGAGGCATTGTGGAACCAGCTCGACGTGGCCTACTTCCTGCGCCACGAAGCGTCCGACATCGCCTGGCAGACGCGCGCCCTTTATGATCGCCTGGACAGCGACAAGCCGGTCGTCAAATGCCGCCTGGCGCCGATTGGCGAAGGCTTGCAGGTGGCCGTGTACACCAAGGACCAGCCGGACCTGTTTGCGCGCATCTGCAGCTATTTCGACCGCAAGAACTTCAGCATCCTCGACGCCAAAATTCACACCACGCGGCATGGCTATGCCCTCGACACCTTCCTCGTCACCGAACAGAATTTCGCCAAGAGCTACCGCGACATCATCAGCCTGATCGAGCACGAGATCTGCCAGCTGCTGGTATCGCAGGCACCGTTACCGGCACCGACCCGCGGGCGCCTGTCGCGCCTGTCGCGCACCTTCCCGATGACGCCAACCGTCGACCTGCGCCCGGACGAACGAGGCCAGTATTATCTGCTGTCGATCGCCGCCAACGACCGCACCGGGCTGCTGTATTCGATTGCCAGTGTGCTCACGCGCTACCGCATCAATCTGCACACCGCCAAGATCATGACGCTGGGCGAACGGGTGGAAGACGTATTCCTGGTCGACGGCGCGGTACTGAACAATTCGCGTAACCAGATCCAGCTGGAGACGGATTTGCTCGACGCCCTGAAAATTTAACCGACCTACCTTCTCAAATTTTAAAAGTTGTCTATGACTGAACTAGTACGCCTCTCCAAGCGCATGTCCGAGCTTGGCCTGTCTTCCCGCCGCGAAGCCGATGAATGGATTGCGCGCGGCTGGGTGCGGGTCGACGGCCAGGTCATCTCTGAACTGGGCAGCAAGGTGCTGCCGCATCAGAGAATCACCGTGGAGCGCCAGGCAGCCGCGGAGCAGTCCAAGCGCGTGACGATCCTGATCAACAAGCCGATGGGCTATGTCAGCGGCCAGGCCGAAGACGGCTACACGCCCGCCGTGGCACTCATCAAGCCGGAAAACCGCTGGGCCGAAGACCCGGCCACCGACCAGCATTTCCACCCGACCCAGCTGCGCAGCCTGGTGCCGGCCGGCCGCCTGGACATCGACTCGGTGGGCCTGCTGATCCTGACCCAGGATGGCCGCGTGGCCAAGACACTGATCGGTGAAGACACCTCGGTCGAAAAGGAATACCTGGTGCGCGTGCAGTACACCAAGGAAGGCAAGCTGCCCGAGTCCGACCTGAAAAAGCTGTGCTTCGGCCTGTGGATGGACGGTAAGCCCCTGCTGCCGGCCAAGGTGCGCTGGCAAAATGACGATCAGCTCAGCTTCACCCTCAAGGAGGGCAAGAAGCGCCAGATCCGCCGCATGTGCGACATGGTGGGCCTGAAGGTGATTGGCCTCAAGCGCGTGCGCATCGGCAAAGTCAAGCTGGGCGACCTGCCCGTCGGCCAGTGGCGCTACCTGCGCCCGGAAGAACAATTCTGACGAATCAATTCTGAGATCTGCTGGAGAGAACATGCGTCTGTTTTACACTCTCGCGGCCTGCGTCGTGCTCGCGAACCAGGTTCAGGCCGCGCCGTTGGCCCCACAAGTGGACGAAGCGCCGCTGCGCGCGCACCTCGATTTTCTGGCCGATGACCTACTGGAGGGCCGGGGCACCGGCCAGCGCGGCGGCGACCTGACCGTGCGCTATCTGGAAACCCAGGCGGCCGCGATTGGCCTGAAACCGATCAGCGGCAACAGCTATCGCCAGAGCGTCAAGATGGTGGGCAGCATCACGCGCCCGACGACCAGCGTCCGCTTCGATGCCGGTGGCAAGACGCTGGCGCCAAAACTGGGCAGCGAAATCTATGTCGCCAACTCCAACGGCACTGCCGAAACGCGCTTCGAGGCGCCTGTGCTGTTTGTCGGCTACGGCATCGATTCGCCGGACGACAACTGGAACGACTACGAAGGCACCGATGTGCGCGGCAAAGTGCTGGTCATGATGGTCAATGACCCGCAACCGACCGCCGCCGAACCGGAACGCTTCGGCGGCAAGTCGCTTACCTGGTACGGCCGCTGGGTCTACAAGTTCGAAGAAGCCTCGCGCAAAGGCGCTGCCGGCGTGCTGCTGATTCATACCACCGAGTCGGCTTCCTATCCATGGAGCGTGGCCTCCAACGGCCATGGCAAGGAGCAGTTCCACCTGGCCGGCAAAGGCAACGCCATGCAGGGCTGGCTGCACGAAGACACGGCGCGCGCGCTGTTTGCCGCCGCTGGCAAAAACCTGGACACGCTGCGCTCCCAGGCCGAAGTGCGGGGCTTCAAGCCGGTTGACCTGGGCGTGCGTGCGCGCGTCGCGCTGGACGCGACCCACCGCCCGATCGAGGAGTTCAACGTGGCCGGCGTGGTGCCAGGCACCGATCCGAAGCTCAAGGATGAAGCGGTGATCTACTCGGCGCACTGGGATCACCTGGGCAAGGCCGAAGGCGCAGGCGGCGCGGACCGCATCTGGAACGGCGCGGTCGACAACGCCTCCGGCACGGCGGCGCTGCTGGCCATGGCCAGGGTGGCGGTCGCCAAGCCGGCCCGCCGGACCCAGATTTTCCTCTGGCCCGCAGCTGAAGAACATGGCCTGAGCGGCAGTGCGACCTGGGTCCGCGAACCATTGTGGCCGCTGGCGAAAACGGTGGCCGACCTGAACCTGGACAGCATGAACTTTGTCGGCAGGACGCGCGATATCGGGGTGGCCGGTGCGGAGCGCAGCAGCCTGTATGCCAGTGCTGCCAAGGTGGCCAAGGCCATGGGCTTGCGCCTGGCGCCCACCACGCCGGACCTGGGCGGCGCCTACTTCCGCGCCGACCATTTTAACTTTGCCAAGGCGGGTGTTCCGGCGTTCAATGTGGGTTCGGCCGTGTTCTCTGGCGATGGCGTATTCGAGTTCGAACATGCGCCCGCTGCGTCGACCGAAAAGATCAAAGGCTTCAACAGCCATTACCACCAGGTGTCGGACCGCTATGATCCGGCCTGGGATTTGTCGGGCATGGTGCAGCAGGCGCAGTTCACGCTCAATCTGGGCTACGAAGTGGCCAACGCGCCGCAGGTCCCGGTATGGAACAAGCGCGACCCGCTGGGCAAGGTCAAGCGCTAGCCCCTTGCCACGTAGCCGAGATCGTCGATGATTTCGGCCAGCGTGTGCCGCGCGCCGCTGGCCATGGCGAGGTAGCGCTCGATATCGCTGCCCGAGCGCGCCACCAGGCTGGTGCTGCAGGAATCGAGCTCGCGCACGGTTTCGAGCAGATCGAGCAGCTTGCCGCGTACATCCGGCGGCACCTCGTGTTCGGACATGTAGCGCTCCCCCGTATAGCGGGCGCGCGCCAGCAGCATGGCCGTCGCTTGCACGCGGCCGTGGCCGGCGCCTGACATCCAGCTCACCAGGCAGGACAAAGTGCTTACCAGGTGCTGGACACCGGCAATGATGCTGTCCATCTTTTCATCGTCCGGCGTATCCATGGGTTTCCTGTCGGTTGGTGGCACAACAGGCTATTGTCGTCTGCCGTGCGGGTCGCTTCCCTGATCCGTGACAAAATAGCTGCACTCTATCTCACGGGGCCAGCCATGACGAACCGCATCACCATTGCCGTGCCGGACGGCGCCTTTGACGTGTATGTCGCCCGTCCCGAGGCGGCGCAGGCACCCTGCGTGGTCGTGATCCAGGAAATTTTCGGCATCAACGCCGACATGCGCGCGCACTGCGACGCCCTTGCCGCCAAAGGCTATATCGCGCTCTGTCCGGATCTGTTCTGGCGTCTGGAACCGGGCGTGCAACTGACCGACCAGAGCGATGCCGAATGGGCCAAGGCCATGGCGCTGTATAAAAAATTCGATGTCGACAAGGGCGTGCAGGACGTGGCCGCCACCATGGACGCGGCGCGCGGCCTGGCTGGCGCCAGCGGCAAGATGGGCGTGATGGGGTACTGCGCCGGCGGCCTGCTCACCTTCCTGACAGCGGCGCGCCACGGCGCCGATGCCGCGGCGGCGTATTACGGCGGCGGCACGCACAAGTATCTGGCCGAAGTGGACCAGCTGACCACGCCGCTGATCATGCACCTGGGCGAGGCCGATGAATATATCGACCAGAGCGCGTGCGAACAGATCGGGCAGGCGGTCAGACAAAAGCCGAATATCAAGGTCTACACCTATCCGGGCCAGAACCACGCCTTTGCGCGCGTCAACGGCAAGCACTTCGACGCGGCGGCGGCGCAGCTGGCGAACGAGCGCACGTATGCGCTCTTCGAACACTACCTGCTCAGTCCCATAGCTTGAACTTGAGCTGGGCCGAGATGCCGCCATGCAGGCGGTTCTTGTAGGTCGGGATCACGGCGATGTTGATGCCCACCCGCTTGTAATCGAACGTGGCAGTCGGAATGACAGCCAGGAACCAGCCACCTTCATGCATCTTCGGGTAGCCGTTGAAGCCCCCCACCACGCCGCCCACGCGCACTGGCCCAATGCTCCACGGCTGGTAAAACAGGCCAGCGTAGTTCGAGTGCTTGCGATCGCTGTTGAAAAAGCGGCCAGCCGTCAGCGCGTATTCATCGGCGAATTTGTACTCGACGCCATAACCGGGATTGCGCCCGTTGAAGTTCTTGTCACTCTGGAAGTGGTAAGTGGCAAAGCCGGTATCGAGCCACAGCTCGTTACGCTTGCTGCGGTCTTCCTGCGCATACGCGTGGCTGCATGCGATCAGGGCCGCCGCAAGCACGGCAAATTTTTTCATTGTCATCGGAATCAATCGTCGTCGTTGGGGTTCATGTCCGGGAACATGACTTCGGTGTAGCCGAACCTGGAAAAGTCGGTGATCCGCATCGGGTACAGGATGCCGAGCAGGTGATCCACCTCGTGCTGCACAACGCGGGCGTGGAAATCGTCCACGTCGCGGCTGATCTTGTTGCCGTGCTGGTCGAAGCCCTCGTAGCGCAGGCGCACGAAGCGCGGCACGCTGCCGCGCAGGCCAGGCACCGACAGGCAGCCTTCGAAGGCTTCTTCGGTCTCGGTCGACAGCGGGGTAAGCACCGGGTTGATCAGTACAGTTTCGGGCACCGCCGGCGCGTCCGGGTAGCGCTGGTTCTGCTTGAAGCCGAAGATCACCAGCTGCAGGTTGACGCCGATTTGCGGCGCCGCCAGGCCCGCGCCATTCGCATGGTGCATGGTGTCGAACATGTCGGCGATCAGCGTGTCCAGTGCCGGCGTATTGAAATCGCGAACCGGCTCGGCCACGCGCAGCAGGCGCGGATCGCCCATCTTGAGAATTTGATGCACGGTCATGGTTGATTGCGCTCCTTGTGCAGCTGTTCCAGAAATTCGCCGAAGGCGGCACCGGTCTCGGGATGCTGCAGGCCCATTGCCGTCATCGCCTTCAGGTAGCCGAGCTTGGAGCCACAATCGTAGCGCTGGCCTTCGTAATGATAGGCCAGTACGCGTTCGTTTGCCATCAGCGCGGCGATGCCGTCAGTCAGCTGGATTTCGCCGCCGGCGCCAGCGCCGACAGTGGTCAGCACGTCAAAGATGGCGGGGGTCAGCACATAGCGCCCAACCACGGCGCAGGTCGACGGCGCATCCTGTGGCAGCGGCTTCTCGACAATTGCCGACACCAGTTCCAGGCCTGGCTGGTAAGGCCTGGCGTCGACAATGCCGTACTGGCGCGTATGCTCGCGCGGCACATGCTGCACCGCCAGGATACTGCACTGTTCTTTGGCGTGGATCGCGGTCATCTGCGCCAGCACGGGGATGGTGTGCGGGCCGGTGGCCATGAAGTCGTCGGCCAGCATGACCGCGAACGGTTCGTCGCCGACCACCGGACGCGCGCACAGCACGGCATGGCCCAGACCCAGCGGTTCGGACTGGCGGATGTAAATGCAGT
>DASWMN010000216.1:0-23967 GCA_036399735.1 Telluria sp. | reverse complement strand
CTAGTATCGAAGACTTCGACGTTCCATTCTTCCCACAAACAACCGTAATGTGGTCTCCTAATTCGAATTCCACGTTGTTAAGTGCACGGAATTTTTCAATTGCTAATTTCTTAAGTCGGGTTTGGGGCATTTTTAGCAGTCTAGAATTTAGAAAGTCTGGGAAAGTCTCGGAACGGGCTTGTAGCACGACGCCGTGTACTTCGTTTTTTTGTTGAGCTACTGCAGCGAACGTTGTCCAAAGCATACACGGTATAGATAAGCGGGTCGACAAACACCGTGAAAGGATCGTCGAACTGGCTTCGCACTTTGTCCTTTTTACCCGTGGCCGGCGCAAAGCAGGCTAGCTCCCCGCCGACTTCCCGCCGGGATTGGCTAGCCTCGCAGAGAAAGATCTCCGTTGAGCGCCGAAGGAGCGAAGAAGAAATGGTGAAGTACAATAACCGCGCGCTGGTAACATCGCTTATCTTGCCTGCTTCTGCTCTGCGTTTTCGGCACGAATAGTCCGCAACGGTAGTGCGGTCTCAGCTTGATTTTCTGCGATTTTCGTTCGACACGATTTGTGGGGATAAATGTGGAAATATGAATCTACAGACGAGAAAAAGGCCAGCACGGGGGCTGGCCTAAGTCTTTGATTCTATTGGTCGGGGCGAGAAGATTCGAACTTCCGACCCCTTGCACCCCATGCAAGTACGCTACCAGGCTGCGCTACGCCCCGACTAGTCGCGAATTATATCAGAGCGAATTATTTTTTTGGCACAAAATGCGTGGCGCCGGCCGGGTTCAAAAAACCGGCTTGTGCCACCGCAAACAGCCTATCCCCAAAGCTGAATCAAAATCCGGCGCAGATCGACCAGCCCATCCGGGTTCATGATCCCGTCGGTACCGAAGCGAAGCAGGCTCAGCGGCGCGTAATAGTGCGCAATCCCCTGCGGCTTGACCCACGACGGCACCATCGCACGCGTGGCAGGGTCGAGCTCCAGCGGCCACTCGATGTCGCCGGTGCCGGTACGCGCCGGTATCAGCCAGTAGTCGCCCGTCAGATAAATGTCACCGGTACGGAAGCGCACCTGGATTCCGTCCTCCAGCTTGACCCACGGGCCGGCGTTGGTGGCATTGGCCTGCACCAGCAGCGCGCCTTCGAAGGCTTCCTTGGTGCCCGCCACATCAAGGCGGTGGTCCCAGCGCCGCAGCAGCGGGTGCAGATTGCTGTCGCTGCCGACACCATTGAGGGCCTGCCCTTCCAGCGTCACCGTCATGGATTCTTCGTCAATGTCGGCCACCCGCAGCAAAGGATCGGCATCATTGCGCAGCGCGTAAGCGTCATCCACCAGCTCGACCCAGTCATCGCGCGACAGGCCCAGCTTGCGGTCGCGCCCGAGCGAGTCGAGCGTCACCGTGGTGACGTTGCTGGCGGTGTTGACATGCACGTCGCTCACCGCGAACACCACCGATCCGTTCTCGCGCGACCATTTGAAGGTGGCGGCATTTACCCTGCCGGCGGCGGTGCCGTCCCAGGTGGTGCCGCTTTTGTGGACTTCGACCCGGTACAACTGATTCTCGATGCCGCGATAGCGGCTGTCGGCCGGAATCACGCAGGCATCGGTGGCCGCATTCGTCTGCGGTACATCGGCCATCAGCAATGGCTTGTTCTGGCGGTAGATCTTCGCCTCGGACAAATGATTGAGGAAGGTCTGGTAGGTTTCCTTGAATGGCGGCGGCTCGTTGTTGAAATCCGCCGGGACCACCTTGACCTGCCACTCGATACGGGTGCGCGAGGCGGTATCGGGTCCGCCCAATGCAGTCTCGCGCATGCCTTCGTCCTCCAGGTGACTGACATGCCGCTCCCAGACGTCCAGGTACACCAGCACATCGCCCTTGAGCAGCTCCGGCATGCCCGGATCGACCTTCCAACCCGTTTGCGCGGTGTAGTTTTGGCCAATGCTCTCGCACAGCACCCCGCCCACATAGTAGTTCCCCGTCCCGATCGTAAAATCGTTCGCGACGACCCGGCCGTCGTCGCCGGCGCGCTGCAGGATCTGGAATGCCGTCCCGGCCCCACCGTGCGGACCGATCAGATCGGCAGCGAGCGAACGCAGGAAATGCAGCGCAATGTCGGCCTGTTCGTTCCAGTCCGCGTCCAGCTGCACCCGGCCCTGCTGCATCAGAACGCGGCTGAACCGGTGCACCGGATCGAAGGTATTGCGGGTGATGTCGCCTTTCATGCCATCCTCCTTTTAGTTCGCGAAGATGATGCCGACGTCCATGCTCGCGGGGGTATATTCATTGAGCCGTGTGCGCAGATTGGCCTCGCGCTGCGGCTGGAACAGATCGTGGAAGGCGCCCATTTCCGATTCGTCGTCGGCGCCCTGCCTGATTTCGGCGGCGCAGTCCTGCGCCAGCTGGCAATAAGCCGGATTACCGTAGCGCGTGCTGGTAAACAGGGGCCGCACCCGTCCCTCCTCGCGCAGCAAGCGGGCTGCGCGCTCGTCGGCAGGGGCGCCCTGCATCGACTCGTTGACGGCGTCGCGCCGCAAATCCGGCTCGCAGTGATAGCGGCGCGGCGTGCGCGAACCCGGCGCGACGTAGCAGAAGCGGATGCACCCGTGCTGGCGCCGCGCCAGGCGCAATGCCCCCATGAAGATGCTGTTGTCCGCCATCGACACCGCATGCGCGGAGGTGGTGCCAAGAATGGTGCTGCGCCTCACCGTCAGGCTGGCAAAGGCCATGCTGCCCTCATCACCCTCGATGGCCGCCAAAGCCATGCCGGTCGCATCGACAATGCTGTCGCTGATCACGATGCGGACCGGGTCCCCCGTCACTTCGCTCGCGCTGACACGGATGGTGCCGACGATGCTGTGATCAATCATCACGCTACCGTGGCTGTCGTGAATTTCCAGACTCGGTTCATTCGGGCGCAAGGGCTCGCAATGACAGTCGATGCCCCAGCCCGGCACCAGGGTGCAGTGGCGGATCGTCAGGTCGCACAGCTCGTCGCTGGCTGCCTGCGGTACGTTGTCGCTATCATCGCCGCTGTATTCGCGTCCGCCAAACAGCTGGATACCGCGTCCGCTGATCAGCAGCCCTTCCAGCACCAGCCGGCTGCCGGCCTTGCCACGTACTGTCAGCGCGTCGGCCTGGTCGGTTTGATAGTCCAGCAGGCGAATTACCGGCCGGGTCCAGCCGGTGGCGTCTCCTTCCGGCCTGCTGGTACGCCGCCCGGCGCGAATCTGCAGGCTCTCGCCTTCGATCAGCGTCAGCGCCATCGGCTCCGTATACACACCGCTATCGGCTATTTCGATCACAGCTGCCCGCAGCTTGTCCGGGCCATCGCGCAGCAGATGCCAGGCCTCCAGCGCGCCCCCAATCGTGGTCAGCTTTTCGCCATGGCCCACACGCAGGATGGTCGCGCCTTCAGGCTGCGTCAGCGCGCGCGGGTACTCACCGGCGCCCATGTCGGCACTGAAGGCGTAGCGGTAGCTGACCCACACCCGCTTTGGCACTTTCCGCTGCGGGAACATGAGCCGGCCCAGCTCCGGATCCAGCGCCACCTGACCAGCGCCGATTTTCGCGTGCCAGCTTGCCAGGTTGGCCGGCACAATCTGATCGGCCGCAATCTCGGTCATGCCCGGCTTTTTTGGCCAGGCGACCATGATCACCATGCTGCGCGTAGCGCCATAATAGTCACGCGAAGCGTGCGCCGGTGGTCCCGGCACTTCGAGTGCGCGACGCCGCACCCGCACCGGCAGATTGAGCTCGCCCGCGATCGAGGTAGGCGAACTTTCCGCCTGCTGGCGGTTGTACAGGGGCGTATCGCTACCCAGCACATTAAAGCTGAAGCAATGCGGCCCTTCATCCTCCAGGCAGGTAGCGCGCACCTGCGTCAGCGGATAGGTCTTCAGGCGCCACGCGAATACGCCAATTTCCGGTATGTTGTAGCGCCCCTGGGTCCGGGTGGAATTGATGCGCCGTACATCGACGCTGTGGGCCTGTTCGTCGAACGGTCCGTTGGTCAGTTCAAGGGCGCGGCCATTGCGTAGGTCGACCGTGCCGCCACGGCCAGCCCGCAGATGATTCAGATGCTGGGTCCAGCCCAGCAGCCGATAGAACTCGACCGCCCGCGCCGGCCATTGCGACGTGTCGGATGACAGCAGTTCCAGCAGCGACAAGGCACCCTTGCGGCGCCGCGCCGCCACCGTGTTGGCAATCTCACGGCGCGGGAACATGGCTTTGCCAAGCGCGCCGCCATCCGGCGCGCGCGCTTCGCTGACGGGGCGGTAACCAATCAGGTCGCCAATATAGGGCGCCACCCAGTCTTCACAGGTTTCGATGAACCAGTTCTCATACAACTGCGCGATATCGCCTTCCACCACGTTGACCTGCTCGGCAATCACCGCCAGCAGCGCTTTGAGCGGATACCCTTGTTCGGCATCGCGCATCCGATGCACGAGCGGCATCAGTTCATACAGGCGGTCCGGATTGCGGTTCATGCGGGTATCTCCTGCAGTATCAAGGTATCGGCCACCTCGGGGGACAGGTAGGCAATCTGCGCCGGCAACAACACCCCGCCTTCACTCGAGCCCGCGGATATCGGAATGCGACGCTTCAGCCCGAGCGCACCCGCCTGTTCCGACATGAAGCTATCGAGCAGCGCGGCTTCCGAAATCACATCGAACACATCGAGGTCGACGTAGTCCACGCCTCGCACGCCCTGCAGCAGAGCAATCGCGCGCGACGCGAACAGATCGCTGCCCAGTTCCAGCGCGTCGAACCCGAAAGCATCGAGCATCTTTGCGCGAAGCTGGGTTTCGACCGATTCCCAGGCATAGTCGGGCAGGATGCGAATCCGCGCCGAGATCACGAGCGCAAGCCGTTCGCGCACCTGCAGCCGGATCGGCAGCGCGGGATCGCCGTTCAGGCGCAGCGCAGCGCGCAGATTGCGCAACAAGTCGCCCGTCGGGTCGATCGGCTGGTCGTCGACACCGGCGATCGTCAGGTGCACCACCTCGCGCCGTCCATCCGAACGTTCGGCCGCAACCGCCTTGCCCACGCCGCCAAAAGTGCGCGCGAAGTCGGCATGGTCCTGCACCGATACCAGCCGGTCGAGCGCCATCACGGCCAGCGGCACATTCTTGCGGGCCTGGTCGCGCGTCTCGGCATTCGCACCGCCAGATGCGCGCAGCGGGTTGATCACGGACTTGGCGCCCAGCGGGCGCGTGGCCAGCAGACTGATTTGCTCGGCCTTCACGTTGCCCGGCCGGCCAATGCCGCTGCGGTACACCGCGCGGACATTCTCCTGCCCGCCCGGCAGTCGCGCGCCAGCGATCCCATTGCCGAAGATGATGCTGGTCTTGCCTTCATCATTGGTATGGGTGACAAACTTGCGGTCCTGTGCGCCAAGTCCGGCAAGGGTATCGGTTTCGTGCCACTCGATCTCGTTGACCCGGACCGACAGGCTCGATGCCACGCCCGAGACGGTGGCGGCCGACACATAGGTCAAAGGCGCCTGTTTCAAGGTGAACGTTTGCAGGGCCTTGGCCGCATCGCCGCTGCCAAGCACTTCGCGCCGCGTCTCGCCATGCGTGGCGCGCACAACGTTGGCGCGGATCTTGACTGTCGCGCGCTTGAATTTGTAGGCCAGTGCGTTTGCAAAATCAAGGTAAGTGTGTACCGTGTCGCCAGGCAGTGCGGTAATCTCCGTGCTGCCGGTGTTGTTGCCGTTGTCGGTACTGCCGTTGTTAATGTTGATCGAACTGGTGTCGTTATTCCCGGGCGTGAGCGCGAACATCACACCGTTCCCCGCGCCCAGCGCCACGCCCGGCTTGGGGATCGCGGCAGCGGTCACCGGCACGCGCTGCACTTCCTGCGTTACGGCGCCAATCATCACCAGCTCGCTCGATGTCACGCCAGCCACCGCGTCACCGTTATCGTCCTTCAGATCGCTACGCTCGCCGCTCACAATGACCCAGCGCCCCGCTTCCAGCCCGTCGTACAGCGCGTTCAGTTCGACCCGTTCGCCGCATACATCATCCGTGATCGGCAACTCGGCCAGCTCCAGCTTCTCGGCCTGTGCGTACACATTGGTTCTGCGAATCGCTTCAAAATCATCAGATGTGTCGGTCGAAGCCGTCAGCGGCATGTTGATCCAGGTGCCCTGCCCCGAATTGCGCGGCACCAGCAAGGGGATGCGCGTCGTCTTGCCCGTCATGCCGTACTCGGCCCGGGTGATGGTGGTACTCGGGTCGCCCGCCAAAAAGAATTGGGTATCCTCGTTCGTCAGACGCGTGTTCACGGTCTGCACAATCAGCCAGCTGTTCGGCAAAATCTTGGGATACGCGGCATCCAGGTGCACGGCATGTGGATCCTCGTGCATGACCAGCGTGTTCGCGGTCTGCGCACCGGTAACCACGGGCCAGTCCCCGATCACGGCCACCTCGCCGCCGGGCGACGGAATCCGCACGCGCTTTGGTGCATTGTGGCCAAACAGGGGCGCCTGCTGGCGCATCACGAACACATCGACCGCGCTTGCCTTGCTCAGGGGGACATTACGCCAGGCCTGGTACAGCGAACGGCTGGCGGCGGGCTGGAACTGGGTCACCAGCCGTGTTTTGAGGTCCGACTTGACCGAATACGATACGCCCACCTGGCGCCCAAGGCGCTGGCTGTTGGCAGGCTGCAGCGAGCGCGCTTTGGACAGCGATGGCACCAGTTTCGCGACCAATGCCTGGCTGAGTGCAGCAAAATTCGCCCGAAAGCCCTCAAACGCGACGGCGAACATTTCGCGCGCCTCCCGGTCGCTGATCCGCCCTCCAGTCAGGAAGCGCACCGCTTCCAGGAAGTAGTCGCGTATCCAGGCCAGCTCCTCCTTGTCGTCGCCTTCAAGCAGGGCCCGGGCCGCCACCCCGAACTGCCGGTTCGCCTCCGTCACGTCATCCATCGTGTCGGAGTCCGGCACCTCGTCCAGCGCCTTTTTCAACGCCAGCAGAGTGGCGACGACAGCCTTGACCTCGGGCTTGTTCTTCTCCAGGCAACGCCACTCGATATCGGCATAGCGTCCCGCGGTATCGGCCCACGCTGCCAGAATGGTCCATGGGTCTAGCGACAGCTGCAACAGTACTTCCGTTTCGCCTGCGGCGCTGTCGGCCTTCACGGCCACGACCCGGCGCATCACCTGCTGCCCAAAGCCTCGTCCAAAAGTAAACAGCATCGCGTCGTTGACCGACAGACTGAGCGACGCGCCTTTGAAACGCAGCTTTTCGAGGAATGCTGCGTTGACGCGCGTGAGATTGACTGGGCGGCTCATGCGTGGCAGCAGTTCGTTCCATTCAACGCGCGCCTGCAGGATTTCGGATGTCTCGAAGGCTTCCATCTGCTCGCCCGGACCGGGCACGCTGTTTACGCGCGAGCCTTTCGGAATCTCGACCGGTTGCGCGTCTTTTTCAAGCGCGTACGCCAGATACACACTGGCCGCTACACCGGGCCGCAACGCGTAGCCTGCCAGCCGTGCAAGCTCCAGCACCGAGCGCCGTTCGGTCGCGCAGCGCAGGTAGCCTTCGTTGGCGATGCGCTCCTGGTAGAACGTCAGCACGTCCCCGGTCACGGCCCAGGCGTCGAGCAGCGCGATAGAAAAATCGTCCGGGGCGCGCGTTTTCAGGCCATCGAGGTTCAGCGGTCCGACGTGGCCAAGCCTGCTGCGCACGCCCTCGAAGAAATGCGCGCCCGCCAATCGCGCCCGCATGCTCTCAAAGAAGGTCGCGTAGGTGCCGGCGCGGTAGCGCAGCGCAGCCAGCCCCGCGCGATTGGCCGTCGCGCGCGGCGTGCTTGCATGCGCGCCTTCGCAGCAGTCGCAAGGTAAGTCGCTCATCGTCCGCCTCCCAGCTGTAAGGTCAGGGTCCCGTTTTCGGCAAAATCGGGATCGTTGTCGAGCTGCGCGATCTCGGTCGGCCCGAGCGCCAGTACACCGTCGGCCACGGCCGGATCCATTTCAGGGGTTGGCGCCATCGGATCGTCCGGCACATCAAGCCGCTGGAAGCGCAGCACTTTGACGTTCTCGACACCTTCAACGCCCGCTGCGGCGGCGATGATGCGCGACAGGTGCAGCCCGGCGCCAAAGGTCAGCCGGTCGGGATGGAACAGCCCCAGTTCACCGTTTGTCAGGCGCCGGTTGCCCAGCACGTCAAGCAGCCGTGCACGCACCTCTCCGCGCGCGTAATGCGGCAATACGCACACGTGCAGGGTGAGCGAGATCGGCACATAACGCGCCTGGACGACAGCCAGGTCGTGTCCCATGCGCCGGAACGGATACAGCTCGCCCTCGACCGCAGCCAGCAGCGCCGGCGACGCCGTTTCGGTGTCGAAGGGGTCGAGCGCCACGCGCGCTTCGTACCAGCTGCCGGTCCAGCTCAGGTCTGCGGCGGCGCGCTGTATCTGCGCGTTGCGCTGCGCCAGTTCTGCATAGTCGCCCGCTGTAATGGCGCGCATGCGCTGCTTGCGGAAGGCACCCGGGGCAAACAGTTTCGCTTCCGCGACCGGTTCCGGCTCGGTCCCGCCACTGGCGGCGATGGGATTTCGCACCGTCAGAAAGACACCGTCGATGGTTCCGGTACGGCAGACCAGCGCCGCGATCACGTCCCGTCCGATATTGCCGCTGGCGCCGCCGCCGGTGCGGTAGCGGGTGTCGAAGGTACTGCCGGTCGAAGGCTGCATGCCCAGGTCGCCGTCGCCAAAACGCAGATGCGCGCGCCGCTCGTCATCCATTTCGACCACGAATTCGCGCGCCCCGCCGTCACTGGCCAGCAGGTCGTACCTTGGCGCCCAGGTGGCGCCGTCCGGCTGCTCCGTCAGCAGCAGATCCGGCAGCGCCTCGCGCGGATCCTGAGCCAGCATGGCGGCCGCGGAAGTGGTAGCGACAGCAGCCTTGAAAGTCAGGTTGTTCTGCTTGAGACGGGGCCGGAACGGGTCCGCCACGCTGATATTGGTGACGATGCTGCCGTCGCAGGCGCAGTCGCCCGGATCGGCATGCCCGCTCACAGGGCCAAGCGGATCGGCCGGTGCACGCCTGCCATGGTCGACCAGCACCACGTTACCGCGCGCCACGCTCACGCCGCTGACGCGAACACAGTCGAATTCGGCCGTCAGGCGCACGGAGATGCAAATCGAAAACGGCAAGGCGTCGGCCGGGGCCCATTCGATTTCGAGCACGGGCTGGTTCAGCAGTTCGTCCATCACCGGTGTCACCTTGGTCAGCATGACGGCATGGCGGTGCTCGGGGTCGGCGTCGGGCAGCGCACCGGTCGTCGGACCACGCACTTCCTCAAAAACGAGTACCTCACCTGCATGCAGGTCGAGAACGCGGCCACCCGGGCCGTCGCTGCGCACGGCAGTGCCGTCGACCAGCGTGGCGCGTGTGGCGCCCTTGGGCAGGCAGCACTCCGTTTCGCCCCAGGTGTAAAGTGCGATTTCGCTGTGGGCCGCCCTGACTTCGATTGCCGTGACGGCACCGTAGGCCACCGGTTCGAACACTTCGTACAGACTGGCCACGTATTTTTGCATGGCGTCGTGCGGTACCACGCGTCCGGCAAATGCATCCAGATCCGGAAAGCCGGTAATGAAGTACATTTCATTCAATGGTCGCGGGCCGATGTCGCTGTTCGACTGCAGCGAAACCCAGGTGCGCGCGTTGCAGCCCTCGTGCATGCGGTAGTCGACCAGCCGAACGTGCCGCCTTACCGAAATGCGCTCGCGCGCCGTGTCCAGGTAAGCTTCTGTCGCCACCGCATCCTGGTAGTAGCTCAGGTAGTCGGCCGTGTAAGCCAGCACTTCGACCAGCGTGACGCCCAGGTCCGGCACGTGGCGCTCTTTCCAGTCCGGCATGGTCAGCGACATCCGGTCGAGCATCATCTGGCGCAGGCTGGCGTAATCCTTGGCCAGATAGTCGATCTCGGGAACGACGACGGCTGGCGCCGGGCAGTCATGCTGCGGCTTGCAATCGAGATCGGCGGCGCAGTCCAGACGGAACCGGAACTCGAGGCAGGCGTAGCGCGGATCGAGCCCGTGGAATGGCCGGTAGCGCGGCGCGCCTTCCGGCGCCTGTGCGTCGCGTTCGACAAAACACAGGCGATACACGGAGAAGTCACCGACCTTGTCGAGCTCAATGCGCAGGCAATCATCCAGATCCGGATCATCGGCGCGGTCGATCTCCACCCGCAGCACCTGAATGCCGCGGATTCTGCGCCCGCCCTCGATCCGAACGTTGGCCACGCTGATCCCTTCCGGGATGCTGCCAAAGAAGTGCACGCACAGCGAACGTTTTTCGTCCGACACTTCCAGGAAATCGACGCCATTCCAGCGCGGATTGTTGAACAGCTTCTGACGCCGTGCGTCAGTGCTGCAGGCCAGGTCGCTAGATGCCATTGCCCGTCTCCCTCGCAAAACTTGCGCTCGTTGTCTGGCCGCTACTGCGCAGGGCGTACACCACATCGATAGTGAGGGTGCTGTCACGGCTGATCACTTCGAGCTTGCGCACTTCGATCAGGTCACCGAGCCAGCGCTGAAGTCCGGCCTGGATGCTGAACTGGAGCGCGGTGGCCAGCTCCGGGCTGTTCGGCTCGAACACCTTGGCCAGCAGACCGCTGCCGAAATCCGGACGGTTCACGCGCTCGCCGGCATTCGTGAACAGGAACTGCTCGATCATGTCGCGCACATGATCGGCCTCGCCGGTGCTGGCGGTACGCCCCCGGCTATCGAAGTGGAACGGGAAATCGATATTCATCATGTCCCCTTGACCCTGACTTGTGTGACGACGATGTTCAGTGGTGTGCCCGTTGGCACGCAGGTGGCCTGGCTGTCCTGCAGCAGCACCGGCATGCCGCCGGCTTTCACGCGCAACGCACCCGTCACCCACTGCGCCGTCACGCAAGGACCGTTGCCGGCCGTTGGCGGTGGCATGGTGCAGCCGGCGACCATGTGCGGCGCCGATTGCGTCACCACCGCCTGACCGCTCACCGTGACGCGCGGATTGGGCGCAGTTGCCTGCGCCTGGCCACCGTGCGCGCACAGCACAGTCGCCCCCATGTGCAGCAGATAGCCGGGCATCAGATCACCTCCAGCGCGCTGCCGTTGATGGATACTTTCGGCCCGGTCAGCTTGACGCTGCCGCCCATGCCGTTGTCGATCTCGATGCCGGTCGCGCTGATCGTGATTTTCATGCCCTGCTTGGTTTCGATCTTGATGCCGCCAATGCCGGGGGTGTCGTCGAGCGTGAGGGTGCAGGCGTCGGTCTTCAGGACCTTTACTTCGGCCAGGGCGGGCGTGGCCGGTACTTCGCCCTGGGCCCAGAAGCAGCCGGTCCAGATCGGGTATTCCGGGTCGCCGTGTTCGAATTCAATCCAGACCCAGGCATCGGTGGGCGGCACCAGGAACAGACCCACCCCATTACCCGCATATGGCAGCGCAGGCAGCGCCCAGCCACTCTCGTTGGAGCCGAAAACATCGCTCACCTTGGCGCGGATCCGTCCCAGCATCAAGGGATCGCGGTTGTCGCTGACCACGCCGCGAAATTTTCCATACAGTGGCCCGGACGCGGCCGTCATGGCAGCACCAGCGGCAGCAATGCACCATGGCCGTCGCGCGTGAGCGAAAAGGCCTGCTTGTATTCGCCGCGGCGGATCCGGTGCGTCACTTCGCGCACGTAGTAGTTGCCGTCGTAACTGAAGCCCACGCCGCGCACGCCCACCAGGCGGCGCGCCTTGAGCGCCTGTCCGTAGCGCACCGCGTCGAGCTCCCCGCTGCCTGTCACCGCGCTGGCCGAACCCGACGCGCCGGTCACCGCGCGCAAGCCCGCCTGCATGGCGCTCAGGTTGGCGGCATCGCGCGGCAGGATGGTTCGCAGTGCCTGGGCCGGCCGCATTGAAAGCGGTGGTCCCAGGCTCGATGGCACGGGTATCGAGATATTCATCTTGGTCATTGGCTCCACGATGGTCACTTGGGGGCGCGCCGGCCCCAGCGCGTTGTAGCTGAAGCTGATCGGATTGTCGACATTGGTATCGGCGCCCATGTTCATGGTCAGCGCCGGCTGCGGTACGCCAAGCCGGTTGTCCAGACCCCAGTAAGCCGTGTTGATGCCGGGGACCGGGGTTGGCTCGATGTAGAAAACGTAGCCGTTACGGGTGGCCAGTTCGCGAATGTAAGCCAGGTCGGTGCCCTGCTGCGACGGGATCCGGTCGATCTGGATCGGCACGTCCGTCGTGGGCGAAATCTGCGGCACCAGGCCGAGCGTCGCGTAGCTCGCGATCAGGCGCGTGACGATCACCGAATCAGGCTGATTCGGATAGGTCTCGCTTTTCTCTTCCAGGTTGAGCATTACGCCTATGTCCTTGCCAAACACGTGCAGCGTCGACTCGCCGGGACGGTTGCTGGGTACCACCTGGTGATTGGTGATCACCCCGTCAATCAGAATCTGCGGCATTACACCGATGAACACCATGATGATCACGCGGCTCGGCGGGTCGAGCATCCCGCTCATCAGGAGTCCGTAGTCGAGCAGCGAATCCTTGCCCAGGCTGAAGCTGATCTTGAAGCCGTCAAAATCGCTGTCACGATTGGTCACCTCGATCGCCGTCACCGAGTCGATCAGCGGATACGGTGCCGGCATGGGCAGCGTGGGGCCGATCAGCAGTTGCAGGCGAACGCCAAGGCTGGGCATCTCAGACTGCTCCCGCTTTGGGAAATTCAATCCGCAGCAGGCGCCCCACGTCATCGGTCAGTTCCTGCGGCTGCATCGCGCCATTGCTGTCGCAAACGCGCCAGAACTGTTCCGGGTCGCCCAGGTAGCGCGCGGCCACGTTGTCCAGGCGGTCGCCTTCGACCACCGCATGTTCCGCGATCAGGGGTCCGTTTTCGGGATGGGGAACGAAGCGGCGCCGCAGGAACACAATGGTGCGGCCGTCCGGTCCCTCGACGCGCGCGGTCGCAATGCTGAAGTAGCGGCTGGTAGGTGGATACATGGTCTTTCCCTTAAAGCTTGAACGATGCGCCAACATTGAGCGCGCTGTTGACGACGTTGGTGGTCGCCATCACTTCCTTGACGATCTGGTAGGCCATGAACAGCGTATGTCCCGGATTGGTCAGCTTGAGGTCCACATAACTGAGCACGTTCAGCGTCAGGTCGACCTTGGCGCGGGTTGGATTGAGCAGCGTGTCGTACGCCTCCTCGGTGATACTGAAACTGCTCACGCGCACCGGCAGCACGCGTGTCGGTCCCCACACGAACAGCGTCAATGGCGCCTCCGGCGGGATGATCTCGATATTGCCGATCTGGGCCAGCGCGATATTGGCGATGACGCCCACGCTTTTCGGATACAGCAGCATTTCCAGCGCCGCCAGAGTGGGCGATACGCCCGAGACCATGGCCAGCGGATTGCCGGACTCCAGCTGGTCGGTGGCGTCGACTTCCACGCTGAGGGTAATGGTCTCGCGCGGCGGACCGGTAAGGCGGAATGCCTCGGCGCGGTCGCTGCTGTCGCCGCCGCCGGTGGAACGCGCTTCCAGCCGGCGCGTCATCGTATCCGGGTTGTACTGGAACACAACCACGCTGGCGAGCGGATTGAGCGGATCGAGTCCGATGATGGCGCCCTTGATCAGGCGCGGGCTGCCGGGGAAGCTGCTCACGATCGCGCTCCTTCCTGGTCCCTGCCCTGCTTGCGGTTTGCCAGACGTGTCATCTCATCCTCTTGTTTGAAAAGCACGGCGCCCGCCCTGGTGCTTGGCGCAGGCATGCCGGGTAAGCGCGCCACACATTGAACCGGTATGATCATGGCGCGATCCCCCCGTACACCGACTGCGCAATCTGGCGCCCGAGTTGAACCGGGTCGGCACCGGCGGCGACCTCGATCGACGCCGCATCAACGTGACCGAGCAAGGCGCCACGCGCCAGACCGGGGGCAACGCCGCCCTCGGTCAGCAGGCGCGCCAGTTCCGCTTCCACGCTCGCCTGCAGCAGGCCACGCTGGCCGGAAGGCATGTCAAATCCGGTCAGCACCAGTTTCTCCATATGCAGGGCGATGTTCATTTGAGCGCTCCCGCATCAGGCAGGGGCTCGACCCAGCGCAGCTCCGCTTCGTTCACAGGCTTTTCGAGCTTGCGCAGTTCAGTGCGCGCCGCTTCAAGCAGCAGCGGCATGCTGACCTGGACTTTGCGCCCGGCGGCCAGAAACGCCGTGTTCAGCGCGATGTTGTGAATGCTGCCGCCGGTCAGGTTCAGTCGTGCCAGCCGCTGGTAATCAAGCGTGGCAAGCGGCGTTTTCGGCGGGAAGGCATTCTTCCAGATCGCGACACGCTGCTCCGCTCCCGGGAACGGGAAATTGACGACAAAGCGCAGCCGGCGCAGGAAGGCCGCGTCCAGCGAGGTTTTCATGTTCGAGGCCAGGATGGCCAGGCCGCGAAAGCCCTCGATCCGCTGCAGCAGGTAATTGACTTCGATGTTGGCGTAGCGGTCGTGGCTGTCCCGCACCTCGCTGCGCTTGCCGAACAGCGCATCGGCCTCGTCGAAAAACAGGATGGCACCACCGTCTTCGGCAGCATCGAACAGCCGGCGCAGATTTTTTTCGGTCTCGCCGATATATTTGCTGACCACTGCGGACAGGTCGATCCGGAAGATCAGCAAACCCAGCTCACGCGCGATCACTTCGGCGGCCATGGTCTTGCCGGTGCCGCTTTCACCGGCGAACAGCACGCTGATACCCAGGCCACGGTTCATCCGATCACGAAAACCCCAGTCGTCATACACGGCCGCACGGGTGCGGACCTGATCGACCACCTGGTGCAGCAGCGTCTTCTCGGTCTCCGGCAGCGCCAGGTCGTCCCAGCCCGCCTTGGCATCGATGACCTGGGCCAGCTGGTCGAGCGCGGGGCGGGCGCGGCGCAGGCTCGCGCGCCACAGGGCCTGGCCAAGATCGGCGCCATCGTCCACTTCGCGCAGCGCCGTCGCTGCCAGCTGCCGGATCACCGGTGTATTGAAACTGAAGTGGGCTGACAGGTGCGGCGCATGCGGCTGCCCTCGCTCACCGAGCGCGGCGGCCCACGCCGCGTGCTGTTCTGCCGGGGCCGGACGCGCCACTTCGAATGCGAGCGACTCGCGCGCCGTTTGCGGCCAGGGATCGTGCACGTCGAGGAGCAGCATGCCGCTGTCGCGCTCAATCAGGCGTACCAATGCGGCTGCCTGCGCGCCGGCGCGGTCGGTTTCGCTGGCATCGATCAGCAGCGCCAGAGGCAGCAAGGCGCTCTCGCGCCGCCACAGCCGGATGAACAGCTCCAGCTCCGCGGTATTGGCAGGCAGCTGCTCCGCGCGCATGCGGTACAGCGACAGGCCGACCCGCTGCGCTGCGGCCCGGGCGATCAGCTGCTTGGCCGGGCCATCGGCGCCAAGCAGCTCAATGACGGGTACGGACACACTGGCCGCGCTACGTTCCACCGCGCTGGCGACCGCGTCGGCGACGTTCTGCTGGCTGGGCGGCAGCTGGTCCGTAGCCAGGGGAACTGCGGTCAGCAAAGGCGTCAGGCCATCGTCGAGATAGTTCAGACCCTTGATGTAATTGACGATGCGCTCGTCCGCCCGCAGCGCGGCGGCGACCAGTGGCTGGCCCGGTGCCTGCACCACCTCCAGCAGGCGCCAGTGGCGCAAGGGACGCAGTGGCGAAAGTACGTCCCAGGCCGGGTCGTCGAACAGCTTGAGCGCAAGCCCGAAGGTGGGAAACGGCTTGGCGCCGTCGCCCTGCGCCCGCGCGCACAGGGGACCGATGCGCGAATCGAGCTCCATCGCACAGCACAGCAACAGGGTCATCGATTCGAAACGCGACAGGTCCATCCGTCCCGACAGCACCAGCAGTGCCGGTGGGGGATCCGCCTGCTCGGCCTGCAGCATGGCGTCGGGCATGGCCGCGCGACCGGACGCTGGCGGCGCTGGCGCTTCGGCGGCAGCCGGACCAGGCAGGCTTTTGAGCGGTGGATTGGCGGCCGTCGTGAACAGGCGGCCCAGCACCGGGCGGGCGCGGGCGACGGGCGCTGCCGGCGGCGTAGGCACTGCCGCTGGCGGCGTGGCGGTGGCGGCCGGCTCGCTTTCACGCGCCAGTTCGCCCAGGCGTTCGCGCAACCAGTCGAGCGCCAGCGCCAGGTAGTTGTCGTTGGCGGCGAGCCAGTTGTCAAATTCCGGCGTCATAGGCTGACCTGCTGCGTCGGATCGAAGGATGGCAGCGCAGGGTCGCCGCTGAGTACAACCGGAATGCTGTCAATGCCATCGACGCGCAGGCGCACCAGATAAGTGCCGGCCGGCGCGGCCGGGACAGCCACGGTAATGGTGGTGGGCGTCTGCAGGTAATCCACCGCCAGCGGGTCTGGATTGACCAGGCTGGCCGGCTCAAGCTGGCGCTCGCCGAACAGGACCAGCACGCGCTGCCCGGCCCGCACGCGCGGCACGCAGGTCAGCGTGAGGATATCGCCTGCCGCCACTGTGGTGCTGTTTGGTGTGAGCGTCACGATCGGCGCCAGCGCAAACCAGGCACTCGCAGCCCCGTGCCTGGCCGGCAAGCCGAACGGACGGGCAATCGCGGAGACCACGTACGAGCCAGGCGCCCAGCGTTCATAGGCTTGCGGATCGTCTGCCAGCGCGGGTAGCAGGACATTTGTCACACCCGCGGGCGAAGCCTGCATCGGCAACTCCACCAATGGCGGCGGCAGTGGGGCCGGTGCGGGTGGCAGATGCGGCAGCGGCGGCATCAGGCTGGCGAAGCGAAGCACGACATCCATTCCCTGCAGACCATCGCCGTCGAGGGCAAGCACTTCGCCCAGCCGGCCCGCCGACTGCCGGTTCGGCGCGGTCACGCCGCGCAGCAGCGGACCGCTGCCGGTAACGGCTTCGACCCCCTGGTCCTTGTCGCCGCGGCGCAGTACCGGCAGCGCGGCCCGTCCGGCCTGCTGGCTGTCGATCAGCACCACAGCGCATTCGTAAGCGGCCGAGATCCGGTAAGGCGACTGGAAGGTACCCCACAGTCTGGTCATCTCGTCGATCGACAGGGCCAGCGGTGTAATGCGGATGCGTTCCACCTGGTCGGCCAGGTTGCTGTCGCCGAGGGCATCACGAATCTCTTCGCGCCCCAGAATGGCATGGTCGTGCAGCACACTCATTGCACCACCCATTAGCAAGTTGCCAGATGCGGTGTCGTCGTTATCGTTGTCTCCGCGCGCAAAAGCGGTCACCAGATAATGCAGATTGAGCGCCAGCGCAGGCGGCGCGATCTCACCGGGTCGCACCTGGCGCGGCATGTCCATGTTGCGCCAGGCCGGATTGATGACGGTCTGGTACAGGAAGATATTGAGCTGCGGCGGGCGTGTCTCGCCCTTGCGCGCCATGTCGAGCGGCCCCGTGGTCACAGTGAGCGCGCCCAGGCCGCTGATCAGGTCTTGGACCGGAACGGTCAGCAAATTGCGCAAGGTGGCTGTCACCGCACTGACGGCGCGTGCATCGCTCATCGCATCCCCCGTTCTTTTTGCTGCGCCAGAAACTGCTCCAGGCTGAGCGAAGCTGTTTTGGCCGGCGCACGTACCGGCTGTGCCGGCGCAGTCACGGCGCGGATCTCAACACGCCCGATCGATACGTGAATGGTCGGCTGTGGCGGCGCGCTTTCGGGTTTATCGGGCATGCGCTCGGCGACGCGCACATCGGCCGGCAATGCGGGACGCAGGGCTTCGCGGATGCGTGGCTGCGCCGGCGCCGCGTCGCGGGGCTCGGGCCTGGTCACGGACGCGGGCGGCGTCGGCGCAATTGGCGCCAGGGTCTGGGCCTGGGCATGGCGGCGCGTGACGTTTTCCAGCCGGGCCGGGAACGTCGTTTCACGTCGTTCCGCGGGCGCCCCCGTAACGGCCAATGCCGGTGGCCGGGGAGCCGATTGCGCCGGTTCAAGCGCCGGCTCCGGCGCGACAGCCGGCGCAGCACTGCGGCTGCGCGGCTGCGCATGCGGCGCTGGCCGCTGCGGCGGCGGCACCGCCATTGGTGCCAGGGCCGCGCGCGCTGACGCAGGCGCCGGTGCAGAGACGGCCGCCGGGCGCGCAAGCTTTTCTGGCAACGTGGGCGCGGCCGCAGGTGTCGGTGAAAGGGGCCCCTGTACATGCTCCGCTGCGCGCGGCGCTGCAGACTGGCGTCGCGGTGGCAGCGGCGCAACAGCCACTGGCGCTGCAGGCTGTGCCTCGTGTTCCTGCAATGTCGCCGCGCGTGCTGCGCGGGTGCGCCTTGGCGGTGGCGCCGTTCCGGCCGGCGCGTCGGGCCCTGCTTCAGGCACCGGGTCCGTCCCGGTCTCGCCCTGCAAGCCTGGCGCATCCGGCTCGAAGCGCGACGGCAGGCGGGGGACGACAGCGACTGCGATGCCGGTTTCGCGCGACACCAGCGAAGCGAGGAAGTCGCTCACAGGCGCACCATATCGAGGTAAATATTACGCCGACTGGCTCTCAGTCCGAGAATGTCGGCCTCGCTCCAGCCATAGGCGCGCGCCAGCGTGTGCACATCGTGCAGCGTGCGGCGCGCCCAGGCGTCGACTTCCTTCCACAGGAAGGCGCCAATATCGAGCAGGTCTTCCCAGCCGTGGCCGCATGCCGGGCAGCGCAATGACAGCTCGATCTGTGCCAGCGGGTCGGCGCTGGCCATGGCGCTGCTGACGGCATCGAGCGCATCCTGCGGCACCAGCTCGAAGGCCACCGTCTTGCCATCGCACTCGGCATGCAGCACGCAGCTGCGCAGCAACGCGGCCGGGGAAGGCGCAGCGTCACGCTGCGTCAGGGCGATCAGATCGGCGCTGTTGGGCAGGCGGCAGCTGATGCGCCACGCGCCGGCGGCCACCTGCAGTTCGGGCTGCACGCTGTCGGCAACAGTGTCGGCCGCGTGCGGACAGATATCATCGATCGAACAGGCCACATCAAGCTGCTCGGCGCAGGCCGGGCACTGCGCCAGCGCGGCAATGCGCTCGCCGAACAGCAGCCGGCGCAAGCGGAACAGGCGCGCATCGCGCACCCCGACCGGCAGTTGTGCCAGCTGCTCTGGTGCCGCCCCGCAGGCGCAAGCGAGCAAGCCGACCGCGCGCCGGGCAGGTCCCTGATCGAGCCCCGACTCCCACGCCTGCAACAACTCGTCGGCCGTCGGGGTGTGCATAGCGATCAGCCCTGACCGTTGAGGGTCGGTTCAGCCGGCTCGGCCACTTCGCTGTCACGCTCCCAGCCCTCGTTTTCGAGCTTGATATGCTGGATCGCCACGGCGTTGGCATTGGCATCCAGGTCGGGCAGCGCCTGATATTCCGATACCCAGCAGCGGAACACCTTGTAGGCCAGCGCCAGCTGTCCGGTCTCGTTGTAGACCTCGATGATGATCTCCTTGCGGAAGTCCTTGAGCGACGTTTCGGCCCCCAGGCCGGTGCCGAAGCTCCAGACTTTGCTGGCCCATTTTTCGAACTCGAGATCATGGGTGACGCCGCGCTCGATCGTGATCGCCTCGTACTCGGTGCGCCCGGGCGACTTGCGGCTGGAGGACGGATCGCCGCCCTCGCGGTGCTTGACCACCTCGGTGGTGCGTTTCAGGCCGCCGACCTTGCTGACGCCGGCCACATAGCGGCCATCCCATTTGACGCGGAATTTGAAGTTTTTGTATGGGTCGAACCGTTGTACATTGACGCTGAACTGGGCCATCTCATCCTCCTGTTAGGTCTGGATCTGCCCAGCGATTTGCTGGAGTTTGATCACAACGAACTCTGCTGGTTTCAAGGGAGCGAATCCCACCACCACGTTGACGATGCCGAGGTTGATGTCGCTCTGGGTCGTGGTCTCCTTGTCGCACTTGACGAAATACGCTTCGGCCGGCGTCTTGCCCTGGAAGGCGCCCTGGCGGAACAGGTTCTGCATGAACGCGCCCAGGTTCAGCCGGATCTGCGCCCACAGCGGTTCGTCGTTCGGCTCAAACACCACCCACTGGGTGCCGCGGTACAGGCTTTCCTCGATAAACAATGCGGTGCGGCGCACCGGAATGTACTTCCATTCCGAAGCCAGGCGGTCGTCGCCCTGCAGCGTACGGGCGCCCCACACCACCCGTCCGGCCGCCGGCAGCGCGCGCAGGCAGTTGATCCCGAGCGGATTGAGTTCGCCGTTTTCCGCGTCGGTCAGCGCCACGCTCAGTTGCGGTACACCGACCAGTGTGGCATCGAGGCCGGCCGGGGCTTTCCATACACCGCGCGTGTTGTCCGTGCGGGCGAAGATGCCGGCCACTGCGCCGCATGGTACAAAATCTTCGAGCTGATTGTCGTGCAGCGGGTTCGGCTGCTTCAGGCGCGGGAAGAACAGCGCCGCATTCTTGCTGCTGGTGCCGATCGCGGCAACGCCCGCCTTGGCCGCATCCTTGTCGGTCCAGTTGGCAATCGGATCGACCAGCAGGATCGCGCGCCGGTGCTCGCAATAGCTTGCCGCTTCCGCCACCAGGCTCGCTTCGATATTGCCGTCGGCCGTGTAAGGCGGAATGCACAGTATGTTGAACAGGTCGGCCTTGCGCAGCGCGTACATGCCTTTCTTGTCGTTTTGCTTGCCAGGGCCGGTAAAGTTGTTCAGCGCCAGAGCGAGGCCGTTCGAGGTTTTTTTTGCCGCGGTCAGCGCGGCGCGGGCGGTGTCCACTGCCGCCGCATCAGGCGGATCGAGCGCCAGCTTGTCGGCCAGCGTCTGCTCGGCGCGGCTGATGTTATCGGTCGCGATCGTGGCCAGGTCCGCGGTTTTCTGCTTGACTGCCGTCTTGGCCGTCTCGATATTGGCCGGCACCTGCGGGTTCGCCGCCAGTGCTGCGGCCAGATCGTCTTGCGCCGCCTTGAGCGCGGCGCTTGCGGTGTGCAGGCCGGCGATGTCGGGCAGCGTCCCGGGCGGATACGTGCCCTTCCAGCGCAGCAGGCGCGATTCGAGCGCGAGCACTTTATTGAGCTGGCGCGCGCTGGCGATCACGGTCAGGTTGCGGAACTGCTCGACCTGCACCGGCACGCCGCCTGCGCCCACTTCCGTCACTGTCATGTTGAACAGCGCCGTCTTGGCCACGCCCATCTGCAAGGCTACCTGGTCCGACACCTGGGTGTCGATGGCAAAGCGCAGATTGCCGCCCCACCCGCCTTCATACGCCGCTTCGAAGCTGAAGTTGCCGACCGAGAGCGGGGTGCGCGACGGTACCGCAGGCGTGGCGCCTTCATCGGCCGGGTTCAGATTAAACAGGCGCACGATGATGGCCTGGCCGCCGCCATTCATGTAGAAGTCGCGCACGGCGAAACCGAGCGTGCTGTCGACCCACAGGCCGCCAAAAATGCGCTCGAAATCGCCGTAGCTGTTGATGACCACCGCTTCGTCGGTGGGCCCGCGCAACGCCCGCCCGACGAACGCGGCAATGGAGGTCGCCACGCCCGTAATGGTACGTACGCCGCTGGGAATTTCTTCGATATAGATGCCTGGGTAACTCAATGTCGAAGGCATGTTGCCCTCCATCAAAAGTATGCAGCAGGGAAGGCAGCGGGGCAGGAACCGGGCTAGCCTTGCGTTTTAAAAATGTTAAATGCGAAGAACTGGCTAGGCCGGATTGTTGGCAGCGATTTAGCAGTGATTTACTGCGGCATCGCAAACGAGCTCAGCCAGTATGGAACTGAAACATTGATGCACTTTGATGTGGATCAAGTAACATATTAGCTAGCTGCTTGTTATCGCCGCAACAACTTTTATAAATACAGTAGTTTTGAACTACCCTACTGAACATCGAGTACTGGCGCATTGGGGTAGTATTTAGTCAAATAGTTGCATTTGATCAAACTGAACGGCCCGATTGGGGACCTTTCCCATGGATACACAAAACACAGACACCAACCGCTTCCTGTCTACCGGCGTGGCGGGACTCGACGAAATTCTCGGCGGCGGGCTGACCAGTGACCGCCTGTTTCTGATCGAAGGCGAACCGGGCACCGGCAAGACCACGCTCGCGCTGCAGTTCCTCAATGAAGGCGTACGCCGCGGCGAGTCGGTGATCTACATCACGCTGGCGGAAACGCGGGTCGAACTGATGGCCGTGGCGCAGTCGCATGGCTGGGCGATGGACGGCATCCATGTCGAGGACATCATCCCGAACGAGGACATCCTGCACACGGATCAGCAGTTCACCATCTTTCATCCCTCCGAAATCGAGATGGGCATGACGACCCAGCGCATCCTCGACGCAATTGAAAAATACAGGCCGTCGCGCGTCGTGCTCGACTCGCTGTCCGAGCTGCAGCTGCTGGCCGAAAGCCCGCTGCGCTACCGGCGCCAGGTGCTCGCGCTCAAGCAGTATCTGTCGGGCCGCGGCTGCACCACCCTGTTCCTGGACGACCGCACCGCACTGTCGGGCGATTTGCAGGTGCGCAGTGTGGCGCACGGCGTCATCACGCTGGAACTGATCAACCAGGATTACGGCTCCGAGCGGCGCCGCGTGCGCATCGTAAAATACCGCGGCATCGCCTTCCGCGGCGGTTCGCACGACTACAAGATCGTCACCGGCGGGCTGAAAGTCTATCCGCGCCTGATCGCCGCCTACACTCGGATCACCGCCACCCGCACCCAGCTCTCGAGCGGCATTCCCGCGCTTGATGCCCTCACTGGTGGCGGTCTCGATGAAGGCACCAGCACCCTGATTTCGGGTCCCCCCGGGACCGGCAAATCGTCCCTGTGCGCGCAGTATGTGTTTGCCGCCAACGCGCGCGGCGAGAAGGCCGCCATGTTCCTGTTCGAGGAATCGGCCAACAACCTGATGCTGCGATCCGCCGGCCTGGGACTGGACCTGCAAGATTCCATGGACAAGGGCCTGCTCAGCATCCAGCAGGTCGACCCGGCCGAAATGGCGCCCGGCGAATTCATGCAGGCGGTAACCGACGCGGAAGGCGATGGCGCGCGTGTGATCGTGATCGACAGTCTGAATGGTTATCTGAAGGCGATGCCCGACGAGCGCTTCCTGACCACCCACATGCACGAACTGCTGACCTACCTCGGCCAGCGCAGCGTGGTGACGATCCTGGTCGGCGTGCAGCCCGGCGTGATCGGCGGCTCGATGTCCACCACGGTTGACGCCAGCTACATCGCTGACAGCGTGATCATGCTGCGCTACTTCGAAGCGCGCGGCAAAGTGCGTCAGGCGATTTCGGTCTTCAAGAAGCGGGTCGGTTTGCACGAGCGCAGCATCCGCCTGTTCGCCATGAGCAGCAAAGGCATTCATGTGGGCGACGTGCTGACCAACTTCCACGGCATCCTGACCGGCGTGCCCACCTTCGACGAGGAACAGTGCCAGGTCCTGTTTGAAGACGAGGGGGCATAGCCGGCAATGGAGAAACGTGTCCTCATCTATGCACCGAGCGGCCAGGACGCCGTGCTGGCGTCGAAAATGCTGACGCTGGCCGGGGTGGACAATCTGGTCACCGACACAGCGCAGCAGCTCGCTTCCGAGCTGCTGGTCGGTGTCGGCGCCGTGCTCACGGTGGAGGAAGCGCTTTCCAACGGCGGCATGAAGGTGCTGGGGGAATGCGTTCAGCGCCAGCCCGGCTGGTCCGATCTGCCGATCGTCCTGCTCACCAACCGCGGCCCGGATTCGCTCAGCGTGCGGCAAGCCATTGCGGTACTGGGCAATGTGACCCTGCTCGAGCGGCCGGTGCGCACACTGACCCTGATCACCTCGCTGCAGTCGGTGCTGCGCGCGCGCGAAAAGCAGTACCAGGTGCGCGAAACCGACCGCCGCAAGGATGAATTCCTGGCCAGCCTGGGCCACGAACTGCGCAATCCCCTGGCGCCGATCCGTACCTCGATGGGCGTTCTGGCCCATTTGTATCCCGACCAGGCGCCCGTCAAGAAGGTCACCGAAGTGATCGAACGCCAGGTGACCCACCTGACGCGCCTGGTCGAC
>DASWMN010000215.1:0-5636 GCA_036399735.1 Telluria sp. | reverse complement strand
TCCGCGCTTTTTGTGGCAAAGCTATTCGGCCATTTTCAGCTCGCCCCTGTTTCACATGAAGGCGGGCGTGGTGGCGCTCAATTTCGGCGGCCTGTTCCTGTATATCGCGTCGGCCCCGATCATGCTGCCGCAGCAGCTGGGGCTGGGCCCGAGCCAGTTCGGCTGGCTGTTCATTCCCTCGGTGGGCGGGATCTTCCTCGGCGCGCTGGTGGCCAACCGCATTGCCGGCAAAATGACCTTCGCGCGCCAGATCCGGATCGGCTTCGGCTTTGTGCTCGCTGCGGTAACGGCCAATGTGCTGTACCACAGCTTCCTGCCGCCAGCCCTGCCATGGACCGTGCTGCCCCTGTTCTTCTACACCTTCGGCACCTCGATCATCGGCCCCGGCGCCACCCTGCTGGCGCTTGACCTGTTCCCGCACATCCGCGGCACCGTGGCCTCCTGCCAGTCATTCGCCGTGACCATGTTCGGCGCGCTGGTGTCTGGCCTGATCTCGCCGCTGCTGTCGCATTCCGTGCTCAGCCTGGCCGTCGGCCAGGCGGTATTCGCCCTGCTGGCACTGGCCTTGTGGGTCGCATCTCGTCTATACAAGCGCAGGCTGGCCCCGAAAATCGCCTGATCCGGCCCGGATACGTGGCGCGGGACAGGTTTTTTTTCTTACGGATATGTTCACAAGTCAACTTTAGTGTATATATGCTAATCGGCTTTTTGTTAACAGTGCGCAAACTATAACGGTGTGGTGGTGACGCTGCCACGCCGCTCGTCCGGACCACATGACCATGGCGGCAGTGCCTCAATGATGCATCCACCCGATTTTGATATCCGCAACCGCTTGCTGGTTGCTCCTCTGCCGGCCATGCCGCAGATACTCATCAAGCTGATCGGACATTTGCAGGCCGAGGACCTGGACCTGCCCGCGCTGGCGGCGCTGATCGGCGCCGACCCGGGCATGAGTGCACGACTGCTGGCCGTGGCCAACAGCGCATCGCACCATCGCAGCATGCGCGGTGCTGCCATCGAACAGGCGCTGCTCATGCTCGGCACCGATACCATCAAGCAGCTGGTGATCGGCGAATCGGTGGTGCGCACCCTGGGCAGCTTCCCGCATGCCGCCACGATCGACCTGCGGCGCTTCTGGCAGCAGGCGCTGAGCGCCGCGCTGATCGCGCGCGAGCTGGCTGCGCGCATGGCCTATCGCAATCTGGAGGAAGCCTACCTGGCCGGCCTGTTGCACAATGTCGGCCGCCTTGCCCTGCTGGCCAGTGCCCCCCGGGAGTACGCCTTCAACTTCAATGCGCGCGACGATGAAGCCCTGTGCGCGGCCGAACAGGGCAGCCTGCAGATCACGCATGCCGAAGCCGGTGCCTGGCTGATCGCGCGCTGGAACCTCGATTCCTTCCTGGCCGACGCGGTGCTCTACCACCACGAGCCGAGCGCGCGCCTGACGGCCAGCCATAGCCTGGTGCGTATCGTGCGGCTGGCCCATCTGCTGGCCTGCCATGACGCGCAGAGCGACGAAGCGGAACTGTGCGCGGCGCTGGCGCTGTGCGGCCAGCAGGCCGGGGATGCAATAGCTTTGCGTGAGCATGGCGCGCGCCAGGTGCACCTGATGGCTGCCGACCTGGGAATCGAGCTGGCCGGCGTGGCTGACCTGGTCTGTCCTGCGGCGTCAAAGGCCCAGCCTTGCGATCCGGTGCAGCAGCGCCTTGGTGCGGAAGGGCGCCATCTGGTGCTGGTGCCCGAGCCGGCGCCTGCACGCAGCGGCGCAGTCGATTGTGTGCCCTTGATCGCGGCCGTGCAGCGCCAGTTTCACGTCAGTGGATCGCTGCCCGCTACGCTGCATCTGGGCGCGCTGGCGCGGGAAGAAGCGCTCTGGATCGACGGCGACCCGGCGCTGCTGCGCCAGATCCTGGAGCACTTGGTCGGCAACGCGGTCGCGGCCCTGGCGGGCTGCGGGCGCGTCGACATCGCCAGCCGCGGCCAGGTCCGGCGTGAAGGCCGCGTATACGTGGCGCTGGCGGTGAGCGATAATGGGCCTGGCATGGCGCCCGAGGTAATGGCCACGCTGTTTTCCGCGGCGCGCAGTCCGGCCCTGGGACATCACAGCCCGGGCCTGGCGACCGTCCATGCGCTGGTGCGCAAGATGAATGGCATGATCAGCTGCCGCAGCGGCCGCGCCGGCACTTCCTTTGAAATTCTTTTGCCCGCCAGCGGCGGTGCAAGCAGTGTGGCCGGCGTTCGCGCACGGCTGGTGGACTGACGTATGAGATTGAGATCACAATGAATTTGAGTACCGCCAGTGCCGCGCCGGCATTGCCACGGATCGCGGAGGCCGCCGCCTCTGCGCTCCAGTTCGAACTTGACGTGCTGCCACGTCTGCTGCTGGTCGATGACGAGCCGCTCCTGCTGGCGTCGCTCGAGGAGCTGCTGGAAGGCCGCAACTACCACCTTGTCACGGCCACCTGCGGCAGTGAAGCGCTGGAGCACCTGCACAAGCTGAAATTCGACCTGGTGCTGCTCGACCTGCGCCTGCCCGACATGAGCGGCCACCAGATCATGGACGTGATCAATGAAAAAGGGATCGACGTCGATGTCATCGTGATGAGCGGCGACACCGGGATCGACGCCGCCATTGGCGCCCTCAAGCGCGGCGCCTACGACTACCTGCGCAAGCCTTACAGCCGCGAAGAACTGCTCAAGACCGTGGCCAACGCGCTGGCCCAGCGCCGCCTGGAACTGGCCAACCAGCGCATCGCCTCGCAGCTGGAAAACTCGGAGAAGCTGTACCGCTACCTGGTCGACAGCTCGCCGGACCTGATCTACACCCTCAACCACGAAGGGCGCTTCACCTTCGTCAATGACCGCGCCTACCAGCTGCTTGGCTTCACGCGCGAAGAGCTGATCGGCAAACACTATTCGATCCTGGTGCACGACGAGGACCTGGAGCGGGCCCGCTACGTGTTCAATGAACGGCGCGTCGACGAGCGGGCCTCGCGCAACGTCGAACTGCGCCTGAAGTGCCACAGCGGCAGCGATGCCGACCGCACCTTCAACAACACCCTGATGACGATTTCGCTCAATTCGATCGGCATGCACGTCCCCGACAACGAAGTGCGCAAGCTCGAATTTTTCGGCACCTACGGTGTGGCGCGCGATATCACCGACCGCAAGCGCGCCGAGGAAGTGATCTCCTACCAGGCCTACCATGACATCCTGACCGATCTGCCGAACCGGATGCTGTTCAAGGACCGGCTTGGCCTGGCCGTGATCCAGGCCAAGCGCAAGGTGACCGAACTGGCCGTGATGTTCATCGATCTGGACCGCTTCAAGCTGGTCAACGACACGCTTGGCCACGTCAAGGGCGACGAACTGCTGCAGCAGGTTTCGCTGCGCCTGAAGGAATGCCTGCGCCGCGGCGACACCCTGGCGCGCCAGGGCGGGGACGAATTCACCATCGTGCTGCCGGAACTGCGCGACCGCGACGACGCGCGCAACATCGCCGACAAATTCCTCGAAAGCCTGCACAAGCCCTTCGATCTGGACGGCCACGAAGTGCATATTTCGGCCAGCATCGGCATTGCCGTGTACCCGGTCGACGGCGAATCGATCGACGAACTGCTGCGCCACGCCGACATCGCCATGTACCAGGTCAAGGCGCTCGGCAAGAACGGCCACGCCTTCTACGACCGCGCCATGCTGGACGTGTCGCACCAGAAGATCGCGCTCGAACAGGCTTTGCGGCGCGCGCTCGAACTGGACGAGCTGGAGATGTATTACCAGCCGCAGATCGACGTGGTCACGGGCCGGATTGTCGGTGCCGAGGGCCTGATGCGCTGGAACCACCCGCAGCGCGGGGTGCTGATGGCGGGCGAATTCCTGCCGTTTGCCGAGGATAACGGCCTGATGCTGCCGATCTCGGACTGGATGATCACCGCCCTGTGCCGCGACATGCAGATCTGGAATGCGGCCGGCGGCCAGTCGATCCGGCTCTCGCTCAATCTGTCGCCGCAGTACCTCGACCGCGGGGACTTTTTCGAGAAGATGCGCGGCGCCCTGGTGCGCTACGGGATCTCGCCGGCGCAGATTGAAGTGGAAATCACCGAGAACATCTGCATCCGCAATCCCCAGTACGCGATCGACCAGCTCAATAAACTGTGCCAGCTGGGCGTGTCGGTGGCAATCGACGACTTTGGCACCGGCTACTCGTCGCTGTCGTATCTGCACCGCTTCCCGATCCATACCATCAAGATCGACCAGTCGTTCGTGAAGGTGATCCACGACGAGCAGGGCCACTATCCGGTGATCCTGGCGATCATCTCGATCGCGCGCGGGCTGGGCCTGCACCTGATCGCCGAAGGGGTCGAAACCGAGATGCAGGCGCGCTACCTGAAGGCCAATGGCTGCATGACCATGCAGGGTTACCTGTTCCATCACCCGGTGTCGCTGGCCGAATTCATCTGCGTGCTGGAAGAGCATTATCCGGTGCCCGAGCGCGGCGCCCTGGCGCTGGCCGCCGACGGCCCGGCGTGAGCGCGCGATGAGCCTCGATCCCTTGCATGATGCGGCGATGGCCGAGCGTGGCTCGGCCGAGGCCCAGTTCGCCCTGGCCCAGCGCTACGACAGCGGCCAGGGCGTGGCGCGCGACGATGCCGCCGCCTTTGCCTGGTATCTGCGCGCGGCGCGCCAGGGCCATGCGCGGGCCCAGTTCCAGCTTGGCCTGAAACATGCCAGCGGCGACGGTGCCCGGCGCGACCTGCTGGCCGCCTACGCCTGGCTGTTGCAGGCCGAGCACGCGGGCGAAGCCGAGGCGGGCGCCAGCCTGAGCCAGGTGGCGGCGCGCATGAACCGCGCCCAGCTGCAGCATGTGGCACAGCTGCGCGCCGAGGTGCGCTAGCACGGCGGGCTAAAGTGCGACAGCGGCGGCGCGGCTGATGTATTATACTGTATATCCATACAGTTAAAAGAGCGCCCCATGGAGTTGATGGACAAGCTGGAAATTTTGGCGGACGCCGCCAAGTACGACGCCTCCTGCGCCAGCAGCGGGGCGCCCAAGCGCAGCTCCGAGGGCAAGGACGGCATCGGCGCCACCAGCGGCATGGGCATCTGCCACAGCTACACGCCGGACGGGCGCTGCGTTTCCCTGCTCAAGATCCTGCTCACCAACTTCTGCGTGTACGACTGCCAGTACTGCGTCAACAGGCGCAGCTCCAACGTACCGCGCGCGCGCTTTTCCGTGGACGAAGTGGTCAAGCTCACGGTCGATTTTTATCTGCGTAATTACATCGACGGCCTGTTCCTCAGCTCGGGCATCATCCAGTCGTCCGACTACACGATGGAACAGCTGGTTGCCATCGCGCGCCAGTTGCGCGAAGTGCACAATTTCCGCGGCTACATCCACCTGAAAACCATCCCCGACGCCGATCCCGCGCTCATTGCCGCCGCCGGCAGGTATGCCGACCGCCTGAGCGTGAACATCGAGCTGCCGACCGAGCACAGCATCGAGCGGCTGGCGCCGGAAAAAAGCGTTCACACCATCAAGCTGGCCATGGGTTCGATCCGCCGCAAGCTCGACGAAAAGGCGCAAGAGCCGCGCGGGCCGATGTTTGCTCCCGCCGGGCAGAGTACCCAGATGATCG
>DASWMN010000214.1:0-5616 GCA_036399735.1 Telluria sp. | reverse complement strand
CGGAAGCGGACAACACCGCGCGCAATCTCTCTTCCGCACTCGACACCGCACTGCAATCGCACTTCCAGGAAGTCGACCTGGCCCTGCGTCGCGCACGCCAGGAATTCACCGACATGCACGCCCAGGCGCGCTTCACGCCCGAGCGTTTCAGCGCCTATCTGCGTTCGCTCAAGGAGCGCATGCCGCAAGCGGCTGCCGTGCGCGGTGCCGATGCCGACGGCATGGTGGTGTATGGCGAAGATATCGATGCGGCCAGGCCCGTCGATCTGAAGGTGCGCGAGTTTTACCAGCGCGTGCTGACCGAGCGCGGGCTGATTTTCGGCGTGCCGGTGCGATCGCGCATCAGCGGCCAGATGGTCTTCCCCTTGATCATGGCGCTGCACCGGCCCGATGGCAGTTTTGGCGGCAGCGCGTATGTCAACATGAACAGCGCCCACATCAGCGCCCTGACGGCTTCGTTGTCGCTCGGGCCGCACGGCGTGATCACGCTGGTCGACCAGCGCCGCCGGCTGCTGCATCGCTATCCTGAAATTGACGGGGTGGTACCTGGCAAGGTGCTGGCCGTGTCAGCGCAGGCGGCCACGCTGATGGACCAGGGTGGCAAACACGCCAGTTACACGGTGGCCAGTCCGCTTGACGGCGAGACCCGCCGTTTCAGCGTGCGCAGGGTGGGCGAGTATCCCATCTATGTGGTGGTCGGCCTGTCCGAACGCGATTTGCTCGCACCCTGGTATGACGAGCTGCGCACCGCGATCGGTTTTCTGGTCGTGTTGTATTTGCTCAGCGCGCTCCTGCTGGCCGGTGTGTGCCTGGCGCTGCGCCGTCAATCGCAGGCGGTACAGGCGCTGTCGGCATCCGAAACGCGTTTCCGCTCGCTGACCGAAGGTTTGCCGCAGATGGTGTGGACCTCGCCCGATGCGCATCAGGTCGATTTTCTCAGTCATCACTGGAGCGCATACAGTGGCGTCAGCGCGGCCGATCTGGCGCGCCCGGGCGCGATGGGCAAATTGATCCATGCGGATGACCGCGCGCGGGTGCGCGCGGCCTGGACCGCGGCCATCGAGAGCGGCGACGCGTTCCGCTGCGATTGCCGGCTGCGCCGCCACGACGGCGCATGGCGCGTGTTCGACAATCACGCGCTGCCGCAGCGCGCGGACGGCAAAGTGGTCGGATGGGTTGGCAGCAGTACCGACATCACCGAACAGCGCGAGGCGCACGATGCCCTTGAGCTGGCCAAGGACCAGGCGCTGGCCGCGGGCCGCGCCAAGTCGGAATTTTTGGCCAACATGAGCCATGAAATCCGCTCGCCCATGCATGCGGTGCTGGGCATGCTGCAGCTGCTGCAGCGTACCCCGCTGGACACGGTCCAGCGCGACTATGCGGGCAAGGCCGGCACCTCGGCGCGGGCGCTGCTGGGCATCCTGAACGATATTCTGGATTTTTCCAAGGTGGAGGAGGGCAAGCTGGCGCTCGACGAGCAGCCCTTCAGTGTCGACAAACTGTTGCGCGAGCTGGCCGTGATCCTGTCTGCCAACGCCAGCGGCAAAGGCATCGAAGTGCTGTTCAATGTCAGTGCGAAGGTGCCGCCATGGATGACCGGCGACGAGTTGCGCCTGCAGCAGGTGCTGCTCAACCTGGCCGGCAATGCCATCAAGTTCACCGAACGCGGCGAGGTCGTGCTGACCATCGAGCCGGTGGCAGTGCATGACGAGCACATCGATCTGCATTTCAGCGTGCGCGATACCGGCATCGGCATCGTGCCCGAACATCTGGCGCATATTTTCGACGGCTTCTCGCAGGCCGAAGCGTCCACCGCGCGCCGCTTCGGCGGGACCGGACTGGGGCTGGCCATCAGCCAGCGCCTGGTGCAGCTGATGCAAGGCACCCTGCGCGTGGACAGCGTGCCCGGACAAGGCAGTACCTTCGAGTTTACCATCCCCTTGCGCCGCGCGGCCCAGCCGGTGGTGCGCGAAGTCAGTCACGCGCTGCAGTACCTGCGTTGCCTGGTGGTGGACGACAGCGCGACCGGGCGCGAGGTGCTCGCTGCGATCGTGCGCTCGTTCGGCTGGCGGGCCGATGCCGTCGCCAGCGGTGAACTGGCGCTGGAGGCGCTGACTGCCATTCCCTACGATCTGGTTTTGGTCGACTGGCGCATGCCCGGTCTGGATGGCTGGGAGACGAGCCAGCGGCTGCGGCGCACGATCCCGCCAGCGCTGGCACCGCTGGTGATCATGGTCACCGCGCATGACCGTGAACTGATCGCGCTAACCCAGGGCCGCCTGGCCCCGGTCGTCGATGCCATGTTGTCCAAGCCGGTGACGGCCTCGGTGCTGTTCGATACCGTTACCGAGCTGCGCCTGGCCGCCAGTCGCCAGGTCCCTGGCTTGGGCCAGGAACAGCATGCACCTGTGATGACCGCCGCAGCGCCTGACCGCCGCCTTGCCGGGATGCGGGTGCTGGTGGTGGACGACAATGCGGTCAACCAGCAAGTGGCGCGCGAGCTGCTGTCCGGCTGCGGTGCCGAGATCGCCGTCGCCGGCGGGGGCGAGGCCGCGGTCGACGCAGTGTGCGACCAGGGGCGTGTGTTCGATCTGGTACTGATGGATATTCAGATGCCCGACATGGATGGCTACGCCGCCACGGCCGCGATCCACGCGCGCATGGGACACGCGGCGCCACCGATCGTGGCCATGACCGCCAACGCCATGTCGTCAGACCGCGATGCCGCGCACGCGGCCGGGATGGTGGCCCATGTCGGCAAGCCGTTCGAACTGGAGCAACTGATCGATGTGATCGTGCGCCACGCACGGCGCCCCTCGCTGCTGCAGCCCTGCCTGAACGTGGCGGCAGCGCTCAAGCGTCTCGGTGGCAGCCTGACCGTGTATCAGATGGCGCTGCGCGGCTTTGAAGGGGAAATGGAGAAACTCACCGAGCAGCTTTCGAATGCGATGGAAAGCGACAGGGCCGACCTGGGCGCGGCCGCGCTGCACGTCATGCGCAGCCTGGCCGGAATGGTGGGCGCTGAGCGCCTGGCGGCGCTGGCGCAGGAGGCCGAGCAGCGTCTGAAATTGCTGCCGCCGGTGGACGGCCGGTGGGCCGCAGTGCCGGCCGTGATCGCGCAGGTGCAGGTGGCCGTGCGGGCGGCGGCCGAGCAGGTGCAGGGCAGCTGAGGCGGTACGCTCAGGCCGCGGCGATCAGGCGCCCCAGCGTGGCCATGGCCGCCTCCAGGCGCGCATCCCACGGATGGCCGTAATTGAGCCGGATAAAATTGCCGAATGAACGACGGGCCGAGAACATGGGCCCGGGCGCGACGCTGATGCCGAGCGAGAGCGCGCGTCGGTGCACTTCAAGCGCGTCCACGCCAGGCGCCAGTTCGATCCACAAAAAATAGCCACCGTCGGGCCGCGTCGCCCGCGTACCCTTGGGGAAGTGGCGCACCACCGCCTCCAGCATGGCGCCTTGCTGGGCCGAGAGGGCATGGCGCAGCTGGCGCAGGTGCTTGTCGTAGCCACCCTTGGCCAGATAATCGGCCAGCGCCGCCTGGGCCGGTGCGCTGGCTGACAGGGTGCGCGTCATTTTCAGGCGCGCCACGTCGCGCGTGAACCGTCCCGCCACCGTCCAGCCGACCCGGTAGCCGGGCGCCAGGCATTTGGAAAATGAAGACGAATGCAGCACCAGGCCGTGTTTGTCCCAGGCCTTGGCGGGAAGCGGCCTGCGGCTGCCGAAATACAGCTCGCCGTAGACGTCGTCCTCGATCAGCGGCACGCCATGCTCAGCCAGCAGCTCGACCAGGGCCTGCTTTTTTGTGTCCGGCATCAGGCTGCCGACCGGGTTCTGAAAATTGGTCATCAGCCAGCAGGCCTTGGGCTGATGCCGTTCCAGCGCGCTGGCCAGCGCGGCCAGGTCCATCCCTTCGCGCGCGTGGACCGGCACTTCGATGGCGCGCAGCCCATGGCTCTCGAGCGCCTGCAAGGCGCCATAAAAGGCGGGCGACTCGACGATCACGGCGTCGCCCGGACGCGTGACCGCGTGCAGGCACAGATTCAGGCCTTCCAGGGCGCCGTTGGTGATGACGATATCGTCCGTGTGCACATGCATGCCGTCCGCCAGATAGCGCAAGGCGATCTGACGCCGCAGGCTGGCATTGCCGGGCGAGATATCGTCGACCGAACTCCATGGGTCCATCGCCTGCACGCTCGAGGCCATCGAGCGCGCCAGCCGCTGCAAGGGGAACAGCAGCGGGCTGGGGAAAGCCGAGCCGAAAGGCACCACGTCGCGTGCTTTGGCCGACTCCAGAATATCGAATACCAGTGCGCTCACGTCAACCGGGCCCGATTCAGCGCCGGACGCCTGCTCGCCGCCGCCCGGTTCGGGCAACTGGGCCTTGGCGCCGGCGGCGACAAAATAGCCCGAGCGTTCGCGCGCGCGAATCAGGCCGCGCGCCTCGAGCAAATAGTAGGCCTCGAACACGGTCGACGGGCTGACCCCGCGGCTGGCACTGGCCTGGCGCACCGAAGGCAGGCGGTCGCCCAGTTTCATGACACCGGCGCGTATCGATTGCGCGATTTCTTCGGCGTAGGCCTCGTACAGTTTCATCGGTGTCAGGACAGGGCGAAGCGCACTGCCAGCAGCAGCACACCGATGAAGATCGCGGTGCCGGCCAGGCCGGCGATGATCACGTACAGCGGGTTCATGGCGCCGGCGGCGTCGGTATCGAAATCGCGTTTGCGGCGCAGGCCGATAAACGACCAGGCCACCGCGATCATGGTGGCGCCGAACGAACGTTTGGGTGGCAGCTGTGTCATTTTCCGTTTTCCTTTCAATCAGGTGGCAAACAGATTGTCGCCCGCTCACACTAAAAAGAACAGATACAGATCGGCGATAAAACAGCGTATCAGGTGTTCATCTGATCCGCAAAATTTCGTGCCGACTGAGTCTGTACCGGATCAAGGTTTCTCGAGAGAATGACGGTGCCACATGATAAACGGATACCTATGAACCCCATTCTCACTACCTGCTTACTGGCCTGCCTGCTCGGTGCAGGCGCAGCGCGCGCGGCCGGCCCGGCTGCCAGCACGATTGCCGAGCGGATGGCCGAACGCACCGCCGCCTGCGTCGCCTGCCATGGCAAACAGGGGCGCGCGACCAGCGCCGGCTACTACCCGCGCCTGGCGGGTAAACCGCAAGCCTATCTTTACAATCAGATGCTGGCGTTTCGCGACGGCCGCCGCACGCACGCCCAGATGGCCTACCTGCTGGCGCCCTTGTCGGACGCCTACCTGAACGAGATGGCGGCGTGGTTCGCCGGCCAGCATCTGCCTTATCCGGCGCCGCAAGCGGGCCGCGACGCCCCGCAGATGCTCGAGCATGGGCGGCGCCTGGTGATGGCGGGCGACCCTGCCCGCAAGATACCTGCCTGCGTCGCCTGTCATGGCCAGCAACTGGGCGGAACACTGCCTGCCACGCCCGGACTGCTTGGCCTGCCGCGCGACTATCTGAACCTGCAGTTCGGCGCATGGCGCAACGGTGTGCGCCACGCTGGCGCGCCCGATTGCATGGCGCAGGTGGCAGGCCGGCTGGCCCCAGGTGATGTGGCGGCGCTGGCCGCCTGGCTGT
>DASWMN010000213.1:0-5828 GCA_036399735.1 Telluria sp. | reverse complement strand
GAATGACTGAGCGTGAAACGCGGCCGAAGAAACGGCGCCGGCACGATATTGCGCAGACACAGGGTCGAATCTTTGGTCCCGCTGCGCGTGATGTCATACAGCGAGTGCTCGCCAAACAATTCGGACATCCGCACAAAATGCAGGGCGTCGAAATACAGGCGCTGCAGGGCCGGATCGATGGGCGCCGGGTGCTCGGCCAGGTAGTCCGTGATCGCCGCACCGGCGCCACGCAGGGCATCGAGCAGCTTGTCCGACGGCGCCTCCACCACTTCATATGGCGTCACGCCCGATGCCGGCCAGCTGCGACTGATCTTGTCCAGTGCCGGCTTCAGATAGGCCGGTGCGGCGGCACGCGCGGCGCGCAGTGCGCCGCGCTCCAGTTCCGCGGAATACATCTGGCGTGCGCGCTGCACCATGTTGTGCGCTTCGTCGACCAGCACGCTCACCTTCCACTGATTGGCCAGCGTCAGGCCATACAACATGGCGCCCAGGTCGAAGTAGTAGTTGTAGTCGCCAATGATCAGGTCCGACCATTTGGCCATTTCGCTGCCCAGATAGTACGGACAAACGTCGTGCGCCAGCGCGACCGTGCGCAGGCCTTCGCGATCGAGTACGCCGGTCGCTGCCGCCGCTGTCCGTGCTGCCGGCAGGCGGTCGTAAAAACCTTTGGCCAGCGGACAGGCGTCGCCATTGCAGGCTTTGTCCGGATGCTCGCACGCCTTGTCGCGCGCGACCAGTTCCAGCACGCGCAGGCGCAGCCGCGGCGCGCTGCGGGTGATGGCGCCTGCCGCGTCCAGTGCGAGCCGGCGCCCCGGCGTTTTCGCAGCCAGGAAGAACACCTTGTCCAGTTGATGCTGGGGCGCTGCCTTCAGGACGGGGAACAGCGTGCCGATGGTCTTGCCGATGCCGGTCGGGGCCTGCGCCATCACGCATCGGGCGCTGCTGTTGGCTTTGAAAATGGTCTCGGCCAGATCGCGCTGGCCGGGCCGAAAGTCCGGATGCGGGAAGCGCAGTTCGGCCAGCGCCGCATCGCGTGCCTGGCGGTGGGCCAGTTCCTGTTCGGCCCAGGCCACAAAGCGCTCGCACTGGTCGGCAAACATGTCTGCCAGGTCTGCCGCGCTTTGCAGCTCGCGCAGCACGGTTTCGGTCTGGCGGCCGATATCGAAGTACACCAGTGCCAGGTTGACCTGCTCCAGCCCCAGCTTCTGGCACAGCAGGTGGCCATATACGCGCAGCTGGGCCCAGTGCAGATGGCGATGATTGGCCGGCATGCGATCGAGATCGCCGCGAAAAGTCTTGATTTCTTCGATCAGCTGCTGCGCCGGATCGTAGCCGTCTGCCCGGCCGCGCACCAGAAGCGGACCGTGGCTGCCGCTCAGCGCCACTTCGGTCTGATACCCGGGACCGCGGCGGCCGGTGACCTCGCTGTGGCCGGCGATGCCCTCCTGCGCGGTGGGCGAGGGCGTGAAGCGCAGATCGAGGTCACCCTGTTTGGCGGTGAACTCGCACAGCGCACGGACGGCGACAATGTAGCTCAAACCTGGGTCTCCGCCCATTGCAGGTAGCACACCGAGACCGGCATGTCATGCGCGGCGCAGTAGTCGATCCAGCGCAGCTGGTTGTCCTGCAGGCGGTCACCGGGGCCCTTTACTTCGATCATGTGGTAGCGCCGTTCGGCCGGCCAGAACTGGATCAGATCGGGAAAGCCCGTGCGGTTGGCCTTGACGTCGAGCAGAATGCGCTCGAACCATTTTTTAAGGTGGACAGCGGGAATGCAGTCGAGCGCCAGCGCGATCAGTTCTTCGCTGAGCGCTTCCCAGATCACAAACGGCGATTGAATCCCGGCTTTGCCGGCCCAGTTGGCCATAATGGTGGCCCGGTAGGCGTCAGTGTCCAGTTCGGCAAAGCAGGCCTGGAAGGCCGGTTCGCGCCGCGCGACAAAGTCGGCGCTGTGCAGGTCGGCGGGGCCGCGGTGGAAAGGATGGAAAAACGCCCCTGGAATCGCGCTGAAGATGGCGCGCCAGCACAGCAGCCCGAACAGGGCATTGATCAGCGCATTCTCGACATAGAACACCGGCGCTGCCGCATGCATCAGGTGGTCGCGCACCACGCCTTCGACCCACCAGGCCTGCTGCGGCATTGGCAGGCGCAGATCGAGGCGCTGTGGCGGGCGAGGGCGGCGCGCGGCATTTTTCTCCAGGCCCAGTTTGCGCGCCAGGCGCGGCGCGATGCGGGCGATCTGCTGTCGTTCGGCATCGCTTTCCGGGTCCTGCCTGGCCTGCGTCAGCAGCGCCAGGGCCTGCTGGTACTGGCCATCTTTTTCCAAAACCCGGATGGCGCGGCCACGCGCCCCCGGGAAACGGCAGCGTGCATACAGCGCGTAGGCCTGGTCCCAGTCCTTGCACTTTTCGACATGCTGGGCGATCTGGAACAGCAGGCGCTCGCGCCGGCTCTTGATCCAGTCATTATCGAAGGGATCGGCCGGCAGGGTTGCCAACACCGCGGCCAGTTCTTCGCCAGCTTCAAAGCGTTGCTTGCAGTGGTGCAGGGCGAGATAATCGTCCACGTCCTGACGATGGCGGAACCCGCGCGAGGCAGCGGAAAACTCGACCTGTTCGTACTTGAAGACGCCCAGGTCGGACAAGACGAATTCGGTCCAGTCCTGGCGCAGGTTGCCAAAGAAAATCAGGCGCAGGCGATCGCACAGGGGCTTGACCAAAATGCTGTAGACGGCGTCGCCCGAATCGCGGTACCAGTCCGAGAACGGGCGCGCATCGTCAAAATCGGCGCGCAGCGCCGCCAGTTGCGCGGCCTTGCGCGCGCCTTTTTCATGCAGCGACAGGCTGAAAATGGCGCCGATTTCGGGTTTGAGCAGCAAGTCGAACAATTCGTCGAGTGTGAGAACGGGATCGGCCGCGAGCCAGCCCGTGGGCAGCAGGTCGCGCGCCGCTTCGACCGTGCAGCCGATTTCGGCGTAGTTCAGTTTGCTTGCGCGGAAGTGCACGCCCTTGCGCATGACCATGCGGACGAACAGGGCGCGGGACGGGCGCGGCAAGCCGCAGAAGGTGCCGATAAAGGCATGCTCCTGCGGGGACAGCAGATCGCCATAGCGCTCGCTGATCCATTCCAGAACCCGGTGAAAATTGACCAGGTAGTAGAACTCGTTCTCAAGTACTTTGCGCATCGTGCACTGCCGGACATCTCGACTAACTGTGATTATATACAGTATAGCGTCTGACCCCGGCAATGCCCAGAAAATTCCCTGCGCCGTGGTTTTTATGGTTCCAGCTGGGGCGCTTCGCTGCAGCCGTCGTCCAGCAGGGCAGAACAGGGCAGGGCGGCTTGCCGGGCCGGCGTCAGCATCAAGATGGAGGCAATCAGGTCGACGTCCGGATCGTTCGCCATCGGCATGCGGGCGCCGTCGGGCACCAGTTCGACGCTTGCCGTGCGCATCGGCAGTGGCGCCGGCGCGCCGGACGGATCGCGCGTTTTGGCTGGCGCGGGCTGTGGCCGGACCGGCGCCGCGGCCGCAGCTGCGGCACGGGCGGCCACGCGCGCCGTGGTTTTGCTCTTTTTGACCTGCGGCGGCGGCACCTCGGGCGTGGCCACCAGCACCGGCAGCGTATGCGGCGCGACCGCGTTTTCGTGCACGATCAGCGCCAGCGCCGCCACCAGGGCCGCAATCGGCAATGCGGTCAGGACCACCACCGACACACGCATCCGTGAAGTCTCGCGCCCGCTGTCGGCGCCAATTTTCCTGCGATAGGGTTTGGGCAGGCGAAAGTCGCTGGCGCTGATGCTGCGCCGCGCCGGTTTTTTGCCGAGGGCGGCAGGGATGTTGTCGTCGGTTGGGGACACGGCGGGCTCCTGATCGGGAAACTGTTCCTAAGTTGAAACATTTTGCGCAGGGCCGTACTGATCTTTGTCGCACTTTGCCGATCCATTGATAAGGCGCAACTAGCGGCAGCACGCCCGTCTCAATAATGGGTTTTTGGAATTTTCAGGGGCCTGCCATGAAGACCACACGATTCCTGTCCTGCCTGGCCGCCGTCGTTTTCATGGCCGGGTGCGCCACGACGCCGGAACCGTCCCGGCCGCCCCCAAGCCTGTCCTCCTTGCTGTCCGACGCCGAAGCAGCGCTCAAGGCCGGGCACCAGACGCAAGCGATTGCCATGTTGCACATCGCCAGTTCCCGCTATCCGCGCGACAAAGCTGCCTTTTTGCGTATCGCGCAAATCCAGTTCGAATGCCATAACTACGGCGAAACGATTTCCAGTGCTCAGCAGGTTCTGGAACGCGATCCGGACGATATGCTGGCCCACAGCCTGGTGGCGGTCAGCGGTTTGCGGGTATCGAGCAAAGCCTTGTCGGACCTGACGATCAAGAACAAGCTGACCGGCACCGTGCGCGCCGAAGCGCAGGATCTGGCCAAATTGCTGCGTGCCAGTATCGGCGGTGACATCATCCTGGCCCCGGACAAGCCAAAGTCGGCCAGCATCGAAGCGATGAAATAGGGGGACGAGATGAATGTGCCGAAACAACGTTTCGTGGCAGGATTGCACGCCCGCAAACGGATCACTGCCTTGATATTGCTGGCCGTGATCTGCGCGGGTGCCCTGGCCAGCGGCGTCGCGCTGGCCTGATGGGATGAATTACCGCGCCTTTTTGCTGGCAACCACTTGCTCGGTCGCCTTGGCTATTTGCGCCTCAACGACCTGCACGGCCTGGCGCGTGGCTTGCGTCACTTGCTCATACCCCTGGAAGGCATTGTCGATCGCGGTTTTGATGATTTCGACCGCGTTTTCCGAGCCCGGTTTGACGTTTTTGGTGACGTCGTAAATCAGGGCGGACAGGGTGCTTTTGGCTTCGGCAATATGCGCGTCGGCCGCGTTGGTAAATTCTGTGTGGATATCGTCGATGATGACCTTGAGCTGTTCGCCGTATTCGACGGTGGCGGCCATGCCCGGCTGCGCCTGCGCTGTGGCAATCGCCATGGCGGCCTTGGGATCTTTCGCCTTGCTGATTTCTTTGCCAGTCGCCAAAGAACCTTCCACCGAATTTTTTGCTGTCGCCATATTCAATGCGACCACTTGTTCCACGCCATCAACCGCTTTGCTGGTCAGCGCGCTAAAGGTCATCATTTGAAGTTCAAAAAGTGTCTTGGTGGCGGATGCAAATTGTTCGGGATTTGTAAACATGGGCGTCTCCTGAGTATTTGGAATGGATACTGCGACCGGCTGAAACAATCTCCTTTAGCGAAGTGAAGGTTTGCTGCACTGACTGTCTTTGAAGGCGCCGCTGTCCTTTTCCCAGCCCGGACCGATCGGCGTTTGCGAGCAGACTTGTTTGCCATTGAGCTTGCTGCGCCATTTGAACCAGGGCGCAGGGCCGGCGACAGCTGCCGCGCACGTGCATGTGAGGAGGGTGCAAAGGGCAATTGCGGAAATCTTTTTCATCTTATTGCCGAGCATAGCCGGTTAACGTGACATGTCAAGCCCGTTACGCTGAAGGCGGCAGCAGGCAGTGCGGTGCCTGGTCAGTGCGGCCGCAGCAAGGTCGGGCAGCAGGATGGCATTGCTTGCCGCCACCCTCAGCACGGCGCATCAATGGCTGCTTGTTTCGCAGCTGCAGACGATTTGACTTGGGCAGTATCCATTGCGTCCCCAACGCAAAACGCCGCAGCCTTTTGCAAGGACTGCGGCGTTTAACGAATTCTGCGGGAATCAACAACCCGGTAGATGGTGCCCACGGAGGGACTCGAACCCCCACACCTTGCGGCACATGGACCTGAACCATGCGCGTCTACCAATTCCGCCACGTGGGCACTG
>DASWMN010000212.1:0-9978 GCA_036399735.1 Telluria sp. | reverse complement strand
GAGCGCTTTGGCCTGGTCGAGTTGCGGCGCGGCCGCGAACAGGGCCGCTTCGGCCGTCTGTACCTGTGCGCTGGCCGCGGCCAGTGTGCCTGCGGCATGCTGCAGCGTCAGCTGCGCATGCTGCTGGCGGGCCGCGGCCAGCTGGGCTGCCTGGTCCGCTTCGCCGGCCTCACGCGCCAGCCGATCGCATTCGGCCAGCAAGGGGCGCGCAGGTTCCACCGCGTCGAGCAGCGCCAGATGCTGGCGCCGCCCGGACGCCGCCTCGCTTGCCGCCAGCGCCTGTGCCAGGGCTTGTTCGGCCTGGGTTTCGCTGGCGCGCAGCTTGTCCGACTCCTGGTGCCAGCGCAGCTGCTGTTCCAGCGCCAGCTTGTGGGCATCGGCCAGCGCCAGGGCCGCGTCGGCCGCGGCGCACTGCGCTTCGACCTCGGCGCGGGACTCGGGCGCCATTGGCGCGTGGTCGGCCAGGCGTGCGCTTAACTGCTGCATGGCAGCCTGTTCCTGCTTGTAGCGCTCGAACGCGCGCCGGGAAATGGCGCTGTAGACGGTGCTGCCGGTGAGCGTTTCGAGCAGTTCGCCGCGTTCGTTTTCCTCTGTCTTGAGGAAAGCGGAAAACTCGTTCTGGGCCAGCAGAACGGCGCGCGTGAACTGTTCGAAGCTTAAACCGACGCGCTGCACGATCTCCTGTGCCACCTCGGTATTGGTGCCGCCCAGCGCGATCTGGTCATGCAGGCGAAGCAGCGACATGGCCTGCTTCTGCAGCGCCCCGGCAGCCTTGCCGCGCGAGCGGCGCACGCTCCAGCGGGCCCGGTAGCGCAGATTGTCGTTGCCGATAAAGTCCACCTCGGCAAACGCCTCGGCCGCGCCGCGCCGCAGCAGCGTGCGCGGGTCCTGTACCGATACTGTCTCGCTGCCCACGTCGGGCAGGACGCTGCCGGCCCGCTTGCTTTTGAGCAGACGCGGGGTGGCGTCATACAACGCCACGCAGAGCGCGTCGAGCAGGGTACTTTTTCCGGCACCGGTGGGGCCACTGATGGCGAACAGGCCGGCGGAGGCGAGCGGTTCCTGTTCAAAGTCGATGCTAAATTCGCCAGCCAGTGACGCCAGATTCTTGCCGCTGATTTTCAGGATCTTCATGCGCCCTCGCCGGGCAGCATTAATTCGGCGAACGCGCTTAACTGGTCTTCGGGGGCGTCTTCACCGAATTTTTGTGCATACAGACGGCGGAAAATATCGTCCGGCTGCAGCTGCGCCAGCTGGTCGAGCGAGAGGGCGGCCGGTTCCGCGCCGCTGCCATCGTGTTTGCGGGTCGGTTCGATTTTCGCCAGCCGCACCGGCTTGCCAGCCAGGGCCGCCTCGATACGCCCGCGCAGGCCCGGTTCCGGCGCATCGAGCAGAACGCGTACCTCAAGGAAGGGCTGCGTGTGCAGCGGCAGATCCGGCAGGTCGAGCGCGGCCAGCGCGGCGAGCGCCTCGTCCAGTGGCGCCGGATTGGGCGGTATGCGCAGCAGCTCGACCGAGCGTGGCACCAGCAGCGGCGTGACCGATTGGGCGAGCCCGCCTTCCAGATCGATGCGCAGCACCTGATGCTGGTAAGCGACCTCGGAAAACGACAGCGGCAGCGGACTGCCGCAATAGCGCAGGTGTTCTTTCCGGCCCACGCGCTGGGACAGGTGCAGATGGCCCAGCGCCGTGTAGGCGATGGCCGGATCGAAGATGGCGGCAGGCAGCGCCTCGGTACCGCCGATCACGATGCGCCGTTCCGAGTCGAGCGAGGCGGCGCCGTCGACCATATGGCAGTGTCCCATGGCGACAATCGCCTGGCCTTCAGTGCGGCGCGCGGCGGCCAGTGCAAACGCCTGGCGATACAGCAGGCCGATGCCGGCCAGGTAGGGATCAGCGGCGGTCTGGCCCGCCACCGGCTCGGCACGCGGCACATCGCCCGGGCGCAGGAACGGCACCGCCAGGCACCATGCGCGCACCGCGCCGGAACTGTCATGCAGCGGCACCAGCAAGCGCTCCAGATCGATGGCGCCATCCTCGGTGCGCTCGATATGGCCGACCACGCTGGTGCCGTGCGATTCCAGCAGCGGACCGGGTGCCTCCAGGCGGCCAGGCGAATCGTGATTGCCGGCGATGATGACGATGTCGAGCTGCGGCGCGCGCGCGCGCGCCTGCTGCAGGAAGCGGTACAACTGCTTTTGCGCGGCGGCGGAAGGATTGGCGGTGTCGAAGACATCCCCGGCGATCAGCAGCGCGTCGGCCTGTTCGGTGACGATGGTCTCGATCAGCCAGTCGAGAAAACACTGATGCTCGTAGGAGCGGTCGAATTGATGCAAAGTCTGGCCAAGATGCCAGTCGGAAGTGTGAATCAGACGCATGAATCGCCGGGAAAGAAAAACCAGCCGCCACTATACCCCGAAACATTTTTAATCGGGCTCAGAGCTCAATTGCGCAATATTTTTTAATCGGGGTCAGACCTCAATTCTGCAACTTTTGTCCGGCGAGGCGCCGTTGCCGGTCTGATTGCGGTATTTGAACGCAAAAGTTGCAGAATTGAGGTCTGGGCCCGATTTGAGGCAATCAAACGGCGGTGCGGTAGGTGTTGCGGCCAGCTTGCTTGGCCTGGTACAGGAGGCGGTCGGCGTCGCGGATCAGGGCGTCCGGGTCGATCACGCCGTCAGTAAAATAGGCCAGACCGATGCTGGCCGAGACCATCACGGTCACCTCGGCCAGCTCGAACGGGGCCCGCATCGCGCTGACGATTTTTTCGGCCAGGATGGTGGCGTCTTCGCGCCGCGCCAGCTTTTCCATGACGATCGTGAATTCGTCGCCGCCCAGCCGTGCGATGGTGTCGCTGGCGCGCAGTGTGTGCGTCAGGCGCGCCGAGAAGGCTTTCAGCAGGGCGTCGCCGACATGGTGCCCATGGGTGTCGTTGACCGGCTTGAAGTGGTCGATGTCCATGTACATCAGCGCCATCAGGCGCCCCTCGTCGGCATTTTCGCTCATCGCCAGCGACAGCTTTTGCATGAATCCGGCCCGGTTGGCCAGCCCGGTCAGGGGATCGACCTGCGCCAGTTTCAGCAGCCGCTTCTTCTCGCGCTTTTGCGAGGTGATGTCCTGGCGCATGACGTGAAAGCCCGTCACGGTGGCGCCGTCGTCACTGATCTGGGGGATGTAGGTCACCTCCATCGTGCGCTCGACACCATCGCGCTCGTCCTGCTCTTCGTACATCAGCGTTTCGCCTGCCAGGGCGCGCGCGATGAAGGGCTCGAGCGTGGCGTAGCGCGCCGCGCCGATGGTGTCAAGGATGCTCATGCCGACCACGTTGATGTCGCCGCGCCCGAACTCGCGGTCGTAGGCGCGGTTGAGGAAGCGGTACACCTGCGCGGCGTCGATGTAGGCGACCATGGTCGGCAGGGTATCGGCAATGGTGCGCAGGCGCGCTTCGCTCTCGCGCAGTGCCAGTTCGGCTTCGCGCAGCGTCGTGATGTCGTCGATGGTGCCGATGAAGCCTTCGATCCGCCCGTTGATGCGGATCGCCGCGATTTTGGTCGAAGCCCATATCAGCTTGCCGTTGGTGTGCCGGCAGCGCGTGATCTTGACGAACGGTTCTTCATTGTGGCGCTGGTGCTCGAATACGATCGGCATGTAGTCGACTTCGTCATTCTGGAACGGGGCCAGCCAGCCGCGGCCCAGCGCTTGCTCCCGAGTCAGGCCGGTGATGGTTTCGAAGCGCTTGTTGACATAGCTGCAGTTGCCCCACATGTCGGCCCGCACCAGGCCCAGAGGCGAGGCGTTGGTGACCGCAGTCAGGTGCGCTTCGCTGGCGCGCAGCGATTGTTCCTGCTCGCGCCGCAGGCTGATGTCTTCGGCGATCCAGAGCATGAATTCGGCCTTGCCGTGGCCGTCATACAGCGGCACGGCCACCGCGTGCAGGTAGCGCTGGCTGCCGTCAGGCCGTTCGATCAGCATGTCAGGGTAGTCGATCACGCGCGGGTTGGTCAGCATCTCGCGCTCATCGAGCTGATTGCACAGCGCGAAACCGGTGGGGAAGGCTGCGCTCTGGTCCTTGTCCATGACCCGGGCTGCCTCGTAACCGGTGACGTCTTCCGCCGCCTTGTTCCAGACAATGGCGACGCCGGCATTTGCGCCGCGCAGCCCCTTTGCGTAAATCAGCAGCGGCAGGTGCTCGATCAGCGATTGCAGGAAGCTGCGGTCGTTGTGGATCTCGATTTCACTGCGTTTGCGCGCGCTGATGTCGCGCGAGGTGACGGCGACACCGTCCTGCAGCGGCACGATCTGGTGATGAATCCAGCGCGGCGGGTCGCCTTCGAGCCGGACTTCGACTTCCTCTTCCAGCGGCTTGCCGCCGCTGAGCGCTTGCAGGTAGCGTTCGAAGAAGCCGGCCGTGCGATAACGCGGCATCAGTGCGAATGCTTTCTGCCCGAGCAGCTGCGCGCGGGTACGGCCGAACATGGCGGCCGCCTTGTCATTCATGTCTTCGAAGATGAAATCGTCGGGCACGCCGTTGGCGGCGCGCCAGGCCTTCAGGATCATGAAGCCATCGAGACTGCCTTCGGCCGCCGCCCGCAGTGTCGCCTGCGCGCGGCGCGCGGCATGCACGCTGCGGCGCAGCCGGGTGCTCTGGCGCATCAGGACGGCGATCACGGTCGTGATCAGGATGGTGGCAATCGCGGCCATCCCGAGGTACTGCGACCGGTGCCGCTCAAAGCGCGCCATCGCCGAGCGGGTTTCGACGCCGACGATGGCGCTCAAACCGTAGCGCGGCATTTCGCTCGCGCTGTAGATGCGATCGACCCCGTCCAGCGCCGCCAGCGGGACCATTTCCGAGGACGAGCCGCCTTTGCCGCGCTGTGGCTGGAATCTGACCCTGTCGCTGATGAACAGACGCTCGCCGGCCCGGCCTGCCGACAGACCGTCAAGGGGATTCATCAGCAGCAGGGCGCCGTTGTCGTCCAGGTTCAGGCGGTCGTAGTCGTCGACAAACAGGTCCGGGTCGATCCGGATCACGATGGCGCCGTCGAAGCCTTGCTGGCTGTCGTTCAGACGGCGCGCGACCTGGATTTGCCAGCGGCTGGTGCGCACATCGGTAACCACGGTCGAAAACACGGCCAGATCGTTGTTATTGGCTGCCAGGGTCTGGAAGAAAGGCTGCCGGCCGATATCGGAGGGTCCGAAATTGTTCACGGCGTCGATCTGGGCGCCGTTGCGGTCGAAGCGCGCCATCGGCAGCGCGAGCCGCACCGGCAGCACGCTGTCGAGCAGGCCGCCGCGCCGTTCGAACTCGCTCAAACTGTAAGGACGGGCGACCGGAGTCGCTGCCGCCACCGCGCCTTCATGGCGCAGGCGGTACAACTGGGTGGCATGGTCGGCCTGGCGCAGCACATGGCCCACGTTCGCGGACAGCACCCGCGCCAGCGACTCGCTGCGCGCGACCGCTTCACTGCGGCTGGCCTGGCGCTCGGCGCCGATCTCGATAATCACGGCACTCCACAGCGCCGTCAGCAGGGCGAACGCGAACGCGGGCAGCAGCAGCACCCGGAGCAGGCGCCTGCTGATGTTGCCAAAGCTGTTCGCGATGCTCATTGGCCGCACTTTCCTTTGCTTTACGCACAATAAAACTATTTTGCGCGCAAAAGCTCTTGATTTTCCACCTCGAAAAAAATAATCCCAGGGCGGAGCCGGATCGCCGATTGCCCACTAAAATGCGGAATGACCGAATTAATTCTTTCGCAAGCTAGCGCACGGGCGCTCCACCTGGCCGCCCAGGGCATGCTGCAGGCGCGCCGGCGCAAGGCGACCAAGGCCGATGTGCTCGAGGCGATCACCCGCATGGGCGTGCTGCAGATCGATACCATCAGCGTGGTTGCGCGCAGCCCGTATCTGGTGCTCTGGAGCCGGCTGGGCGACTATCAGCAGGACTGGCTGGGCGAGCACCTGGCCGAAGGGGCGCTGTTCGAGTATTGGGCCCATGAGGCCTGTTTCGTGCCGATCGAAGACTATGGTCATCTGCGCCACCGCATGCTCGATCCCGCCGCCATGGGCTGGAAGTACTCGGCCACCTGGATGCGCGAGCGCGCCGCCGAGGTCAAGGCGGTACTGGCGCACATTCGCCAGCATGGCCAGACGCGTTCCTCGGACTTCGAACGGACTGACGGCCAGAGTGGCGGCTGGTGGGAGTGGAAGCCTGAAAAGCGCTCGCTTGAAGTGTTGTTTACGTCCGGCGCCCTGATGATCGCGCGGCGCCATAACTTTCAGCGCATATACGACCTGGCTGAACGCGTTCATCCGGCCTGGAACGATGCCCAGCTTCCGCCGATCGAGGAAACCCGGCGCCAGCTGGCCCTGAAGGCGGTGCGCGCGCTCGGTGTCGCCAAAGCGGGCTGGCTTGCTGACTATTACCGCACGCGCCGCCCGCATGTCGACCCGGAGGCGCTGGTGCAGGAGGGCAGCCTGCTGCGCGCCAGGGTACAAGGCTGGATCGAGCCGGTGTACATTCATCCGGATCACATGGCGCTGGCGCAGCGCGCCGCCGCCGGCCAGCTGAACCCCACCCTGACCACGCTGCTGTCGCCGTTCGACCCGATCGTGTGGGACCGGCGCCGCGCCCTGGAATTGTTCGGCTTCGACTACCGGCTCGAATGCTATACACCGGCGCCCAAACGCCGCTATGGCTACTTTGTGCTGCCGATTTTGCGGCGCGGGGTGCTGGTGGGCCGGGTCGACGCCAAGGCGCACCGGCGCGACGGGATCTTCGAACTCAAGCTGCTCGAGCTGGAGCCGGGCGTGCGTGTCAGCGAGCGCCTGTTGGCCGATGTCGCGCAAGCCTTGTGGCGCTGCGCCAGCTGGCATGGCTGCGCGCAGGTTCTGGTCACGCGGACGGTCCCGGCCAGCTTCGGCGCGCTGCTCGAGACGGCGCTGGAGCAGGGCGACGCGGAGCAGGCGGCGTGACGCTGGCGGTGGCGCCGCACGCGGTGGTCGATGCCGCCGGCCAGCCGGCGCTCGGCAAGTTCGCCGGACTGGCCGAGCGCTTCGACTGGGCAGCGCTGGCGCCGCCGTGGCAGCGCAGCGCCTGGTGGCGCCGCTTTCATCACAAGCGCTGGCATTATGCGGCGCTCGCTTGCGACGAGGTGTTCTGCGCCGTGGCCATTGTCGATCTGGGCTGGACCTGTACGGCATTCGCCTACGCCTTCGAGCGCAACACGCGCGCGCTGATCGCCAGCTTTTCCCAGGACGGCTTGCCGGGGCTGGGGGCGAATGTGGCTATGCACGGCGCGGGCGACAGCCACTTCCACTTTGGCCGCAGCCGGATTGCCCTGTGCAACGCCGGCCCCGGCGCCTACGTGCTGACGCTGCGCTGCGGCCAGTTCGAAATCGATGCGACATTTGGCGGAAACAGCCCGCAGCTGCTGGCGGTGGGCACGGTCGCGGGCGGCTCGGTGCACGCGACCCAGAAGTCGGCCGGCATGGCGCTCACTGGTGAACTGCGGGTCGGCGGGCGCCGCCTTGCGCTCGATGGCGGCGTGGCCAGCGTCGATTATTCGAACGGCCTGCTGGCGCGCGAGACCGACTGGCGCTGGGCCTGCGGACATAGTCTGGCGCTCGGCTTCAATCTGCAGGCCGGCTATTTCGGATCCAATGAAAACGCCCTGTGGCTGGACGGCCAGGTGCACGCGCTGGGCCCGGCCAGCTTCCGCTTCGACGCGCACGATCCGATGGCGCCCTGGCAGGTGGAAACCGAGGATGGCTTGCTCGCGCTGCAATTCAGAGCCGAAGGCATGCGCCACGAAGACAAGAATCTGATCGTGGCAGCGAGCCATTATGTGCAGCCGATCGGGACCTTCAGCGGCTGGGTCAGAGCGCATGCGGACGCAGAGAAAGTGCGTGTTAGTGGCTTGCCTGGGGTGACCGAAGATCACCGTTCACGCTGGTAAAAATACGGTATTCCCGCCCCTCGGCTTGCGATAGATCAAACCGAGCTTGTCGGCCTTCTTTACACTAGTCTCTCCGGGCTGATGAAAAAGTTCATAAAGAACAACACCAAGCCCGATCATAATACGACGACTCCAGCCAGGCCCATCCCCGTATTGCAGTACGGGAGGCGTCTGCGCATGCGGGCACTTTCTGAGGAGAGAGTATGTTAACGGCGACATATACCCTGGTTGCACTGTCGGTCGAACAAAGCAAGGTTCGGGTGAGTTTGCAGTCCCTTCAACAACTACTTCAAACCAACTTTGTACACCAGAGCGCGCTGACCGCAGGTCAGGTCAATTATGCGTGCGACGTCGTCAAACGCCTGTACGAGAGCTGTCACTGGCGCAAGCTCGACATGTTTCTCATTCCCGCCATCCGCAGTGCCACCAGCGAAGCGTCCGCCCTGCTGCAGAATCTTGAAGAGCTCGGCCGCGCCGCTGCCGATGCAGTTGGCGTGCTGGCCATCAAACTGGGCGCCACCGCGGTGGATACGGCGGGCAAGGTAGCCCAGTTCTGCAGCACGGTCGAGGCGTTCTGCAGCGCCACGCTGCGCCGCCTGGAGCTGGAAGAACAGCAATTGTTCCCCGTGGCGCGCTCGGTCATCTCCGGGGAAGCCTGGTTTTCGATTGCCAACCAGATGCTGGCCCACGATGCCTACGTGCAGGAATCGCGTCCTGCACGCAACCCGGAACAGTTCAGCGAGGAACCTTACGAACAGGCGCGCCGGCAACGGGTGGCGGCCAATCTGGTGCATTGATGGGTAGCATCATGTAATACCGAAGGAATCGGCTTGCGCGGCGCGCGGGCGGCAATGCCGGGAAAGCCCGCCTGGCCGCCCGTTCTTGCTATGATGGCGGTTTTGAATCGTTGGTGGCGCGTCATGTTCGAATTCCTCTTCAAGCGTCCGGGTGACAAACCCGCCGAGTCCCCGGCAGGACAGGCTGCGCCAGCGCAGGCCGATGGCGCGAAGCCGGCCACGCCCACCACCGCTGCGCGCGAGCAGCAGGCGCACCAGGTCGCGGGCTTGCGCGGGGACGAGGCCGGCGCCGCCGACTTCATCCTGCAATGCGATTTCTCCGAACTGCGCCTGGCGGCCGCCGAATTTGTCCATTCGCGCGAGCAGCTCGAACGGGTGCACGCCGGCATCCGCAATACCGACCGCCGGGTCGCCAAACTGATGCAGGCGCGGCTCGACGCGATCCGCCACCACGACGCTGAAGTCGGGCGCGGGCAGGCCTGCATTGCCCAGGCCGAAACCTTGCTGCGCGACGAGCGGCTGACCCCGAACCTGGTGGCCGATCTGGATCACGCCTGGGCCATCATCAAGGCGCCTGAACTGGCGCCCCGGTTCGACGCGCTGCGCGCCCGGCTGGGGCAGCGGCTGGAAGCGCAGGTCGCACTGCAGCGCGCCATGATCGACCGCCTCGGCCAGATCCGCAAACTGGGCACCAGCGATGTGCCGGCCACCGAGATCGCGGCCCAGTTGCGCCAGATCGACCAGGATCAGCAGCAAGCGCTGGCAGCGCCCGAACACGCCTCGCTGCCGCGCAGCCTGACCAATGAAGTGGCCAATGAAATGGTGCGCGTATCGTCTTCGCTGGCCGATCTGGCCCAGGGCCAGTCAGCCATCGCCCGGCGCGACGCGCTGCTGGCCGAATGGCAGGGTGTGGCGCCCGAGTCGCTCAATGCCGATCTGCTGAACAAGGCGTGGCGCCAGCTACCACCGGTGCCGGAACCGGCAGCGGCCCAGCTGCGCCAGCGCTTCGATGAACTGCTGGCCACCTTGCCGGTCACGGTCAACCAGCCTGCCGCACCCAAGGCACGCAAGAATGCGCCGTCCCAGGCCCCGGACCAGGGTTTCATCGACAAGGTCGAGGCGATGGAAGCGGCGCTGCAGCATGGCTCGCTGGGCGCTGCCGCGGAGCTGGACAAGGCGCTCAAGGACAGCAAGGGCGTGCGCCTGAGCGCCGAGCTGGCCGATCG
>DASWMN010000211.1:0-25143 GCA_036399735.1 Telluria sp. | reverse complement strand
ACCGGCGAGATCGACCTGGTATACGTGGCGCCCGAACGCCTGATGACGGCGCGCTGCCTGGACCTGTTCGACGCCTCGCGCATTGCCCTGTTTGCGATCGACGAGGCGCACTGCGTGTCGCAATGGGGCCACGATTTCCGGCCCGAATACATCCGCCTGTCGATCTTGCACGAGCGCTTCCCGCACGTGCCGCGCATCGCTCTTACCGCCACCGCCGACCAGCAGACCCGCGCCGAAATCGCGATGCGCCTGCAGCTGGAGGACGCGCGCCAGTTCGTGTCGTCGTTCGACCGGCCCAACATCCGCTACCAGATCGTCGAAAAGGGCAACGGGCGCAAGCAGCTGCTCGACTTCATCACCACGGAACACGGCAGCGACGCCGGCATCGTGTACTGCCTGTCGCGCAAAAAAGTGGAAGAGACGGCCGACTTCCTGAACGAGAACGGCATCCGCGCCCTGCCCTACCACGCCGGCATGGACTACCCGAAGCGCTCGGCCAACCAGGCGCGCTTCCTGCGCGAAGAAAGCATCGTGATGGTCGCCACCATCGCCTTCGGGATGGGGATCGACAAGCCGGACGTGCGCTTCGTATGCCACCTCGATCTGCCCAAGAGCATCGAGGGCTATTACCAGGAGACCGGCCGCGCCGGCCGCGACGGCATGCCGGCGTCGGCCTGGATGGCCTACGGCTTGCAGGATGTGGTGCTGCAGCGGCGCATGATCGACGAGTCGGAAGCCGACGAAACCTTCAAGCGCGTGCTGTCGATGAAGCTCGACGCCATGCTGGGCCTGTGCGAAACCCTGTCCTGCCGGCGTACCCGCCTGCTCGAGTATTTTGGCGAACAGGCCACGCCCTGCGGCAACTGCGATACCTGCCTGATTCCGCCCGTGTCGTTCGATGGCACGGTGCCGGTGCAAAAACTGCTGTCGGCGATCTACCGGGTCGACCAGCGCTTCGCCGCCGGCCACGTGATCGATGTGCTGCGCGGGGTCGAGTCGGACCGCATCAAGCAGTGGCATCACGATTCGCTGTCGGTGTTCGGAATTGGCGCCGAACGCGCCGAGGCCGAGTGGCGCGCGATCCTGCGCCAGACCATCGCGCTCGGTCTGGTCACGGTCGACCACGAAGTCTACAGCTCGCTCAAGCTGACCGATGCCGCGCGACCGGTACTCAAGGGCGGCCAGAAGGTGCAGCTGCGCCAGTACCAGAAGCCGGTCAAGCAAAAGCGCGCGCCGGCAGCCAAGGGCCACGTGGAGATGGACCTGTCCAAGTCGGAGCAGGAGATTTTCGAGAAGCTGCGCTGGTGGCGGGTCGAGACCGCGCGCGCCCACAATGTGCCGGCCTACGTGATCTTTGTCGATGCGACCCTGCGCGAAATCGCCAAGGCCAAGCCAACTTCGCTCAATGCGCTGCGCACCGTGACCGGTGTGGGCGAGAAAAAACTGGTGTCGTATGGTGACGAAATTGTCGCCATCATCATGGACCTGATCTGACCAGGACCACCGGCTGCCCGGTGGCCCTGCTTGATCCTGCCGGGCCGCCGATTGCCGGCGCCCGCTGCTGCATTACTGTTTGGTTTCCAGCGTCACGCGGATCTGGGCGCCAAGGTTCGATGCCGGCACCGCTACCGCCTTCACCTCAGTGAGCGAGTGCACATTGTCGATGCTGCGGCTGATGGCCGGGAAGGCCCCGTCTTTGGCCAGCACGACGTACAGTTTCATTTTCAGTTTGTCGTGCACCAGCAAATCCTTCGCACCGTCGTTGTTGAGATCGTTCTCAACATAGGCGTAGCGTTTCTTGCCCAGATCGATGCCCAGCGGTTTCAGATCCGCCACAGCGCCTTTGGCAGCGACTGGCTTGCCGTCCATGCTGGCAGTCGAGGCGGACGCGAACCTCGGAATCGTCCCGCTGTTGGCCACTTCAACCCAGTTGTAACCGGTGCCGGTTCCGCCCGGGCCATAGCAGCTTACCGAAAAACCGGTACTTTCGGAGATGAAGTAACGGCCCTGGCCGGTGCAATGCGTGTAATTGGTGGCGTTGTAGGTGATATCGGTATAGCCGGGACGGCTTAAATAGGCAGGCGAAGCAATCACCAGTACCGTCGGCAATGGATTGGTCTGCTGGAGGGTGTCCAGCGTTGCCGTCGAGGCCGCCGAACCGTTCGCACCGGTGCAGGTGATGGTGTCGGACAGCGTCGAGACATAGTAGCTGGCGCCCACCCACATGCTGCCCGAGGTAGGCAGCGCGCCAAAGGTCGAACTGGTGCAGTTGCTGGTGTAGCTGGAATTCCAGCTGTAAATGGCGCCGTTGGTCGAGCCATTGGTGTTGATGTACACGTAAGGCGGATTGAAGTTGCTGGTGACGGCCGGGGTGCCGCCGCCGGCAATCACGTTCAGCGACGCAGATTTACCGGAGAACACGTCCATACGCTCGCAGCTGACAAAGGCGCTCAGCGAAGCGGTGGCAGTAAACGTATACGAACCACTACGGCCGGTGCGCGTACCGCCTGGCAAACCTTCCACTTCGCAGAAGGTACCCGACGGGCTGTTCCAGGTAAAGGTGCTGTTCTGGCCGGCGGCCACGGTGGCTGGCGAAAAGGTGGCTGTCACTGAGAAACCACCGATCGGCAATGCGCTTGCACCCGTGGCTGCCATCAGCAGAGCGGTCCCCATCATTGATACTTTTTTCATCTTATTCCCTGTTTTGGTTTTTTTGATTGCGAGAGATTGCCCCCCGAAAAATAGTATATAACCATTAACATTTATAAATACATCGTTTTAACATTTATTTAATACATATGTCCATGCGAATACCCTTTCCGCATAAATCCGTGTCCGGGTGGACGACCGCGAACAGAGCGGACGCACTGCCGGCCAGCACCGCAGGAGGGGAAAACGGGATAAAAAATAGGCATGCTTATTGCCTATACAATGGCATTCCCGAGACGGGATGTTTTTGACCATTAAGGACACCATGAAGCTACACACGAATATGCGGGCGATTGCCCTGATCCTGTCGCTGGCACTGGGCACTGCCGCCCACGCGGCCGACGACCTGGGCGCGCGCCGCGCCGCCCTCGACAGCCTGATCAAGGAAACCTGGGAGCGCAACATGCGCACGGCGCCGGAATTCGCCTCGCAGATCGGCGACAAGCGCTACAACGACAAGCTGTCCGATTTTTCGCAGACGGCGATTGACGACGACCTCAAGGCCAGCAAGGACTTCCTGCAGCGTTTCAAGGCGATCGATCCGACCGGCTTCAGCCCGGCCGAGCGCCTCAACCGCGAGCTGAAAATCAGCAGCCTGGAAGAAGACATCGAGGGCGCCGCCCTGAAGATGTATGAAATGCCGGTGCTGCAAAATTCAGGCGTGCATATCGACCTGCCGCAGATGGTATCGGCGCTGAGCTTCGACACCGTCAAGGACTACGAAGACTACATCGCGCGCCTGCACCAGGTGCCGCGCGTGTTCGCTGAAAACGTAGTCCAGATGAAGAACGGCATTCGCGACGGCCTGATGCCGCCGCAGTTCGTACTGCCAAAGATCGTGCGCCAGAGCCGCGAGATCGCAGCCATGAAAACGGCCGCCTCGCCATTCGCAGCGCCGGTCAAGAAATTCCCGGCCGATTTCTCCGCCGCCGACAAAAAGCGCCTGCGCGCCGCCGTCTTTAAGGCGATTGAAAAAGACGTGAACCCGACTTATAAAAAGTTTGCCGCTTTCGTCGAGACCGAGTACGTGCCGCACGGGCGCAAGGAACCGGGCCTGTGGTCGCTGCCGAATGGCGAAGCGATGTACAAGTACCGCGTCAAGAGCTCGACCACGACCGACCTGACGGCCGACCAGGTGCACCAGATCGGTCTGGCCGAAGTGGCGCGCATCGAAGGGCGCATGCTCGAGACGGCGCAAAAGCTCGGCTTCAAGGATCTGAAATCGTTCAATGCAAGCCTGGACAAGAACCCGGCCCTGCATCCGACCTCGCGCCAGCAGATGGTGGACCTGTACCAGCGCTACACCGATGCCATGTACGAGAAGATCCCGCAACTGTTCGGCCGTCTGCCGCAAGGCAAGATGAAGATCGAGCAGGTCGAGCGCTTCCAGGAGAAGGAAGCCTCGGGCGCGGCCTACAACCTGGGTTCGGCCGACGGCAAGCGTCCGGGCCGCGTGATGGTCAATACCGGTGACTTCGCCAAGCGCTCCACCATCGAGATCGAAACCACCGCCTTCCACGAAGGTGTGCCTGGTCACCACATGCAGATCGCGATTGGCCAGGAACTGAACGACCTGCCGCAATTCCGCAAGTACGCCTTCTATACCGCCTTTGTTGAAGGCTGGGCGCTGTACTCGGAAGAACTGGGCACGGAGCTGGGCTTCTTCAAGGACCCGTACAGCTACTACGGCCACTTGCAGTCGGAAATGCTGCGCGCGATTCGCCTGGTGGTCGACACCGGCCTGCACAGCAAGAAGTGGAGCCGCCAGCAGGTGGTGGACTACTTCCATGCGCATTCGAACACCGAAGAAGTCGAAGTCCAGAGCGAGACCGATCGCTACATCGTGTGGCCAGGCCAGGCGCTGGGCTACAAGATCGGCCAGCTCAAGATCATGGAACTGCGCGAGAAGGCCAAGGCGCAGCTGGGCGACAAGTTCGACATCCGTGGCTTCCACGACACCGTGCTGGGTAACGGCGCGCTGCCGCTGAACGTGCTCGAAGAGCGCGTGAAGGAATGGGTAGAAAGCAAAAAGGCGGCCTGAGCCGCCTTTGCAAGGGGGGCCTGGCTTACTTCTTCGTGAAGACCAGGTCCCACACACCGTGGCCGAGTTTCAGGCCGCGGTTTTCGAACTTGGTCAGCGGACGGTAGGCAGGCTGCGGGGCATAGCCCTCGGCGGTGTTCTGCAGCGCCGTTTCGTGGCCCAGTACATCGAGCATCTGGATGGCGTAGTCTTCCCAGTCGGTTGCGCAGTGCAGATAGCCGCCCGGCGCCAGTTTTTGCGCCAGCAGCTTGACGAATGGCGGCTGCAACAGACGGCGCTTGTTGTGGCGCGCCTTGTGCCATGGGTCCGGGAAGAACACGTGCACACCGGCCAGCGAGGCGTCCGGAATCATCTGGTTCAACACTTCCACCGCATCGTGCTGGATCAGGCGCAAATTGCTCAACGCCTGCTCGCCGATCTGCTTGAGCAGGCTGCCCACGCCAGGCGTGTGCACTTCGACCCCGATGAAGTCCTTTTCCGGCATGCCCTTGGCGATGTGCGAGGTAGTGTCGCCCATGCCAAAACCAATCTCCAGAATCACCGGCGCGGTGCGGCCGAAGGCCTGCGCGAAATCGAGCGGCGCCTTGGCGTACTCGATCAGAAACTTCGGCCCCAGTTCCTCCAGTGCGCGTGCCTGCGCGATGGACAGGCGGCCCGCGCGTGTGACGAAGCTGCGAATCCGGTGTTCGGTCGGGTCATACAACATCGGACGGTTGGGGGTATCTGCGGACATGGGAGCGTAGGAGGAAAAAAAGGCCGGACGACATTATATCGCACTGCCCGCGGCCAAAAAAAATCCCGCGCCTTACCGGGGCGCGGGAAAAGATCAGATCAGAGAATATCAGGAACAACCCAACAGGAGGCAGTGTGGCAGCGCCGTGTGACAAGGCCATGACGGCGCGCGAAAAAGGGCTGCCGGGCTGTCATGAGGGCGTCACGTGGCCTGGCTAAGATGGCGGGGTTGTCTGCACACGTTTGCGGCAGCAGCCTTGTCCGGTCGGCTCAAGCACCGGCACCAATAATGTCTGCGGCGCCGCCCTCGCGTTTTAACAATGGCCGGCTAAAATTTCGCGGGGAAGTCGCCGGACTCGAACTTTGGAATTGCCGCGCTGATCTCCGCGATGCGTTCGTCGGTGCAGAATTTTTTATTCGCGCGCATCTGGGCCGCGTGGAAATCGATCCCGATCATTTTGTGGGTCAGTTCGTCCTGCTCGAATTTCTTGATCAGCAGCGGCAGCATTTTCTCCAGCGATACCGGGACGCCGCACACCGTGGCCCCGGCAATGCGTGACCACGCATACTGGAGATTCGGATCCCATCCGCCCGCGTCCGGGCCGACAAACCCTTTGTCGAAATGGTACTCGTACACATTGGGCTTGATGGAATAGGCCGTCATGCCGCCTTTGCCGCCGTAGTTGCCGTAATCGGCCGCGCTGGCGGCAACGCTCAGCAGACTGGCGGCCAGTGCGAAGCAGGTGCGGGAAAAGCTCATGGTCATATCCTTTCTGCCTAGGCAGCAACCGAGAATGAACTATGCGAAGGGAACTTTGCCTTCATCCACTCGCGATTCAATTGCAGCGCTGTTACCACGTCTTGCGGCAGCGTTTCCAGGATGGCCGGATCGTCGCTCGGGGTATCGGCCAGCAAGCTGGCCAGATGAATGATGGCGCCCATCTGGCTGAACGGTTTGGCTGTCATCGGATCGGACGAGCACTCGAGCGCGCGCACGATGGCCGCCGGGAAGTTCCAGCGCCGTCCCAGTTCGGCGGTGATCTCGCCTTCCGAGAAGCCGAGCAGGCGTTGCTCGCGCTCCCAGCGGCCGCCCGGTAAATGGGGCTGCTGCTCGATTTCGGCAAACGCGGTCGGCGTTACCTGATAGATCAGCAATTCACCGAGCCGCATCATCATGCCGGCCAGCCAGGCATCCTGGCCGTCGTTGCCCAGGCCGCTCTCCAGCCACTTGGCGTAGCCCGCGCACGCCATGCTGCTTTTCCAGAATTCATCGGTGTCGAGCCCTGGCAGTTCGGGGAAAGATTCGGCGAAGCAGGCCGCCAGCGCCAGCGTGCGGATGTGCGCCATGCCGGCCATGGCAATGGCTTCGTTGAGCGAACTGACGCCGCGGCTGGAGCCGAAGCGGGCACTGTTGGCCAGCCGCATCAACTTGGCGGTCAGCGCAGGATCGCGCGCGATGATGGCGCCCACCTCCTTGGCCGATGCATCCTCGTCGTCGAGCGTCTTGATGAGGGCCTGTGCTACCTCTGATATCACCGGCAGTTTGACATTCTCGAAGAACGGGGTCAGGTTCGCCATGAAGTACCTTTCAGATTACGTTGGACGTCGGATCGAAAGCTCTGCAACAAAGTGTAATGCCGAAGATAAATTCAACGAAGCGAAATGTGCAATCTGTTGGAAAAAGGATTTAACAGGTCGGCGCTGTCAATAAAGCAAGCCTAGCCGGATCGGGAGGCGCGCCAGCAAAGATGGCGGCGCCACGTTACTATGGCAAGTCGTTCCCGGTAGCGCTTCCGTTTCAATCACGACAGTCCATACAGGCTGTTGGAGGACAAGCTGAATGCCTTCACTCAGCCACTTCCTCATTACAATGTCCACCGTATTCATTACCGCCGCACTGAACTTTTTCCTGGGGGCGGCCCTAGGAGTTGCCGGCGGCCTGCTCGGCATTGGCGGCGGCCTGATCGCGATCCCGGTGCTGGGCTATCTGTACGGCTTCGATCAGCACCTGGCGCAGGGCACGGCGCTGGTCATGATCGCGCCCAATGTGCTGGTCGGCTTTTACCGCTACCACCAGCGCCACCGGATCGACCTGCGCTCGGTGCTGTCGATCAGCGTGTTCTCGATGGTGACCACCTACTTCGCTGCGAAGTTTGCGACCCGCATCAGCGCGAGCGCACTGCACATTGCCTTTGCCGTATTCCTGATTTTGCTGGCCCTGTACTTCGGCGCCAGCCGAACCAGCGGCACCACCGACACGCACACCCCCGACCACAACACGAGCGCTCGCAAGATGCCGCGCATCGCGCTGCCGCTGCTGGGCATGATCAGTGGCGCGATGTCCGGCATCTTTACGGTTGGTGGCGGTCTGGTGGTGGTGCCGGCGCTGGTGAGCTACTTCCGCATGGAGCAAACACGGGCGCAGGGGATGGCGCTGGCGCTGGTCGGTCCCGGCGCCCTGATTGCCCTGTTCGCGTACGGGCAGGAGGGGCAAGTGAGCTGGTCGATCGGGCTGCCGATGGCGCTGGGCGGCATCCTCACCGTTTCCTGGGGTGTGATGCTGGCGCACCGGTTTTCGCCGCTGCTGCTGCGCCGTCTGTTTTGCGTGGTCTTGCTGGGAACGGCGGCGGCGATGCTGCTGTCGGCTCGCTAAGCCCCCCCGGCAACTTTAATCATAACGAACGTCAGCGACCAGCCGCCAATCACTCTTCGTCGAGAATCTGCCCCAACAGCCTTTCATCGACAAACTCAAAGAAAGGCCGTTCGCCAGATATCTCGCGCGTCTCGTGATCCCAGTCGACAGTCAGCGGGTTAGGATCGTCCCGGCGCTGTCGGTGGAACGCCTGGCAATTGCCCGCCCCATCCGGACAGAACTCCAGCAGATCTTGAAACTCGTAATCGTCTGGAACAAAGCTTTGCTCCTTCGCGATCGGATCCATGATTTCGCCCAGATCCACCAAATACCGGCTGGCGAGTATTGCGCTGTCGACCGCACCAAAGCCGTCATGGACCAGGCAAAGCGTCTTGATGGCATCCGGTACTTTCCACCCCAAAGACGCCGCCCGCTCCGAGAGCTGCGGCGCCAGATTCGGGGCGCCCCCGACAATCAACTCGTAGTAGGGCCTGCCATCGTAAAGCGCCCGGTCAACCAGATAGACAAGCTGCCATTCGCCCTCGCTGCGCACTGGCACTACCCATCGAATGCGTTCTTCAAGTGTGGACACAAATTCCGGAAGCAGCCTGCGCAGCGGGGACAGCACCTTGTCCACGGCATCGACAGCGGCCAGCCCCTCAATCTGCCAAGGGCAAGTGGCATCGAACGAAGGAACGAGATTATGTTGGCTGACAATGAACTCGGCCCCGGAGCGGCCGAACTGGTCGAGAATCGATCTTTCCAGATCGGTCGTCCGGCAAAATTCCTGCTCGAACGGTAAGGCTTTATCAGATATTAATTCGCGTTTGAGCTGGGCCCTCATGCGGTCGTCAAGTTGGTCCATTCGATTACATCCTCGTTTCATCGTTTCTGCTGCAGCGCGATTTTTGGGGAACCACCTGACGCGAACATTTGACGCATTGCTTCGATATCGTAATCGAGCAGCAAATCCTTGTGCAGCTCGTAAAGTCCGGATAAGTCGGATGGACGCAGACTAATGACGTCCATTCCCCGGTCGTCGTAAGGGTGAACAACAATCCCTTTATTCGGATGGAGCAGGTAGATCCGGCAGCGTGGTTTGGGGTAGATCGGCCCCAGATCGGTCGTAATGGCACACCAAAGCAGATTTTGCAGTTTTGCTGCCGGGACTTCGAAGGCGCAGCACAGCGCGACTTCTTTGTCATCATCGGCGACGTCCGCTTGCTCTTGCTCGTGTATCCAGAATTCGCGGACTGTTGGGACCGTGATTCCCGCAATCTTCAATTCGCGCAGCATCGTACGCAAACTGAAACGGGTCTGCGGCGCATACGACTCCAAATGGACCAATATTTTTTCTTCGCCGGCGAAAATATCATTGCAAACAGCAGTCGCCCTGCGTAGCGCGGATAATGCTTGGTCGAGCGCACTATTGCCCTTGGATAGCTCGAACCGCAGTCCGCCAGGGAAGTTATAAAACAAGGCATATCTGTACCTGCGCCCAACAATTTCTTGAATCGTTCTTCTGAAGTTCATCATCCTATTTTCGCCGGAGTCGTGGCTACAGGTACGCATGCGTCAATATGTTTTTCAGTGGAAAAATATCCCAGCTTGCCAACAGATTGATTTACTGTCAACCTCAGGTTTGATACGCAAACGTCCAGGTTCGCGCTTTACCTCCGCAGGAAAATGTTCGTACACATCGGCGACGCGCTTCTTTTAGTTTGCTGCGCGCGGAAGTAGCCGCCACCGTCCAGCATGGAGCGTTCGCGGACCATCGTAGAGATAAATATTTTTAAAAACGTGTCGATTTTGTGCGCCGCCATCCGTCGTAGGGATGAAGCACCTGATGCCCATTCCACCTCAACAAAGGACACGCCATGAAAAAACAGATTATCCTGAACTTGCCAGTGAAGGACCTGAACAAGTCCAAAGCTTTCTTTGCCGCGCTAGGCTTTACTTTCGATGCCCGCTTCAGCGGCGAGAACGCAGCATTCATGAACATTGTCGGTGACACCATCCAGGCCATGCTGACGGTCGAGCCTTTCTTCCAGTCCCTGATCAACAAGCCTGTCGTGCAGGCAAAAGAAGCCAATGAAGTCGTGATCTGTCTGAGCTGCGAAAGCCGGGAAGAAGTTAATACGCTCATCGCGAAAGCCATTGCGGCTGGCGGCAGCACGCCGCATCCGCCAGAAGACCACGGGTTCATGTACGACCAGGGTTTCGAGGACCTTGACGGCCACCTGTGGAATTTGGTCTGGTCGGCGCCAGAGGCCTGAGTCCGAACCACGACTGCGTTTCCCCCTGACGCAAGGGGTGCCACGTGCCGGACCATTGAAGTTATTGGAGCGGGTGAAGGGAATCGAACCCTCGTCGTAAGCTTGGGAAGCTAGCCCAAGTATCCTGTACTTCCGGGCCGTATAGCTCGAAATCACTCCGCAACCGGCGTGCGACAGATCGAATCTGTCGCCCGGGGAATTGGGGCGAATAACGCAATTGCGGAGCATAAATCAGATTCATTCGGGCAATTTTTCCATGACTTGGACTGCCCATTCTTGCATGTATACCGCTCCCTTCGGGTCGCCGCCATCACCTTGGCGCTCTAGCCCCTCGAACAGCATCCGATCGCCGTTGACGGCAACGATCACCGGATTGAAGAGCAGTGGACCGACCGGCCGCATCAAGGCCGAGTCGCCGACAGCGTAGATTTTCATTTCTCGCCAGTGCCCCACCGTGGCCATTGTGACATGCCCCACTATGCCAGGATCGGCCTGTATTTCTCGGTCAGATCGGCGGGCGCCGCGGCTTCGCAGTCGCTTTACTTTGCTGTACATCTGCACAGTATAAACGCAAGCACGCACGGGCCCGTTTTTACGCGGCCGCCTCAAGCATTTCCGGTGTCACCGTGTTCACGCACACCTGGCCAAAGTCAGTGTGATAGGTGATCGCCGTGCACTGCCGCACGCTGTGCCAGCCGTGGCGCGAGGCGTGCGCGTCGCGCGTGGCCAGGGTCGAATGCTGCACCACCTTCATCCCGCTGTGCTCTTTGATTTCCTCGTGGTGCCGGTGTCCGCAATGAGCGTAGCGGTACAGAGTCGATCCCCACATTTCCGGGAACTGGGTCGCGAACAGCAGCGGTAGGGCATCATTCTTTTTCAGGTGACCGTGGTGCCACGCGATCATGCATTTACCGTGCTTTACCGCGTAGTACGGTAGTTCGGAATCGATCACCTGAACCCGTGGCTCGTTCTCGTACAGCGCTGCGAACATCGCGCGCAGCCACACCGACGACGCCAGGTCGTGATTTCCCTCGGCCATCAGCACGATCACCGTCTCATGGTGCTCGAGCGCCATATTGATGACGCGCCGGAGAATCCGTATAGCCGAGCGCACCACCTTTGGGAAACGGCCGTCCTGCTCGAGCAGATGCCCGGAAGTAGGCGTGATGGCGGCCAGGCCGTCCGAGTGCAGGAAGTCGCCGAGCTGCGCCACGATGCCCACGCGCGCCTTCGGGCTGGCCTTGATCATGTGCTCGAAGCAGCCAGTGAGTACACGCTCAGCGATTTGCAGATCCCAGTCGCCGGCGGCGTCCAGATTCTCCTTGTGCCAGGCCAGCATGCCGACGTGCGAGTCGGTCAGCGTGAACAAGTTGGCCAGCTTTGAGTCGGTCACGGACGGCGCCTTGATCGGCTTCTGGCGCGGCAGCTCGCCAGCCATTGCCGCAAACCCGGCTTCCATAATCTCGCGCTGGCGCGCCGCGTCCGGGGTGGCGATCACCCATTGCTGCGATATCGAACCGTCCTCTTTGTAATTGGTGCTAACCCGCTTCGCCAGGAAGCCGTCAGGGACCGATCTGGTCATGCCATGCACGGGCGAGTACCCCTGGCGCGCGGCAGCGTTGCGCAGCTTCGTCATCGAGTCCTGGACGGCGTTGCGCGACATGCCGAGCGCCTTGGCCGCCTTCAGCATTGAGCCATGCTCTTCGATCGCCTCGATGTACTCGATCTGGCGTACGGTTGCGAACTCGATAAGCTTCGGGTCGATTTTCATTGTGGCCTTTTAATGGGTGGTGCGCTGGTACTCGCCGCACCAGTCCGACGTGGACGCGGTCGGGGCGCTGAGGGTGGTTTCGGTACCGTCGTCGGCCTGTACGGCTTTGGGTGGGTACCGGCGGCAAAAGCCGAACTCATCGGTCTTGTTCGCCAGGAAGAACCGGCAGGACTCGCAGGACTGAGGATCGGGTGGAAGCTTCTTGGCCATGACGAGCCCTCCTATATCAATTCGATTTCGGCCTCGCGCCGGCGCACGAGCCCACGCAGCACCCGCCCGCCGCCGCGGATCCACTTCCGGAGTTCGACCGGTACGTCGTCCCAGCGGCCGGCATTGACGCGCTTGCGCAACGTCGAGGAGCGCAGCGCCGGGCCGCCCAGGTTGTAGCAAAAGTCGATGAGCGCCGCCAGGCGCTCCGGACTATCGACACCCGGGCACAGCTTCAGGACGTTGGGCAGGTAGGTCCGCATCACCGTCCGGAGCAGCAGCAGTTCGGCCATTGCGCGGGTGATCGGCGGATCAGTCAGTTGCACGGCGTGACCGTCGAGATACCTGGTCGAGCCGTAGCCAATAGTGGGGACGCCGGCCGGACACAGGTAGGGGCCCAGATACAGCCCCTCGAATCGCCGGATCAGCACCGAGGCGACCCGCACGGCCAGCGAGCGGTCGACCATCATTTGCCCCGTTTGAACAAGGCGCGGTCAGCGAGGTAGATGCCCAGCGCGGCGCCGGCTACACTCCACCCATTCTCATCAAGCACCCACCAGGTGAGGTAGTGGCCAGTGATCATGCCGATGGCCCAAGTGGCCACGGCCGGGCGGATCACGCCATTCCACAAGTCGACGAACCAGACGCCAGTCGCCGACGTCGTGCCCTTGACCGCGGAGAGCCAACCGTCGGCCTCAATCCGACCGATGTCCGCTTCGGCCTGTACGGCAATCGTCTTGACCCCGAGGTCGGCCTGGACGCGGATCGACTCGATGTTGCGGGCATGGCTGGCCGCATCGAGATCGCCCTGCAGGCGCATACGGTCGATCTCGTGCTTATGCTCTTGCCGAGCTGTCATCCAGGACGACAGCTCGCCCCAGATCATGCGGAAGACGGACCCTCCGAAAAACGAAATCAGCGTGGTGATCATTTCTTCTTTCCTTTCAAACGGCGCCGTTCTTTCATCGGCGCGGAGTGGTACCACTGAAAGCCGATCCAGAGGATCGACGCAAGGGCCGCGATCGGTGGCAATGCGTTAGCAATCCATCCGCAGAGTGTCGCCAGTGGGACCAGGACAGTTTTTAGGGCGACGTGCAAATCTTCCATGAGCGGCCTTAATAGAAAAAGCCCGCACGCGGCGGGCCGTTGTGAAGCGGGTGAGAGGGGGCTAGACTTCTTCGAAATCGACCGAGGACGCGTAACGGAAGAGAAACTCCGGGCTGACTGACGAATCGCTGGCGCGCCGGCCGTAGAACATGTGATCGCGCTCGCGTACCGCATCCCCCGACTCCGCAAAGGCGCTGATGAGAATCGGGTATGCGCGGCTGTTCATGAGCAAGTTGACCAGTGTGGCTCGATCGGCCGGCGGCATGCCCTTCAGGTCGATCGACAGCTTTCGATAGACCGTGCCAGCATTCGCCACCTGGTCGCCGGCAGCGGTCCGCTCGGTAGTCGTGCTGTCGATGATGTCGAGCGATGCAGAAACCGCGTGATTCGTCGGCGCCCAGTACTTCCCCAAGACTGCCTGCGCAACTTCGGCGTAGCCCTGGAGATTGGCAGTGTCGACAATGTCGATAACGTAGCCCTTGAAGTCAGTTGGCGCGAACCAGAGCCATGCCTGCGCGCCGCCGCCGTTTGCGTACGCGCTCGCGGCCTGCGCTGCTGTCCACCCACGCGGAACCCGGGGCGCTGCAGTGCAAGCCAGCATCGCGCCCGTGTCCAGCACCAGACCCGTGCCGGCCGCGCCGGAGTACAGGCGCAACCGCAGCGTCATCGTCGAGGAAAAATTCCCAAGCAGATGAAGCACCGAGGCGGACTCGGTGCCGGTCAGGTTGCCGGTGATCGTCGTGGATGTCCCGGTCGCGCGGTAGACTTCGGACTTCTTGTCACTTTTGAGATTGCTCACGGCCAGGACGCCGGCTGTGGTCGACGCGGAGAGCGTCGAGCGATCCACCGCGTTGTCCGGCACGATACGAAGGCTCGGCATGGTTACTTGCCCTCCGCCGCGCGAATGCGGTCCGCCGGCGGCGAGTTGTAGCGATCCATTTCTTTCCGGTGCGCGTTGACGCAGTGGTTCGGTCCCTGCCACAGCCCGAATACTGCATCGATGATTCGTTTCCAGAATTTGTACGGGTTGCGGTGGCCAAGCCGTCCGCACCGCGCCGACAGGGTTTCATCGGCCCAGGTCTCGGTGCTCCACGGGTTCGACATCACGTTGAGCAGTTGGTCGACCGCGATAAAGAGTTGCATCAAGCCGTGTTTAATATTCATAGATGCTCCGATGTTAGAGGCCAAGCTGGCCCCGAAGTACTGCGATGAATTCGTCCCAAGCCGCGGCGGCCGCCACCAGGTCGTCCTCGTTGTCCGCCGCCTGCATTTGCGCCTGCTTGGCGAAGCGCGTGGCACGCATAGCGCTCTGCGCCATTAGAAAGGCGTCGGCCCTGGCGATGATCTGCTCGGCGGCCCAGCGGTTCGTTTGTACGACACCAGTCGGGTTGTAAAGCGCGTATGACGAAACATAGGCGCTGACCGGGCCGGCGAATCCCGCGACTGCGAACGCGCGCGCCACTTCTTCGGCCTCTTTGTACTCAGTGGCACGCCGACCTATTGCGTCGTCATAGATCGCGTCTACATCCTTATAAGTCTTCGCGATTGCTGCCGCCTTCAATTGAGCCAGCGCGGCTGTCTCGACCCAGTACAGCGCTCCACTGGAGTCGATGTGCAGTTCCTTCGTAGGGCTATCTGCAGCAGGCCAGCCGGTGACGGGCATAGCCGTCGCTTGATGTGGGAAGTCGACATCGTTCGGTCCTTCGTCGTCAGCCTCGAAAAAGCCGACGACCTTGGTGCCTTCGATTTTTGCGTAGGAGATGATCATGGGTAGGTGCCGTGGGTTGGGTTGTGCCCGACAGTTGCGGTGCAGGTTCGGCCAGTCGCTACTTCCGTTACGACTAGGACATGCGTGCCGATAATCTGCATGTTGTTCGCTGAGCCGCGGATGGTGCAGCTGGACGAGGTGGTGCCGCTCGATGCGAAATAGTTGGCGTTGAGGTCGTTGGCCTGCGTCCCGCTGATGTACCACTGATATGCGAGTGTGCCGACACCGCCGGTGACCGTCGAGAGCCGGGTGCCGTAAGTAACCGCGCCGTTACCAACAGAGCTGAGCAGGGTGCCGGTGATCGCTACAGAGAACGTGGCCTTCGTCTCACCTTGGATGTACAGGTTTGAGCCGTCCCAGCGCATGTGCGCACCCGACGGATTGCCGATGCTGAACTGAGGTACACCGGCCACAGACCCAAGCCAAAAACCGGTGCCAGTGTTGTACGCAGTCTGGCCAGAGCGCAGATATCCACCGGTTGAAATGGTCGCCGTGCCAAGGTCCGCGGTGATCGCCGTGAGAGTGGTGACGGAAATCTTATTGGCCGTGATCGCGCCATCCTGGATCAGGACGCTAGGAATAATCTCCTCAAGTTTCAAGCTCGTACATGCCATGAGGGTACTGCTGGTGCCGCCTGCGTTCAGATAGACACCGACCCGGCAATAGCGGGCAGTTGTAGGGATTGGGCGACTCGTGCCAGCATTGGCCCCGAATTTTCCGTCGCGGAATTCGTACCAGTCGCCAGGGGTCGGAGCGAAAACGCCTCTCGTAAATCCAGAAAAAGTCGCGTCACCCCAAGCCGTGCTGAGGCGCGCGCCCGTTGCGTCGTAAAATTGAATGAAGAACGCCGCAAGTCGGTCGTTGCCGCCGTCAGTGTAAAGGTGACCACCGAGCGTGTAAGTCTTCCCGGCGCTGATGGGGATAAGCTCCCTCCCCGTCACATAACCAGCCGCACCTCCAGGGCTGGCGATATAGGTATTCGCTGGAGCGTTCCCACCGGGACCGGTGTACGCGTTCACAGTACCGGCGATGTCCCAGGATCCGGCAAGGTCGATGAAAAATGGATCCCTATTGAAGGCGCCACCTGGCGTCGTGATATTGACCTTGCCAGCAGTAACGGCGTACGCATCCAGCGCCGCTGCCTTCACGCTGCCAGTGACGAGCAGGTTGCCGTCGACAACGGTGCCCTGATCGACCCAATTCGATCCATTCCACCGCTTCTCGCGCACGTAGACGCCATTGGTGTAGACGGTCACAACGTCGTCCACAACGTTCGCACCTGGCGTTGCGGCGTCACCGAGCGCATCCGTCCAAGGGTTGCCGACAATGTAGTAGTGGCCAGCACCGCGCGAGCCATTGGTGCCGGGCGTACCGTTCGAGCCTGCCGCGCCGTCGAAAATCTTCGTGATCGTGCACGTCTGCGTGAACGTAACCCCGTTCTCAACGACGGTTGCTGTGACGGTGGCCGTGGTCCCACCCATGGCGGCGTACGCAATCACTGCAGTATTGTCGGTGACTGAGCTCAGCGTGGCACCGAACGCGGTAAAGACGATTAGACCGTCCAGAGATACCTTTGCTGCGGTGAACGTGATGGTCGCCGGGTCAAAGGCGCCGCCGGCCGCAACGTGGAAGCCCGCTGCGTTGGCGGTCAAGAACAAGGCAGCGTTCGGCGAATTGGTCGTGCGCGAAGGGGCGGCCTGCAGGATCTTATCCCGCGCGTTGGCGATAGCTGCCATTAGATTGTGACCTCAACGGTGACCTGGAAAGTGTCCCAGTCGCGCGCCAGCGAAGTGACGATTCCCACTTTGCCGGCCGCCAGGTTGTAACGATTGCTGAAGAGTTTTACCGCTTGCCCGAGCTCGAGCATCATGTTCCGAGGCGTACCCTGGAAGCGGTATGTCTTGCGCTTCACCTTGAAAATATTCAAACGGCGCAGCGCTTCGGCCTGGGCCTCGACGTCATCTTGCAAGCACGTGTTTTGCTGCGATGGCGCGCCGTCCAGCTTGAAGGCGGCCAGCACCGCATCGTCCTTTTCGTACGCGGTGAGCCATTCTTCCGCAAACATTTCCTTGTGCGCTGGCGGCAGCGACGTACCAAGGTTTGGCTGCTGCGTCCAGTTCCGGCAGAATCCAATCTTCACGGCGCCAGCGATCTCGCTGTATGCAACGAGTTGAATTGTGCCGTCGATCTGCGCCGACTGACGAATCTCAGTTGTAGCGCTGGTCGGAAAAGCGATTTGAATCAGCCGCAACAGGCCGGTGCGTGTTGGCACCATCTGCGCCCCAACGCTGCCAGCGAGCTCATGGCATGCTTCCAGCACGTTCATCCGATCCGGAATGTAGAGCCCGACGATTTGGGGATGAGCTGCATCAAACGCGGCCAGGCTCACCAGGTCCAAATCAGAATCAGTGAAGCGCGCCCCCGCCTTACCGCATTGAGTGACGAGATACTTGATCAGCGGCACAATACGATTGGAGTAGGTGCCGGACGGCTTGACACCCTGGGCGCTGCAAGTAACCGTGCCGGGCCCAACAGCGTCGGTGAAGGTGAAGCTGCCGACAGCGAGATTCTTCGTGATCGTCGTCCGCTTCTTGCCGTCCGTGCGAACCTCGATCACGTCCTCGCTGGCAACGGAGTTGAACTCGTATTCTTTTGTGGCGGCGTTTTTGAGTTTGGGTGTGATGTTGTGGGACTCACCCAGCAAAAGGGGGCGCAAGGTCTCCGGGTTCGGTGCCGACGCGCCCATCAATTCCTCGGTGACAGGCGTGTTCAACCTCTGAAACTTGTCTCGCAAGATCAGGTTGAGCCGGTCCGCCGCCTTGGTCCCGTCAATGTCGCTGACGATGCCAAATAGATCCTGGCGGAAGTCCGCGCGCGGCCACCGGACGTCTCCAACCCAAGCCGTGATAGTTTGGTTCGACCAGTTGTCATCCAAATACGAGTCGAACTCGCCACCGAAGTTGAGCAATTCGATGTCGCCAGCAGACAGGCTCGCCTCGGTAACCAACGAGATCGACTCGGTCATCTTCAGGCCGCCCACGACGATCGCAAGATACGGCGTCGCACTGGAGCCCCCGCCGTACGCCTTGTTCGAAAAATAGCGCGTGGTTGGAACTCCGCCCACCAGGCAGCCCACCTCGAACAGGGTCACGCGCTGCGCGCCGGAGTCATCCAGCCATGCAGCAAATTGGTCGTCAGTTATCATTTGATCATCGCAGTTTGACGAATGGTCGCCCACACCAAATCCTTGGCCGTCGCTGCAGAACCAGCGACGGTCCGGTCCGCGGCTTGCTGAGTGGCCAGGGCGTTGGATCGGATCAAATCACCCGTTTGAATAGCTTGATCCTGGCGCAGCGAGGAAACCTCTTGCCGAAGCGCCCTGATTTCTGCTGCCATCGGCTCCATATTCACGCCGTAGGTGCCGAAGTCCGGCACGCCGACCAGCAGTTGCGGCGCCGGCGTAGTTGGCTGGATTCGCTCGGCAACGATCCCCAGCGTGGCATTAATTTGTTCGATGCCGATGACCTGGGCATTCAGCGCATCCAGACTGCGCTTGGCAACCTCAAGCTGACCATCCGCCCAAAGCGCCACCTCTTCCGATACGCTGCGAACACGGGTAAAGTCAGCCGCGTAAGTCGAGTCGCCGCCATTCAGCTTCTGCGAGGCGGTCAGGAATGCGGTCGCGATCGATGAGAAATTCGACTGGGCCTTGGTGTCGCCGCCCTTCGCCGCGGTATAGGTCGTTTCGAACTGTCGGCGCAGTTCGTCGTACTGCTTTTCCGGGGTGAGAGTCGACAGACTGCCGGTAAGCAGACTGTCGCGCAGCGTCTTGGCGGAATCGCCAAACGACGTCAGCTTGCCGATCAGGTTGCCCAGGCTATCCTTGGCAGCGTCCTGCGCGGCCTTGGCGGCCGTCGCTGCCTGGATCTGATCAAAGAGCACGCGGTTGCTTGCTGAGAGTGCATCGCGCTGCTTCTTCAAGAGCTGCGTCGACGACATCGTCAGACTGTCGAGTTGATCCTGCAGCGAGTTACGCTCTTCTTGCGCCGCCGACGATGCGTTGATAATTTCCTTGAACGCAGGGGCGATGTTCTGCAGCGAGACATAGGCGCGCGCGCCCGCCTCGCTAGTCGTGTCCAGCGCCACCACGAAGTCGCGGAAGATCTTTTCAGCGTTGGGGCCTTCAGTCGACAGCCCAAACTGCGACAGGGTCGGCTGAATGCGTTTCTTGAGCGCGGCCGCCTGCTCTTCCTGGCTGAAGAAGTTCGTCAGGAAGTACTCGCCCTGCGACGAGAAATTCTCCAGGCCGCCGGAAAGGGCGATGAGCCGCTCGCGGGCCGCCACCGACTCCAGTCCGATCTGGCCGAACACCTTGCCGAACGACTCGAAGACCACGTTGATGGCCTGGAAGTTCTGCGCCACCCGGATCACCGTCTCGGCGTACCCTTCGCCGATCTGCCGGAACTGCTGAAAGCTCGGGAAAGCGGCCTCCGAAATGTCGTCCATGGCCTTCGAAATCACAGCGTTGACGGCTGCCGTCAGCTCGTCGCCTTTCAGATCCTTGAGCGAGATCTTCGTCGGCGCCAACACCAATTTGTCGAGCGCGAGCGTGACCTGGTTGGCGCCGAGCCCGAGACCTTCGGCCGCGGTCCTGAGCGTTTCTTCCAGCCCGGTAAATACCATACCGAACTGCGACGACAGATCGCTGCCCAACCCTTGGGTCTGCACCGAATTCGACGTGCTCTTCGACAATCCGAACCAGCTACTTTTCGTGGTGTTGACGCTCGCGTACTGGCTGAAGCCTTTGCCGGCCTGCAGGTCATTGACCCGGCCACCGAACTGAATGCCCGAGTCGACGATGTTCTGCGTGGTCTTCCCCCACAGTTTCACCAGCGCCGTCATGGGCCCGGCGATGAAGCCGCCGATCAGCGTGCCGAGGATGCTCGGCTTCGTGATGTTGCCTTCCTGAATGCCGAGGTTGGTGCCGTTGGTAAGCCCCGGCACGCGCACGATCAGGTTGGTCAGTCCCGTCATCGACGCTTCGATGGCGCGCAGAGAGTCCAGCATGCCGGCGCTGTAGTCGAGGCCCTGGAAGGTGTATTTCTCGATCATGTCGAGCGAACGCGAGATCGAATCCGACTTGGCGGACGAGTCACCCAGGACGCCGCCCGTGCCCTGCTTCTTCTGCACGTCGACGGCCGATTCACCACCTGACGAAGAAACGCCGCCAATGGCCACGCCCAGACCCGCGACGATGGCCGCCATAGCAGCCATGCGCGCGAACGCCGAATAAGGATCGCCCTCGCCCTGGCTCAGAACGGCGCTGATCCCCTTCGGCACCAGCTCGGCAATCGTCATCGCCAGTTCGGCGGCGTGGAACACCTGGGAGGCCGCTTGCAGCGCCTGGTAGCCGCGGCTCTGCTCGCCAAAGAAGCCGGCGGCAGCATCCGTCATCTGGCCGTATCCGTTCAACTGAGTTTTCAGCCCGCGCTCATTGATTTCGTTCATTTTGCGGGCGAACGATTCGTTCGACAGCTCGCCTTTGGCGAAGGCGACTTTGGCATTCTGGCGAGCCTCATCGATCTTGGCCTGCTTGGAGCCGTAGTTGGTCAGGCTGTTTGTGAGCTTGTTCAGCGCGCTGCCCGCGCTGCCAAACGCGTCACTCAGGGCTTCGCCGAAGTCCTTGGCGCGCGTCGGGTCCAGGAACTTGTCGAGATCGTCCAGAGCCTTCTTACCCTCGCCCAGACTGTCAAGAGAAATACTCGCGGCGAGCGACCGCTTCTTCGCCGCGATAATCAATTCTTGAGCTGCTACCTCAGCGTTCGTTTCCGGAATCGCCCTGAGCTGCGCGAGTCGATCTTCCTCACGCGCCACGGTGAGCTCCGCGATTGCAGTTTTGGTCATGCCGAACGTCCGCACCAGGTCTTCTTGCGCCTCGGCCTCAGCGATCGCTGCAGCTACAGTTTTTGCAAGTGACTCAGAATATTGTTGCTGGATGCGGATGGCCGTGTCCTCTACCGCCTCGACGACCTTCTTCCTGTTGCCAAGACCCGGTTTGTCCTTTTCCTTTCCGTCCTCATCCGCCGCCTTCTTTTTCGCCTCGGCGACTTTCCCAATTCCGAGCTCGTATTGCACAAGCGTCATCAAATTCTCATCGATCGCTTCAAGCTCAGCCTTATGCGCGGCCGTCATCGCAGCGGTGCGGTCCGCAAAGGTTTTTTGCGCATCCCCAGCAGACCGCAAGGAGTTCGCGTAGGCCAGGACACTTGTTGAGGCTTTGTTATCGCCGAATACGCCCAAGCCCTTTCCGACGCCTTCCAGATAGAGTCCAAAGGCAGACTTCATCGTCGCAAGAGTTTTATCCCAGGCAAACGAAACAGCCTCTAGCGCGATACTCGTGTTGTATTTGAAATTCTCCCAGCCAGTGTCCATGGCGCCGAAGAACAGCAAACCCGAAATGCGAACCCCTTCGAATTCTTCGCGAAGATACTTGCCGATCTCCCACCCTGCAAAGCCTGCAAAAAGAACGCCGCCTGCGATCTTCAACTTCCCCAATGCGCCGCTGGCTGAAGTCGCGGCGACAGATGTTCCGAACAAGGAGGTATTAAAGGCGGCATTTGCGCCAGCGCCGGTATACATCGCGACAGCCACTTTGCCGATGCCGTTGTAGAGCGCGATCAGGCCTGTCGCCACGACTCGGAAAAGTGCGGGGCCGCCGACAAATGCCGCGAAATACGCCCCCACGATTTTTGCAGCTGGCACCAGTACCTTGTATGCACTTTCAATAAAGATAGCGAATTTACCAACCGACTCACCTGCGTCAGTAATCCATTTCTTGAATTTCCCGCTATCTACAAGCTCCTTGATGTATTCGGAAAACTTGACCAGCGACGGCAGTAGATTCTCTGCAAAAGAAAGGCCCATCTCCGCCACCCGAAGTTTCAACTGAGCCATATTGTCTTTAAATGCCGAGGCACTTTTGGCAGCAGCGGCGGATGATCCAGAAAACTCGCGTACGCGCTCCGCGACGTCATTCAGGAACGGCAAAAGATCTGCTCCAGAACCCTTGATAAGGTCATTCGCGACGGCCGTTTTCCCCGCGCCGTCAGCGTACTTTTGAAATGCCTGGGAAATGTCGATCAAAACTTCTGATGGGTCGCGAAGGTTTCCAGCGGCGTCCTTAGAGGAAACACCAAGACGTTTTAGCGCACTGACAACTTTGTTCGAATCCTCATCGAGTCCACCCATGCCACGAGCCAGCTTGGTGACGGCGTCGCTCACGGGCCCAAAGTCCTGCCCGGTCACCAAGGCAACCTTCTGCAGGCGCGACAAAGTCTCCACGCTCGAGCCGGTCTTCTGCGCCATGTCGTCCAGGTCGGCCAGAGCGGTGATGCTCTCACTGATGCTGGAAACGAACGCGCCGATAGATACCGCGCTGGCCAGGCCGGCTGCAAAGGAGACGAGAGCGCCACGGGTCACGCCCAGGGCGCTACCCAGCCCGGACGATGCCTGCTCTGCCGCGCGCAAACGCTCGATCAGCGGGCCGGCCGATTCGCTCACGCCCAACTCAGCTGCGCGCATGCGCGCGAGCTCTGACGCAGACTTGCCGATTTCGGCGGCGCGTGCGCGCAGGCCTTCGACGAATTTGGCGCCGTCGTCGGCGCGTCGCTGCGCTTCAGCCGCAAGATTGGTTTTTTTGGTAACCGCTTCCAGCTGATCCAGATATGGCTTGAGGGCGGCCGGGTTGATGCCCTTCTGATTGGCCAGGGCGGTGTAGTACTCGACGGTGCCGCGCTTGCCGAGTTCCATAGACGCCGTGCGCTTCTCGATCGAGTCGATGATGCCCTTGGTGCCCAGGGTGAACTTGCCGGCGGCCTGGTCGGCGCCCTCGCCAAGCTTCGAGAAGCCGTCGGCGCGCCCAAGGTTGTCGAGCGTGCGGCCAGTCTTCGCGGCAGCATCCTCGATCTTGCGCATCCCGGCCTCGACTCCGCTGGCATCCGCAACGACCTTGATTGTCGCCGTCTTGATAATTTCGTCTGACATTTGCACGCCCAATAAAAAATGCCCGCGTGAGCGGGCTGTGGCCAAATTAATTCGGCTTGTCTGGAGGTCGCATCGCCAAGAGCGCGGCGCCTTCCATAATCTGGATGTCCTCTTCCAACCGGTCGACTTGCTCGGCTGTCAGACCCATCCGGTCTAGTTTTCTGTGCAGGACGTTGTAATCAAGCCCTGTCGGCCCGGCCATACCGACTCGCCACTGCGTCCACATGTATGCGAACAGGTTGTATGGCGCAACGTTGTCGGGCCAGATTTCAATCGGCCCGCTGGCCACATCGTCCAGCGTAAGCCCCGCCGCCGCCAGCTCTTGCAGTTCGAGCGCGGTCATCCCGGGCTCGTACATGGCGGCGGCGACGGCCCTTAGTTTTTTGCGCGCGCGCCCGTCAGCTCTTCACAGTAGGTGTGGATCACCTTCTGCGCGGAACCCATGAAGCGCTGCACCATATCCTCCAAGGATTTGGCGTCGAACGGCTCGTCGAGATCCCAACCGCTGGCGATGTCGAGCAGCACATCGGTATCCTTCGGCCCCTCGGCACCATCCTCAGTCTTCAGACCATCCATGAATTCCGTGAACTCGTCGCGCGTGCGGTGCTTGAAGGTGAAGACGATCTCGGCCGATTTGCCGCCGTGAATAGGGATCTCGACCGGCGCCTTGAAGGTCGGGCTTACAGCGAGGGAAAATTTTGGTTTGCCTGTCTTGGACATTTTTTGCTTTCGATGAGAGAAAAAGACCCTTGGGGATCAGACCAAGGGCTGGAAAGACCCGCCGAAGCGGGCCGGAGACAACTGGTGCTTAGGTGGCATACCGCATCGGGCGGCCCTGCAACGCAACGCCCGCTTTCACGGACATCAGATTGCCTTTCGACAGCGACGGCGTTTCGTCGAAGGCGAAGATGCCGTTGTAGAGGATGAAGCCGCCGGCCGGCAGCGACGCGCGCAGGGCGGTCGTGGCGCGGGTCTGCGCAACAACCTTCAGCGCTTGGTAACCAGCCAGCAGCGGGTCATCGGCGATTTCCAGGGCGAGCGACTGGGCCGACGTGGTGGTCGGGATCTGGCTGTCGAAGTTCTGCTCCAGGAAGGAGTAGTTCTGATACTGCGGCTCGCCGCCCGAGCTCGTGCAGCCCATGATCTGGGTGATCTGGGTCCAGGTGTTGATCTTGCGGATCGAGCCCGTGCCGGAGCCGGCCGGGAACAGCGCGACCAGCGTGGTGTCCAGACCTTCGGCAATGACGGTGGTACCGCTCGGCGACTTCGCACGGAAGATGCGGTTGTTCGCGTTGCTCCAGCCCGAGGTGAACTCGAAGTAGTCGCCAGCGACCAGGGTGTTGGTTGCCGTCAAGACAGCTTCGGATGCGTTCGACGCGGCCGTGACGGGGATGGATGCGGCATATGCCGTGGCCAGGGCCAGGATAATGCCATTAGGTAAGCTTACGGCCAAGATAGTGCCTTTCCGGTCGATATCGACCGATGTGGTTGGCCCGATTGGGCATAAAAAAAGCCACCCGGATAGGTGGCTGGTTCAAGCCCTTGCGGGCAAAAGGTTTGGCGCCGGGGCGCCGAATTCAGGTGAAGAAGCGGAAGTCCTGCATCGTGCCGCGGTAACCGGTGGTCTCGTCGTATGTCGCGTGACGGCCTGTCACGATGTCGGTCTGCAGCGCCGTCGTCCCGCGCAGCGTGTCCTCGACGATCTTGCCGAGGTCCGACGCGGCGAGGCGCGAATCCGCCCAGACGTTGACCTGGACCAGCGCGAACTCTTTGCTCGGAATGGTGCTATCGAGGAAACTGATTGGGCTGCCGCCCACGTTCTGGTAAGTGATGTACGGGCGCGCGGTCTGCTCTGGT
>DASWMN010000210.1:0-6336 GCA_036399735.1 Telluria sp. | reverse complement strand
AACGACAGGCGCTTGCTGCGCATTTTTTTGTAGATGCCGTACAGGGTCTTTTCGCGGCCATACACTTCGGCCTCCAGATCGGCGGTGGCGAGCGTGCTCTTGACCGATTCGAGGATCTTCTTGACGACCTCGCGGCGGTTGCCGCGCGCCGCCTTGACGGCCTTGGCCAGGGTCCGGTAGCGCAGCGGATACAGGTGCGAGAAGGCCAGATCCTGCAGTTCGCGGTAGATGTTGTTCAGGCCGAGACGGTGCGCGATGGGCACATACACTTCCATGGTCTCGGAAGCGATGCGGCGCTTTTTGGCGTCCGTCATGTGCTCGAGCGTGCGCATGTTGTGCAGGCGGTCGGCCAGCTTGATCAGGATGACGCGCACGTCCGACGCCATGGCCAGCAGCATCTTGCGGAAGTTTTCCGCCTGCGCCTCGATCAGGCTTTGAAATTCGATTTTTTCCAGCTTGGACAGGCCGTCGACAAGGGTGGCGACCTGGGCGCCGAAGCGCTCGATCAGCTCGTCCTTTTTGACGTCCTGGTCTTCCATCACATCGTGCAGCAGCGCGGCCATGATGGCCTGGGCGTCGAGCTTCCAGTCGGCGCAGATTTCAGCCACGGCGATGGGATGGGAAATATACGGTTCGCCCGACTTGCGGACTTGACCAAGGTGCATCTCGTCGGAGAAACGATAGGCTTCCTTGACCTTCTTCAGTTCGGTGGGGCTGAGATACTCGGCCAGTTTGGCCGTGAGCTGCGTGACCGACGCCACGCCAGGTGCAATGGCGGGCGTGGCATCCGGCTTGGGCGCGCGGGGAGTGCGCGTCTTGGGCGTGCCTGGGAGTGTCGTATCCGGAGTGGTCAGGTTCATACTTTAAGGCTACCAGAAATACGGCAAAACACTCATAGGCGCAACAACAACTTACATCGGGACCTTTTTCAGCATCTCGATACCGACCTTGCCAGCGGCGATTTCACGCAGGGCGACGACGGTTGGCTTGTCCTTGGCTTCGACTTTAGGAGTGTGGCCTTGCAGCAACTGACGTGCGCGATAGGTTGCGGCCAGGGTCAGTTGGAAGCGGTTAGGGATACTTTTCAAGCAATCTTCAATAGTAATGCGGGCCATTCTGACTCCTAAATAGACAAATAGTGTGCGTTGTCACGATTGTTGCGCATGGATACCCAACTGGGCAAATAGCGAGGCGTTACGCGCAGCCTGCTGTGCAAATCGGCTGCGTGTCGCTCTGACAATCGCGCTCATCTCGGACAAGGCGACGTTGAACTCTTCATTGATAATAACATAGTCGAACTCCGGAGCGTGAGAGATCTCACCCCCGGCGGCCAGCAAACGGCGCTCGATAATGTGGGGTTCGTCCTGGCCGCGCTTGTGCAAACGCTCCGAGAGGGCGGCAATCGAGGGCGGCAAAATGAAGATGCCGGCCGCGGCCGGGAACTGCTTTTTGACCTGGCGGGCGCCTTGCCAGTCGATTTCCAGCAGGATGTCGGTCCCGGCTTTCATTTCCTTTTCGACCATGAGACGCGAAGTGCCGTAGTAATTACCGTGGACCTCGGCCCATTCGATGAACTCGCCGCGGCCGGCGCGCGCGACAAAGTCTTCGGCGGTCGTGAAATGGTATTGTTTGCCGTCGGTTTCACCCGGGCGCGGGGCGCGCGTGGTGGTCGAGATGGACAGCTTGATGGCCGGTTCCTGGGCCAGCAGGGCATTGACCAGGGTCGACTTGCCGGCGCCGGAAGGCGCGGCGACGATGAACAGGCTGCCGGAAAAGCCGGGGGTGGTGGGCATGGTGTGTCCTTCAAAAGTGCCCGGCCGGAGCCGGACAAATAAAAATCAAGTAGTAAAAAATCAACGTCGCCCTCGCGCAGGCGAGGGCCCATACCGCCTTTGCGCAGCGATGTTATGGGCCCCCGCCTGCGCGAGGGCGACGTGGGTTAATGCAAGTATGTTTCAGCGGCGCGATTTCTGCAACGCTCTTATTCCAGGTTCTGCACCTGTTCGCGCATTTGTTCGATCAGCAGTTTCAGTTCCATCGACGCGTCCGCGAGTTCCTTGACCGAGGCTTTGGCGCCCAGGGTATTGGCTTCGCGGTTCAGCTCCTGCATCATGAAGTCCAGGCGTTTGCCGACCTGGCCGCCTTTTTTCAGGATGTGCCGCGTTTCGGTCAGGTGCGCCGTCAGGCGCGACAGCTCTTCGGACACGTCAATACGAATGCCATACAAGGTCACTTCCTGGCGAATCCGTTCGAACGCTTCCTGACGCGTCAGGGTCGATGGCGTGCCGTGCCCGGCCAGGCCCAATGCATCCTGCATACGTTCGACCGCTTTTTGCTGGAACTGCGCGATCACCTGGGGAATCAAAGGGGTGATGCGCTTGACGATGACGTCCATCGCATCGATGCGCGAGACCAGCATCGCTTCGAGCGCGGCGCCTTCGCGGCGGCGGCTGTCAACGAAGGCAGCCACGGTCTTGGCCGTGAGGGCAGCCACGTCAGCCTGCAGCGACTCCTGGCCCACCTGGGCTTCTTCAATCACGCCGGGCCAGCGCAGCAGCTCGGCTACTGTCATGAGGGGGGCCGATACAAAGTGCTTGGTCACTTCGGTCTGCAAACGGGCCAGGTCGGCAAGCAGCGATTCGTTGAGCGCTTGCGAGCCGCCAGCGACCTTCCGACCGAAACTCAGCCTTGCCTCTACCTTACCGCGCGTGATTGCGGCCATAATAGCGGCTCGCAAATCGGGCTCCAGTGCGCGCAGTTCGTCATTGATACGAAACTGCAGATCCAGAAAACGTGAGTTGACACTCTTGATTTCGATCGTAAGGGTGCCTGCAGCGCCTTCGCTGGTAGCAACCGCGTAACCTGTCATGCTAGAAATGCTCAATGGAGTCCCCGGTTTTTATCTTTTCTTTACAAAGCACAGATTTATCCACACAATCGCCGTGTTAAGCAAGGAACCCTCATGGCTGCACAAAATAACGCTCCCTTGCCCGATGGGCTTGAAATTGCCGGATATCGCATTGTAAAGAAAATTGCGTCCGGTGGGTTCAGTATTGTATATCTGGCTTATGACGCCGATGGCATTGCGGTAGCGATCAAAGAATACCTCCCAAGCGCGCTGGCATTACGCCAGGCGGGCGAGCTCGTCCCGGTTATCTCCAAGCAGAATCTGGCGGTGTTCCGGATTGGCTTGAAATGCTTTTTCGAAGAAGGCAGGGCTCTTGCCAAAATCTCGCATCCGAACGTTGTCCGCGTATTAAATTTCTTCCGTGGCAACGAAACCGTGTACATGGTGATGGCATATGAATCAGGCCACTCACTTCAGGAACAGATTGCGCGGCTCGGCCAAAAAGGCAGCCGGCTCAACGAAGCGTTCATCCGGCAGATATTTATTGGCGTTTGCGCCGGTTTGCGCGAGGTCCATACGAGCAAGTTGTTGCATCTTGACCTCAAACCAGCAAATATTTATTTGCGGACAGACGGCACCCCCATCGTGCTGGACTTCGGCGCGGCCCGCCAGACCTTCAATGCCGACGTCCCCAAACTGACGCCTATGTATACACCGGGCTTCGCACCGCCCGACCTGTATTCGAAAACGGCGGCGCTGGGACCATGGTCGGATATTTACAGCCTGGGCGCCTCGATGTTCGCCTGTATGGCCGCGTCGCCACCGCAGGCGGCCGACCAGCGCAAGATCGAAGACAAGATGCCGCTTTATTACAGCAAGCTGGAAGCGAACTATTCGCCCGAGCTGATCAAGCTGGTGCAGTGGTGCCTGGAGATGGATCCGCTGGCCCGTCCGCAAAGCCTGTTCACGCTGCAAAAGGAACTGGCCTCCACGCGCAAAAAGTCCAAGCCTGCCGTGGGCACCGAAAAGCTGACCGGACGCTGGCGCGAGCTGGCCGACAAGATCGGCATCGGGCGCAAAAAAGCCGTTAATAAAACCTGATCAGAAAGTACATCATGCAATTCTCCGTTTATCAGGAAAGCCAGATCGGTGGCCGCAAGGTCAACCAGGACCGGATGGGCTACAGCTTTACGCGTGATGCACTGCTGCTGGTGCTGGCCGACGGCATGGGCGGCCACTTGCGCGGCGAAGTGGCGGCATCGATTTTCATGCAGACCATGTCCACGCTGTTCCAGCAGAACGCGCAGCCGTATGTGAAAAAGCCGGAGCGCTTCCTGGAAGAGGCCTTCATGCAGGCGCACGAAGAGATCCACCGCTACCGCGCCACGAATAATCTGCCGGACACGCCGCGCACCACCGCCGTGGCCTGCCTGATCCAGCACAACATCGCGACCTGGGCGCACTGCGGCGACTCGCGCCTGTACTGGATGCGCCGTGGCCAGATTCTGGGCCGCACGCGCGACCACTCGCACATCGAACACCTGATCGACAAGGGCCTGGCCGATCCATCCGAGCGCGCCACCCACCCGGACCGCAACAAGCTGTATAACTGCATCGGCGCCTCGTCCTTGCCGCGCGTGGATGTGGCGCGTCCGGCCGGCCTGCAGTCGGGCGATATTCTGATGCTGTGCTCCGACGGTTTGTGGTCGATGCTGTCGGACGAAGATCTGGTGCACCGCCTGACGACCCAGACCATCGTGCGCGCGATTCCCGAAATGATCAGCACCGCCACCGCGATTGCCGGTGAAAAGGGTGACAACGCGACCGCGCTGGCGATCATGTGGCAAGGCTCGCCGGATGTGGAAGCGCCTTCCGCCGAAGGCGTCGACATGGCCACCGTGATCTCGACCATGATGCTGCCCGATAACCTGGTCAGCACCACCATTACCGCCAACACCGAGCCGGAGAACCCGAGCGAAGTGGACGCCTTCAACGACGATGAGATTGAAAAGGCGATTGCGGAGATCCGCGGCGCCATCGAAAAATCGTCCCAGATTATTAAATAAGGCAGCACATGACTTTTGAAGCACGCCCGAGCGGCCGCGCCGTCGACCAGTTGCGCGATATCCGTTTGACCCGCCAGTACACCAAGCATGCCGAAGGCTCGGTGCTGATTGAGTGCGGCGACACCAAAGTGATCTGCACCGCCAGCATCGAAGATAAAGTACCGGGCTTCCTGAAAGGGAAGGGCCAGGGCTGGATGACGGCCGAATACGGCATGCTGCCGCGTTCGACCCACACCCGCATGGACCGTGAAGCCGCACGCGGCAAACAGTCCGGCCGCACCCAGGAGATCCAGCGTTTGATCGGCCGTTCGCTGCGCGCTGCGTTCGATCTGAATGCATTTGGCGAGCGCACCTTGCAGATCGACTGCGATGTGCTGCAGGCTGACGGCGGCACGCGCACCGCTTCGATTACCGGCGCGATGGTGGCCGCGTATGACGCGTTCAATCAACTGGTGGCCAAGGGCGCGATCGGCGCGGTGCCGGTCAAGAGCTTTGTGGCGGCGATTTCAGTGGGCGTGTATCAGGGCATGCCCGTACTGGACCTCGATTACATCGAGGATTCGGGCTGCGACACCGATATGAATGTGGTGATGACCGATGCCGGGCACTTCATCGAAGTGCAGGGCACTGCCGAAGGCGTGGCGTTCGACCGCGCTGGCATGAACCGCCTGCTCGATCTGGCGCAGGGCGGGATTGCGGATCTGATCAAGATGCAGAAGCAGGCGCTGGGGATCTGACCAACGCATCGCCTTCGCCGAGGCCGGCCTATAGCCAGTAAGCACGGCGCTAACGGGCCTTTCAACTGTGAAATTGCCCGTTTTTTCTGTCGCCCTTCCCACCCCGTCGACGAATGCGTCGTAAGCGGGACTTTTCCGCTCCGACGAGAATTCCCCAAGACTTAGCTTCGGCTAGGTCTTTTTCGTTTGGACTGACGGGAAAATGGTAATCACCCGGCTGGCCTTGTATCTCCCCTACACGACAAGCGCTCCGGCAAAAGTTATGTGAGGCGATTGCTTGTCATCAACCATTTGCGCTAGCGCAAACCGGCGCAGTGCATGCCGGCAATAATCAACTACTCCAAAGGTGCAGTTTTCGAGTCGTCCCGGCGTGCAAGCGCGCCTCGGTTTTGACGTGTCCGTAGTCATGAGCAAGCTTGTAAAAAACGGTGGTTGATAAGCCACATCAGGCCGAGGTAGTGCACGCGGGGAGCTGCATTCGTAACGCAAGAATCACTGCGACACAGTGTCAATAAGAGCTGACCAGGGGCGAACCGATGGCTGACATCAACACCACGCAAATGCGCGATGCCCTGGCTTGGGCAACGGGCAACGACGAAAAGGCCGAAGAGCCCAGCGAGAATCCCTGGGTCTGGTTTTGGGAAGCGATACAAGGTGACTTCAACGAGGACCGCTCGGTAAAGCA
>DASWMN010000209.1:0-8377 GCA_036399735.1 Telluria sp. | reverse complement strand
AACATCGCCTACAACCTGATCAAGACCGCCGCCGGCAATGGCATCGCGATCGGCCCGGTGCTGCTTGGCTGCGCCAAGCCCGTGCATATCCTGACGCCATCGGCCACCGTGCGCCGGATTGTCAACATGACGGCACTGTGCGTGGTCGACGCGATCTCGGAGCGCTAGACTGCCCTCTCTAAAAAAATTGGGAAACACCGGACTCGCTGTTTCCCAATTTGTTATTGTCCTTTGTAAAACATCGATATTTAATTTGTCAGAAAAGTGCATGTGATGCGTAACAAACGGTAATGGGGCATCGCTCGTTCAAAAAACAGAGGCATAATGATTTTCGTGAGGATGTTTTTATTGCATTTTGTTGCCCTCTCGCAAGAATCGTACTGACGATTCTGATATAATCCCGGGATTAACCATTCCACTTTTGGGGACGCGCGGCATTTGCCCCACCCATCATTACCGACCACGACCTATGCAAATCACGAAAAAAGCCCTGATCACCGGCATCACTGGCCAAGATGGCGCCTACCTTGCGCAGTTACTGCTTGAAAAGGGCTACGAAGTGACGGGTACCTACCGCCGTTCCAGCTCCGTGAATTTCTGGCGTATCGAAGAACTCGGCATCGAGAAGCACCCGAAATTGCGTCTGGTTGAATACGATCTGACCGATCTGTCGTCGTCGATCCGCCTGATCCAGACCGCCCAGCCGGACGAGGTGTATAACCTGGCGGCGCAAAGCTTCGTCGGCGTCTCCTTCGAACAGCCGGTAGCCACCGCCGCCATCACCGGCCTCGGTCCCGTGCACCTGCTCGAAGCGATCCGCATCGTCAATCCGAAAGTGCGCTTCTATCAGGCCTCGACCTCGGAAATGTTCGGTAAAGTCCAGGCCGTCCCGCAACTCGAAGATACCCCGTTCTACCCGCGCAGCCCGTACGGCGTGGCCAAGCTGTACGCGCACTGGATGACCATCAATTACCGCGAGTCGTATGACATTTTCGGCTCCAGCGGCATTCTGTTCAATCACGAGTCGCCGCTGCGCGGGCGCGAGTTCGTCACCCGCAAGATTACCGACTCGGTCGCCAAGATCGTGCTGGGCAAGCTGGACGTGCTGGAGCTGGGCAACCTGGACGCCAAGCGCGACTGGGGCTATGCCAAGGATTACGTGGAAGGCATGTGGCGCATTCTGCAGGCCGACACGCCGGACACCTTCATTCTGGCCACCAACCGCACTGAAACCGTGCGCGACTTCGTCAGCATGGCCTTCAAGGCAGCCAACATCAGCCTCGAATGGAAAGGCACGGGCGACCACGAAACCGGCCATTGCGCCAGCACCGGCAAGATGCTGGTTCGCGTGAGCCCGAAATTCTACCGTCCTGCCGAAGTCGAGCTGCTCATTGGCGATCCAGCCAAGGCGCGCAAGGAACTCGGCTGGGAGCCGCACACCACCCTGGAGCAGCTGTGCCAGATGATGGTCGAAGCGGACATGCGCCGGAACGAAATCGGCTTCTCGTTCTAGTATGAGCGGGATCGCTACCGAGCGCTCGCCTGCCACGCCGCTGCACGGTGAGGGCAAGGGCAAACGCGCCCTGATCACCGGCTTGCGCGGCTTTACGGGCCGCTACCTGGCGCAGGAACTGAGTAACGCCGGCTACCGTGTATTCGGTACCGTGCTGCCAAACGAAGAGCCCGGGCCCGACCTGTTCCAGGTCGATCTGTGCGACCGCGACGCGGTCGCTGCCATGGTGGCGCAAGTGCAGCCGGACGTGGTGGCGCATCTGGCCGCGATCTCGTTTGTCGGCCACGCCAACATCGAGCAGATCTACCGTGTGAATGTGGTTGGCACCCGCAATCTGCTCGAGGCGCTGGCGGCCCAGAGCCACCGGCCCGCCTGCGTGCTGCTCGCGTCGTCCGGTAACATCTACGGCAATGCCAGCAGCGGCATGCTTGACGAGCTGGTCGCGCCCATGCCGACCAACGATTATGCCGTCTCCAAGCTGGCCATGGAATACATGGCACGCCTGTGGCAGGACAAGCTGCCGATCGTGATCGTGCGGCCCTTTAACTATACCGGTGTGGGGCAGGAAGAGAACTTCCTGCTGCCGAAGATCGTCGCGCACTTCCGCAAGGCGGCGCCCGAGATCGAACTGGGCAATCTGGCCATCGCGCGCGATTTCTCCGATGTACGGATGGTCGCCCGCTGCTACCGGCGCCTGCTGCACGCCAGCCCGGCCGGACAAACCTTCAATGTCTGTTCCGGCACCGCGCATTCGCTGGCTAGCGTGATCGGCACCATGGCCAGTATCGCCGGCTACCAGATCACGGTGCACAGCAATCCGGCGTTCATGCGCAAGGATGACGTGATCACCCTGGTGGGCAACAATGCAAAGCTGAGCGGCGTGATCGGCGAGATCGCCATTACCCCGCTGGCCGACACCTTGCGCTGGATGTACGAGGCGTGAACCTGCTGCGGGTCGGCCTCGGGACGACGATGATCGAACCGGGTTTGACCGGTGGCCGCCTCGACGGCATCGGGGTGTACACCCAGGCCCTGATGCGCAATCTGGGCGACGCCCAGTGCGAGGTGCTGCCGTTTTCCTATCCGCGCCTGCGTGGCGACGCCAATGCCATCGCGGTCGGCCGGCGCCTGCCGCAATCGTTCGAAACAGCCATGCTGACCGATCTGCTGACCCCCGCAGCGCACCGGATGCACATGGCTGCCGATATTTTCCACGTCACCGATTACCGCATCGTGCGCATGGATTGCCCGGTCGTGGCCACCCTGCACGACGCCTTGCCGATCAAGTATCCCGAGTGGTGCAGCGCGCGCCTGCGCAGCGCCAAGAACTGGATGCAGGTAAAGGCGGCGCAGAAGGCCGATCACGTGATCGCCCTGTCGCATTTTGCCATCGCCGAACTGGTCGAATGCTTCGGCGTGGATGAGCGCCGCATCAGCGTGGTGCCGTGCGGCGTCGACGCCCACTGGTTCGACCCGGTGGCGCCGGACGCGCTGGCGGCCACGCTGGCGCGGCACGATCTGCGACCCGGCTACTTCCTGTTTGTCGGCACGCTGCAGCCACGCAAGAACATCGAGCGCCTGCTGGATGCCTACCTGGCCCTGCCGGCCAAGGTGCGGGCCGAACGCCAGCTGGTGATCGTGGGCGCGCCCGGCTGGCGCTGCGAAGAACTGGTGGCACGCCTGGGCGCGGCGCGCGCCAATGGTGAACCGGTGATCTGGCTCGACCAGGTGCGCGACGGTGAAACGCTGCGCGAGCTGTACGCGGGCGCCGGCGTGTTCGTGTTTCCGTCGCTGTACGAGGGCTTCGGCATTCCTGTGGTCGAGGCGTTTGCGTCCGGGGTGCCGGTGGTGGCCGCGAACAGCAGTTCGCTGCCGGAAGTGACCTGCGGCGCCGCGCTCGATGTCGACCCGCTCGATACCGGTGCGATTGGGGCAGCCATGCTGGCCCTGGTCACGGACGACACCTTGCGCGCGCGCTGTATCGCGGCTGGCCGGGCGCGTGCGCGCCAGCTGACCTGGCATGACACCGCGCTGCAAACGGCGGCCGTGTACCGCGCCGTCTTATCCTCTTGAGCAGTTGGCTGGAACCACTATGCGTGTCTTACATTTCTACAAAACCTACTACCCCGATTCGATGGGTGGCATCGAGCAGGTGATCCGCCAGATGTGCGTCGGTACCGGCCAGCTGGGCGTGTCCAACACCGTGCTGACCCTGACCCGCCAGAAAACCGGGCTCGACTTCCCGTTCGAAGGCCACCGTGTGCGGCGCGTCCCGCTGGATGTCGAAATCGCCTCGAACGGCATGTCGTTTGCCGCCATCGGCGAACTCAAACGCCTGGCCGCCGAGGCCGACGTGGTGCACTACCATTTCCCCTGGCCGTTTGCCGACATGGCCCACTTCATGGCGCGCATCGACAAGCCGAGTGTGCTGACCTACCATTCCGACATCGTGCGCCAGAAGCTGCTGCTGAAGGTGTACCAGCCGCTCAAGCGCCGTTTCCTGGAAAGTGTCGACGCGATTGTCGCCACCTCGCCCAACTACATGGCCTCGTCCGCCGTGCTGGAGCGCTATCGCGACAAGACCCGCATCATCACCTACGGCCTGGACAAAAACATTTATCCCACGCCCGAGCCGGAACGCATGGCGCGCTGGCGCCAGCAGATCGGCCCCAAGTTCTTTCTCTTCGTGGGCGTGCTGCGCTATTACAAGGGCCTGCACATTCTGCTCGATGCGATGGCCAAGCTCGACTATCCGGTGGTGATCGTCGGGGCCGGGCCCATTGAAGCCGAGCTCAAGGCGCATGCCGCGCAGCTGGGGCTCGAGCATGTCCATTTTGTCGGTGCAGTGGACGATGCCGACAAGGTCGCCCTGCTCACGCTCAGCTACGCGCTGGCGTTCCCCTCGCACCTGCGTTCTGAGGCGTTCGGCATTTCGCTGCTGGAGGGCGCGATGTTCGGCAAGCCCATGATTTCCAGCGAAATCGGTACCGGCACCACCTACATCAACGTCGATGAAGTCACCGGCATCGTGGTTCCGCCTTCCGACCCGCAGGCGCTGCGCGCTGCCATGACGCGGCTGTGGGAGAACCCGGCGCTGGCTGCCGCCATGGGGCAGCGCGCCGGGGAACGCTACTGCGAACTGTTCACCGCCGAACGCATGGCGCAGGGTTACACGGCCCTGTACCACGAACTGGTGGCGCGCCGATAGCAAAACAACAGCGCCGTGTTGGTATTCGTGCCGGCGCGGCCCGGTTTCAGTTGCGGCCCGTTCCGGCTTGCTGCTATCCTGCCTTCTGATGAAGCGAGAGCAGAATGGTCAAGCAATTTTTCGTCGTTGCAGCGTTACTGACATGGCAAGCCGCCTTCGCCGGCGCCGCGCCGATGGCGCCGCCGCTGCCGTTGTACATCACCACCGAGTATTCGCCGCCCACCAGCATGCAGGAGGGCGAGCGCGTGATCGGCAGCGCCACCGACAAGGTGCGCGAAGCGCTGGCGCGCAGCGGCATCGCTTACAGCATCGAACTGCTGCCCTGGAAACGGGCTTATGCGGCCGCGCTGAGCCGTCCCGACAGCTGCGTCTATTCGACCACCCGTACGCCCGAACGCGAGCGCCTGTTCAAATGGGTGGGGCCGACCGATGAAGGCGAATGGGTGCTGCTCGGGCGCGCCGACCGCCAGTACAAACTGAATACGCTGGAAGACGCGCGCAAGCTGCGCATCGGCACCTATCATGGCGACGCGCGTGACGAATACCTGCGCGCGCGCGGCTTCAATGTCGACCCCGCCCCGAACGACATGATCAATCCGCGCAAGCTGCTGATGAACCGCATCGACGTGTGGGCGGCCGGAATCCGGCGCGGCAGCGCCGTGCTGGAACTCAATGGCTGGTCCGACACCATCGTGCCGGTCCTGACCTTCAACCGCGTCAAACTGTATTTGGCCTGCAATCCAGGCGTGCCGGATGCGACCATTAGCCGTCTGAATGAAGCGCTCGAGGCGATGCTGCGCGATGGCACCTGGCGCAAGCTGGAGCGCAAGTACGATACCTGGGGCGACACCAGGGCAGGCGAGCCGCGCGCGCTGCCCTGAGCGGGGCGCACGGCGCCAGGCCTAGTTGAACAGCTTGCCCTTGAGCAGATCGAGCCCCTGGCCCAGCATGTCGTCGGCGGGAATGTTGCCGTTGGGGCTAAGATGGTCGATCACCTGCGGCAGCAGCGCGGCGAGCGAGCCCGACAAAGCCGACGGTTCGAGTCCGCTCTGCCGGGCCACCTGGGCCAGTTCCCCGTGCCCGACCGCCGCGCTCAGCTGCTCGCCCGAGATGGCGTGGTTGGCGCCGGTGCCGATCCAGGAGGCGACCTGGTCGCCCAGGCCGCTCTGGCGCAGTTGCTCCAGCAGCGCCGGCACGCCGCCCGCGCGTTCGACCAGCGCCATCACCGCAGCCATCGCGCCGCTGCCCTGCGCTGACGGATCCTGCTGCCCGCCAAGCGAGCCCATGACTTGTCCTGCGAGTTGATCCAGCAATCCCATATGACCTCCAGAGTGAGATGACGACGGTGAACAAGCTGGGTGGGGCGTTCCTCAGAGGGCGCCGAACACCTTGCTCAGGATCTTGCTGCCGGTGCCGATCGGATCGCGCCGGATTTCCTTTTCTTCTTCCGCAATCATCACGAACAGACCTTCGATCGCCCGTTCGGTGACGTAGTCTTCGACCGAGGCCGGGGCCTGGGCCACGCCGAACTTGTTGATCTGGCCCACCGCGCTATTGAACTTGGCCGAGAGCCTGGAGCGGTCGGTCACGCGCTTGACCAGCGGCAGAAACTGCACCGACAGCTTGGCCGAAGTCCGTTCGCGGAAGAAATCAGTGACCGAGGTGTCGCCGCCGGACAGAATGTTCTTGGCATCGCTGACCGTGAGCGATTTGACCGCATCGAGCAGCAGCGGCTTGGCCATCGGCACGGCCGCTTCGGCGGCATGGTTCATCGCCACTTCGAGGTCATTGAGCTGCTGGCCGCGGCCCGTCATCTCCAGCAGCGGCCGCGCTTTTTCCAGCACTTTGGGCAAGGGAATGCGCACTTTTTCATTGTTCAGGAAACCGTTTTCCACACCCAGTTTGCCGACCGCCGCGACCGAGCCTTTTTCCAGCGCGACCCGCAGGCCGCTGGTGGCGTCGCTGTTGGACAGGTCGCTAAGCGACAGCGCGAAGGCAGGCGAAGCCGCCAGGCACAGCGTGAGCGGAAGCAGACGGGAGTGGATGAAAGTGCGCACGAGAAGCTCCCTTGTTGGCGAATGGAAAAAGTTGAGTTTACTCCCATTTGGTCTGGGGGGCAGGGCAATTTTGTGGCAGCAAACGCGCGTGCGCGTGGGGCGATGCGCTGTGCTGGCGGCGGACGAGGCGGGTCGGGACAGACGGTTAACTGTGTCATTTTAACCACCACTTTTTGCCCGCAAAGTGGATTTGCCGAATATGCGCCACAGGGCAGACCGAATGCGCTACATTCGTCAGCATTCCGGCGTACGTACGGTGCGGCCGGATTGGCATGAAACGCAAGCTTGCGCCCACCCGCGTCGTCTATTACTGGAGACATTCCTATGCTTTTCCACACTGGCAAAACGGCCCCGCTGGCGGCCGCACTCGCGTTCTGCTTGACCCTTGCCGCGCCGCTGGCGCTGGCCGATGAAACCTGCAACTCCCCTTATATGTCCAACCTGATCAAGGGCCAGGAAGACTACGTGCATGTCTGGACCCTGGGCGTCAAAGGCATGGGCGACGGCTTCGACAAGCTCGTCACGGTCGACGTGAATCCCGCTTCCAAGCATTACGGCAAGGTGATCGGCCATGTCTCCGTCAAGTCGCGCGGCGAGGCCCATCACATGGGCTTTACCGACGACCGCCGCTTCCTCTGGGCGGGCGGGCTCGATGACAGCAAGATCTACGTGTTCGACATCCACAGCAATCCCGCCAAACCGAAGCTGGTCAAGACCATCAGCGACTTCGGCAGCAAGGCCGGCCTGGTCGGTCCGCATACCTTTTACGCGATGCCTGGCCGCATGCTGGTGGGGGCGCTGTCGAACACCAAGGACCATGGCGGCGTGACCGGCATGGCGATGTACAACAACAAGGGTGACTTCGTGAGCAAGCATGACATGCCGGTCACGAATGGCGGCGATGGCTACGGTTACGACATCGCCGTCAATCCCGGCAAAAATGCGCTGCTCACCTCCAGTTTCGCCGGCTGGAACAATTACATGATGGACCTTGGCAAGCTGATGCAGGATGCCAGCGCCATGAAAAATTTTGGCGGCACCATGGTGATGTGGAACCTGAAGTCCATGCAGCCTGAAAAAGTGCTGGCCGTGCCAGGGGCGCCGCTGGAAGTGCGCTGGTCGCTCAAGGAAGGCGAGGACTGGGCCATCACCGCCACCGCGCTCACTTCCAAGCTGTGGCTGGTGAAAAAGGATGGAACCGGGCAATGGCAGGCCAGGGACGTGGCCACGATTGGCGACCCGGCCAAGATCCCGTTGCCGGTGGACATTTCGATCACCGCCGACGGCAAGGGCTTGTGGGTGAACACCTTCATGGACGGCACCACCCGCTACTTCGACCTGAGCAATCCGGAAGCACCCAAGCAGACCTATGCCAAGCACACCGGCTCGCAAGTGAACATGGTTTCGCAAAGCTGGGATGGCAAGCGGGTGTACGTCACCAGTTCGCTGCTGGCCAACTGGGACAAGAAAGGCAAGGACGACGAGCAATTCCTCAAGCTGTTCGCCTGGGATGGCAAGGAGCTCAAGGAAAGCTGGGCGATCGACTTCTATAAAGCCAAGCTGGGGCGCGCGCACCACATGAAGTTTGGCGCCAGGGAC
>DASWMN010000208.1:0-35097 GCA_036399735.1 Telluria sp. | reverse complement strand
AGCGTCTGATCGCGCTCAGGGAACAAGTCCAGACGACACAGTCCGAACTTGCGAAGAAATTAGGCAAAGCCCAATCGTACGTTGCCAAGGTGGAGAACCTTGATAGGCGAATTGATGTCGTCGAGCTCGCCGATTGGCTCGAAGCACTGCGTAAGCCACCTCACATGTTCATGACTGAACTGAGTTGGTGGCAATAAACCAGTCAGTGGTCTAAGGGTGCGTCACTTCGGTTAGGTGAAGCTCACGTCGTGGGTCGTGTATGGATTTCATCCATACATGTGACCATTCGAGCGCAAATATCCCAAAATAGGATAAAATATGACACCCATCGACCTTTGGTTCGTACTCTGCATTGCAGTCAGGTACCCGGCGATCTGAGGATCAGTGCAAGGCAATGGCTAACTCAATAGGCGCGCTTTTGAAACCCGTGATACATCTAAAACTACCTCCTGATTGGCACTACCGATTAGCTCGCTCTGCTGAGTTGACGGCTCAGGGTCTAGAATGCGTCATGTGTGGGGGCACAGGAGGTTGGCCGGGAATTCAGAATTTTGTCAAGTGCAATGTCTGTCGCGGCAGTGGCGCCAAGGAGGCTACTCAGTAGACTACAAGCAAATGCAGCGCCTGCTAATGAATAGCCAAAGCACGGGTAGTGAACTTTAAAGCGAAAGACCAGAAGCCAGAAGCGCACGCGTCAATTTTTATAATCAGCGCGACACGCAATGACCTTTATCGCTAAATGATACGGGTTACCTCTCCGTTGTGAGGCGCAGCCATTCTGCCTCAACAACACCAACACGCGAGAAGGACTGCCCAATATCGTTAGCTACCCGCTGAGCATGCCCAGGCTTTAGCTGGGCAACCCATTCAAGTTTGTGTTCCGCACCATCAAAGTAGTACGAACCACCAGACTCATAGGATGTAACTAACCCAGAAGTAGCGGGCTTAAACGTATCGATCCACAGTAATTCACGCGGCTTGCCAACGACAGCGACCAAGCTGATGAAATCGTTCTCTCTGTTTTTTACAATAATACCGCGCCCCTTCGAATTGGTTGCTTTAAGCGTCCAAAATGGGAATGAAGTACGTGACCCTTCCTCATGATTAAGTCGCATACCATCGCACGTCGGCATTAGACAAAAGCCATATATAAAAGGAAAGTTGACATCATTATTCTCGCGCCATCTAACTATAGAACCGAATCCCAGCGTAGGTAGTTTGGCCTTGAAATACCGAGTTCGGACATTGAACAACGAAGCAAGCTTCTTATCGCCATAGCTCTCCGCACAGCCCAGAGCAATATGAATCTCATCGATTTTCTTTTTCAGATTTTTATCATCAAATTTAAAGTCGCCCGCTATCCCAGCCTTACCCTCATTAAAGAATTTGCGAACAATCTCTCCCGCTTGACGATTGGGGCCTTGCACAGGCCAAATAAAATCGGAAAGCGGCAGCTCCGCGACAGCATCAGCCGTTAAATTAACGAATGTCTCATTCGGCGCCTGGTCATCTAATATCACTGCCAATACTTCTTCAGCAAGCAACTCTGGCAACTGATCGAATGCGTCTTCATCAGATAACACCAAGGCACGATGAAGCAAGAAAGCGCCATCCATCTCTCGGTGAAATTTATCCAAAATCTTCTTCGAATTACGTCGAATTGCCGCCATTCCACGCAAAGCGTACGATGGGAGAACACCCTGATGCATTATTGCGAACTCATCTATCACCCGTTCCGCTAAGTCTTCCTCGGCTACCTCAAGCAACTTGATCTCGGCCGTACGATTTGGAACCCCTGGCTTTCCCAACACAATTATTCTCGTTGATCCAGCAATCAAGGTCGCGGGCTTCTGGACATCCTGCACTTCCAACTTTTTTGCTCTTAAAAAATCATATACCGAGCTGGCAATTCTATCCAGTTCTGGTTTTGTAGAATAGATTACGCATAGACGCGAATGATGAGGGACACTATTTTGGCTCTCATCGACTAGATTGGCGATAAGCGGCAGAATATTTCGGCCGTCATGTTTATACAAATCCCAATCCAAGATCATCACATCTGCACGCTCGCACAGATTGAACAATTCAGAACCCTGAGCGGTGGCGAAGTTATTCTCCGGCTCATAAAGCGCACATACCATCCCCAGTTTCGCAAAACTCTGCACTAAGTGCTGAGGATGGTACGGTATCTTTTCCTCAATCGCGCTCTCCAATCCCGGAGCACTTACGTCTCGAGCCCCCGTAGCGAAAGGCGATTGAAAAGCTGGGATGTCTAGTGTTGAAATGACCGGCTTACCCGATACTCGAGAATAAATTTCATCATCCACAAAGACAATGTTCTGCAAATAGCGTTTTGCAGCGTCACGATTAAATTTATGCAGATGATTCATAATTTCAATACAAGAGTGGGAACAGTAATTCCAAATGAAACATTGGAGCCATCAACCGGCTCCTGTAACGACAATACCATATTCTCCGACATCAACGCTTTTGCTGATATAAAGAGTCCCAACCCCCTACCTGTCGGTTTTCGGCTAAATCCGCGCTCAAATATTCGTGTCCAATCCCGTCTTTCGATCTCCGGGCCGTTGTTCGATATCAGAATTTGCTCACCATCAGCATCAATTCGAATGACTCGTTCGCCATTAACCCCAGACAGCCAGAACAACGCATTGTCAACTAAATTGATAATCGCTGGGTATAAAGTAGAAGGATAACATTCAACTGTTGCCGCTAGGAAGCGTGGTGAACACTGAAAATCTGTCTTGTGCCGTATAAAACGATTAGAGAAAAGATCGTTGACATAATTCTGCACGCTATGCCCGGAAATTTTCTGCGTGGTACGGTAAAGTCGCCGTTGGAGAGGGGTGAACAAATTAAGATGTCCGTCCAGATGTTCAAAATTTGTCCGTATTGATTCATACAGAGGGCGAAGTGCTCCGCTCGTTCTTGAAAGTTGACCCAGTTCCTGCACACTACGCCGAACCCTATGAATCGACGCTGAAAACTCATGATTGATAATAGCCACAGCAAGTCCCAACTGGACCATTTCAAAGTCCTCGTCAGCTTGATCTTCCAACGATAGCATACGTTGTTCCAAAGCTTCCATAATTTGCGCGGGCTCTTCACCGTCAGAACTACGAAGATTTTCCGCCAATGACGCGAGCATATCGCGCGCAGCCATCAGCGCGTCGCGATGGCGAACTTCTATATCAATCAGCTCATCTTCCCATTTTTTGCGCATCTGATCAATTTTATCAGGCTCCATCATACTGAGATCAGTCCGATTTAAATCAGCTTGAATATTTCGAATTGTCTGGTCCAACGCATGCCGTGCTTTCTCGGTAATATTGAACACCGTCGTTCGTGTATCCGATGCCGTAGCGTTTGCCTGGCGGGCGGCCTCCAGTAATTCCTTCTTGCGCTCATCGGCGAGTAATTTAAGACGTTGTTCTAGTCGCTTCCTCTGGTCCACGTATACCCTCGCCTGTTTAGCGACTGCGCCCAGCGTGCGACTAATTTCTTCTTCGAAAGGGTTGAAGACCTCATTTTCCAGGCGCGACCGCTCCACTAGGTAACCATCCCAATCCCGTGACAACTCCTTCGTCAAGGCAATGCCTGCGGGGCGCTTTCGCAAATACTTTTGCTTTAACTCATTTAACTGATTTACCGCCTCTTGCTCTGCACGAATTAGCGCATTGGCTGCCTTATCTTGATCCAGTATTTGAGACGCAGCCTCCATCCGAGACTGCGTTAGCTTTCTTAAATTTGCAATAGCACTATCCGGTAAGCCTGAACTCGTCTCGTGGCCAAACGCAGCTAGTGAAACGGAAAAGTTCTTCCGTTTCGCGGACGCACGCTTTTGTTGCCTTTCAAGGGCCTCAGATCGACGTCTAACCTCAAACTGTGTCTGTTCAAATAGTTCCGCATTGGCTGATCCTTTACGGAAAAATTCAGCTGCCAACTGCACCAGCAAATTCATCAGAATATCGCGGAGCTGGCGATATGCTTCGTTTTGCTGGAACCCTTCTCGCCCCGCCTTTTCGTGAAGATCCGAATTATTTTCGCGTGTGAGAGTGACCGCACCAAACATCCTTCGGAATGAAAAGAAATAATAACCAGCTCCCTTAGTCCTTCTCTTTTCCACTTCCAACCAGTCGTTAGCATGATCACCATAAGGAAGGACACGAATACCATCACGGTAAACGTACATCCCTCCTAAATTATCTAATTTGGCATTTAGTGCAGTAAATTCGTCGGGAGATATTTTGCTTTCAGTCGTACGACCCATGACGTATCCGAATGTTACGTCGAATTTTCCGCATTTCGTGTGATGCCCGTTATTTTCGTTCCAAGGAATAACTACACTATCATAAAGGTGATCGTAGACTCGTAAGGTACCAATAAATTGACCAAATTCGTCTACGCTGCCATTTAGAAAGTGATCAGCTTTCGCCAGTTCTTCTCTTGTGAAAAATGTGGAAGGGTCGAGTAAATCTTCACCAATAAGTTCACCAGGAAGCCATCGGCGAAAAGCTGTTTGGATTGAGTCCTCTACTTTAGGATTAAACGTCTCGTCAGAAAAACCAAGGATCTGCTTCCGGAAATTGTAGTCACCTTTCCGCAGCTCCGATGTAATTTCGATTTTGATAACCGGATTGCTTGGACCAATTAAAAAGTGCGTGCCGCTTCCTTCGCCTTTGAGGCTGGGACCACCCGGGTCGCGTGAATCAAAAAAATTATCCAATACAACGGGGTCTGGTGAAAAACTTTGGATTTCCCTTGAAACTTCAGTAAGGTCTAAATCTGGGAACTCCCGCGCGATTTTCGCTATGCATGCATCTAACTGATCTCTAAGCTTACCGACATCTTCTTGCTTAGGCAATGTGCCGCCGGGAAATACGGATATGGGAATCTCAATATCATCGAGACTCAATCCTGGCAGTTCAAAAAGCCGCCAATTAACGAGCGCCATTACCAAGTCATCCAGACCGGATTCGCGAACCGCCCGTGTCAATACTAAAACCTGCCGACCAAGAAGTGCGATCGCTAAACGTCCGATGCCCTTTTCACCGGTTACTGGCCTAGTTGCCATACTTGGAGGGTGAAACTGGTGATTTCTGGAAGCGCCCACTTTGCTGTCGGTCCCGAGTACAAGCCATTTCTCTTCGAAGTCCCGAAGGGTCATGCCAATACCATTGTCACGGACAACGACGAATCCCTGACCATCAGCACCCGCATCTTCAAAATAATCAACGCTGGCACAAGTAGCGTATGCGTCGTGGGCGTTTTTGAACAATTCGCTCAACGCGTTCTGAATTCCGGCAATTTGTTGCCGACCCAACATATCTACCGTGCGCGCACGCGTCCGAATTTTAGCCATTTTCTTGGATCGCAATCAAATGCTCGCCAATGCGACGGGCAAGTTCAGGCGGCACAGCATTCCCGATCTGACGCGCTAGGCTGCTCAAATTTGTTCCCTTAAAAAGGTAGGTTTTCGGAAACGTTTGCAAAGTTGCGCCTTCCCGAATGGAGATCGCCCTGTCTTCCTCTGGGTGACCGAATCGTCCATTTGATAGACTATTAAATCTGGTAGTAATTGTCGGTGCAGGTTTTTCCCAATACATACGACCATAAACGTCGCGAAATATGTTATCTTTCCCCTGATATGCTGCTATTTGCAACTCTTTGTTATCTCGCCATGCGGTTCGACAACCACCAGATTTTTCGGTTGCCTGAATGCGCTTCATATTTTGCGACGAGAGTCCAGCAGCAGTATGCAGTAAATCGGTTTCATCACGATATCCCGCAGGAATTTTTGCGAATCCATTGTCTGTCCCAATAAAATCACTTACATTTAATTTCGCGCATTTTTCGGGTGGGGGAAGAGTGATTTTTTCCGCCAGCCTCGTGGCTATTAAGAGGTATCGTTTGCGGTTCTGGGGCACGCCGTAATGGTTAGCGTTAATTACGCCATCGTCCCAGGCATACCCTTGCACTTTCAAGAAATCAAGAAAATCGGACAAAATACTTTGCTCTTTACGACGATATAAACCTGGCACATTTTCAACAATTACAAAGCCCGGACGAAAATGCTTAATGAATTTCTGAAATTGCTTTAACAAGTGTGCGGTCTTTTCTGATTTCGTTTTGTCAGTTCGGATTTTGCTCCAAAACTGACATGGGCTACAACCAGCAAAAATCAAATCGGGATCACCTGGAACAATGGTGAGCCGCCGCCCTAATTCAGGCGCACTCAAGCCAGCGATGTCATGCTTTATGTATTTTGCGCCGCGTATATTAGAAATATACGTGTCTTTGCAATCAATCGCGTTATCGATTCCCGCTAGCACCGTAACTCCTGCGCTCTGCAGCCCATAACTCATTCCTCCGGCTCCGCAGAAAAAATCAACCGCTTTCAATTTTGGGGTTTCTACTTTTGACATAAATTTTAACTGACGGATTAACATGAAAACAAGAGAAATACCATATAGCCACAATCTCCCAAAAAAGGAACTCTTCAGTCCCCTAGATGATCGGAGGAAAAATTTCGTGAGCTTCGACCTCATTTCAGTGCCGGGTTCGACGCATTTTTTTCGTCGCCCTTTACGCGCAGAGGTGCCAATATGATCCGATTGTAAAGTGCATAGGTAAGGAAACCAAATTTTTGTGAGGGCTAGGTAGCTTGCGCACGGACATGGCAGCGCAGGATCTCACCGCGCGACGAAAAATGCCTCGACGATCGCACGCTGGTTCGTTGATGCTCCGTTCATTTTTCTGGGCGGTTGCAAGAAAAATCGCGTCGAAAAATCTAACAAGATCAAGCACTTGCGTGGACTTAACTCCTAATGTATGGTCTCGTATATCCCCATACAACTGGAAGCAATGTAATGATCCGTACAGCACGCCAGGCCCTTGAAGAGTTCCGTTTGCGCGGTATTTCTGTGGCCGCGTGGTCCCGTCACAACGGATTCAACCCGACGCTGGTTTATCAAGTCCTCCATTCGCGCAGTGTGCCAACGCGCGGGGAAAGTCATCGCATTGCGGTGGCTTTAGGACTTAAGCATGGACTGATGGAGCAAGATCTCAACCTTATGAATCGTCAAGATTCTGAACTCAAAGGAGCTGAAGAAGCAGATCCTACTTTAATTAGCCCCTAGAAACACAAACGGACCCTTGCGGGTCCGTCTGCGGTTGCAGCATCGTATGACACTTCAACGGTTGGAACCTACAGTGTCTTCCGAATGCAGCCCTGAGTCAAGTCGCGCCTTCGTTTTTGGGCGGCGGCTCCGTTGACGTACGCTACGCGTTTAGCGTACGAGCGGTAATCCTATCTCGTTCGGGACACAACATGAACTTAAATTCTGAATTTTCCGGTGACTGGTCACGTCGGACGGTTACACATCCAAGATCACTAGCTGCGGCACTATGTTCGCCTGATGCGGTCTCGCAAATCCTTGAGCAAATCACCGCTGCCTTTGAAAAACGACCGGACGTAGCCAACGTTTTGCACGGCCAGCGACGAATACGTCAAGGCGGCAAGGGACGCCGAACTGCACTGTTCGCCAGCAAAAAAAGCGGTGGCGCAGTCCCAGTTGAAAGCAAGCTTGAGCTCGCGCACGCGGTCGCACTAGAGCGCTCCCCAACGGTCCTTCGCTTCCGGACGCAGGCCATTCAAATAGCGCTAACTGAGCGTACCTTCGCCTGCCCCGATTTCCTGGTTGAAGTGGCGGGTGGAACGTTCGAAATTCACGAGGTCAAGCCATCAATTGTCAATCTAACGGGTGACGAAAGACATCGCTTTGAACGTATCGAACATACGTTGCGCCCGCTGGGAATCGGTTTCCGCCTGATCGATGCGAGAACCTTGGCAAGTGGCTACGACCTCAATGAATTACTCCTATGCTACACACGCGGACACGCTATACGGTACTCGCCAGCGGAAATTTCCCTCGCCAGCGATATATTGACGAGTAAGAAGCCAGTATCGTTTTCAGAAGCTTACCAACTTCTAAAGTCGAACGATTTGCCAGCGGGCTTGGGGGATTTTTTAAACTTCCATGGTGTCTGGAGCAGTAGCCGGGCGCGCGCTTTGCGCATGGAGAAACCTTCATGAACGAGTTTGTTGAGCCCAACATCGGAGTGCGCTTCTTGCTCCACGGTTCGCAATTTGAAGTTACCTTCGTCATGCACGGAACGGTTCGCTATACAGCGAACGCCGGCGGACGCCAGTACCGTCTTCCCTACGAAGATTTTCTCGACCTCCAACGGCAAGGTACGATTTCCGTAATTGACGACGGAGTTAAAGCCATCTCTGACAGCGTTGCGCCAACATTGGTCCGCAAACATCGCTACGTCGAAGGCGCGCTCCGCCAACTGACTCATCCAACAGCCGTTAAACCGTTGAAAATCGTAATTGGTCAAGTAGCTGTCGCACTTGGGGATTCTTCTCCCCCGGCCGTCAGCTCAGTTGCACAATGGATACGAAAGTATCAGCAATCGGGTTCTCGTGGGCTGATAGGGTACGCGAGCTCAGGCAACCGAACAATTAGATTGGGCATCGAGGTTGAGCGGCTTGTAGCGGAAGCCATAAAGCTAATTTATTTGCGGAGAGAAAAACACAGCGCCAAGGATGTGCGCGACCACGTGGTCGGCCGATTAGCGGACATGGGCTTGTTCGCCGCCGACCAAACGGACACACGAGTACCGACGTTGCGAACTATTCAACGGCGGCTGAAACAGCTAGATCCATACCTTGTTGCGCGTGCTCAGCGTGGGGAAGAAGCGGCAAATCGATTGCTGCGTGCAGCGGGGCGCTCCATCAAAGCACATGCCATTTTGTCTATTGTTGAGGCTGATACGCATACTCTCGATGTCATGATCATTGACCCAGATACAAAGGAGGTGCTCGGCCGCCCATTTCTCACGTGCATGATTGATGTACACACCCGCGCTGTTGTCGGCACCCACGTTAGTCTCTTCCCCCCAAGTGCGATAACGGCACTGGCCGCGTTCAAAGATATGTTGACGCGCCATGGACGAGGCCTACCGGGTGGCGTTCCGGCGCAGCTTTGCCCTGACAATGGTGTCGAATTTAGAAATTCCGCGTTTTCGCGGCTATGTGAAGCGCTTTCGGTCACCCTAACGCCATCCCAAGTGAGGGAGCCGAACGGCAAGCCTCACATCGAGCGTTTCTTCGGGACGATCACCAACGACCTAGTTCAAAAATTATCGGGAACGACTTTCTCAAACCCCAAGCAGCGAGGTGATTACGACTCGTCAAAACAAGCCTGCTTCTCGCTCGCGGACGTAAGGTCTTTTATTAACGAGTGGATCGACGGCTACCATCGAGCGGTGCATACTCGTACAGGCCGTGCGCCCATTTGCGCTTGGGAAGAGCAAATCAAGATCCTGCCACCGCTGACAATAAGCGAAATCGACGTGAATGCCCTCGCGCGCCGGCCAGTCCAACGGTCCATCGTCCACGGCCGCGTACGGTGCGCAGGGCTAGAGTATTTTTCGCCTGCACTCGCAACGATTGAGGCGCAAGGCAAAGAACGTGTCACTGTTCTAGTGGACGATCTCGATTTGAACTCGGTACTAGTTCAACATCCTGAAAAAAAGGATATCTTGATCCAAGCCGACTCAGTTGATCCAGACTATACGGTCGGGTTAACGAGTTACGAACACGCCGAATCCATGCGTATCAAAAAAGCGATGTCCGCAAACGACCGGGCAAAGCTTGGCCACCAAGCCAACTCGATAGCGAGATGGGAATTACTACAGCGCATCCATTCTTGCAATCGAGCGTCGAAGATGCAAATCCGCAAAATCACTGCCGGACTCGGTAGCAAAACACAAGTTCAGAAGCTACTGACGCAGAGCAACACGATGGCCGCGTCGCCGGCTTACGAAGAGCGGGGTCTCGAACAAAGTCTTGCGCTTACTTCACAGCCCCCGTCCGATGCATCTGCTGGCTCACTACAGCCGACAAAAAACACGGGTCCGGAAATTAAGTATGAGTCGTTCATCTTGCCTTTGGAATGACGAATAATGAACCAGCAGAATATCTTTTCAAGAGTTGCCCAGCTCGACAAGATTGTGGTCCGTCACCCCGCGCTAGAGAAGGCTCGCCTCGGCATTGAGGACTGCGTCGCTAAGACACAATTTTTCCAGGAGCCGGTCGGCTGTCTGCTGCTCGGCGAAGGTGGAATGGGTAAAACGACCGTATGTCGATCGCTACTCGCAACCATGTCAGAATCAACAAAAGTCGAGTTGTACACATTAAGAACGCTAGTGCCGGCCTTTTACGCGTCCGTTCCGTCACCGGCAACGGTGAAGTCAGTGGCTGCTAGTCTGCTGGCTAAATTAAATGATCCGAGTCCATTAGCAGGCACCACCGCGCATATGACAAACCGCCTCTGCCTTCTCCTCGCAGCATGCGAAACCAAACTCGTGCTACTGGATGAAATACATCATTTGTTCGATATTCGAAAAACGTCGACGCTTGTCAATGTACAGGTTTGTAACTGGATCAAAGCCTTAGTGAATGCCACCAAGGTATCGTTGTGCCTCGTCGGAATGCCCTCCTTTGCGCCGATACTCTCGATTGACAGTCAACTAGCTCGACGCTTCCCAGTTCGATTTCAGCTAGAGTCATTGAAAACCGGCACCCAAGATCAGCCCGGCAATTTAGTCCCTTTCCTTAACGAAGTAAGGCACCACGCCATGCAAGAACTCGGACTCACCACCTTTCCTCGATTTGATCAAACGCATAATTTGCATCAGATTTACGCCGCAACAGGTGGGAGCCCTGCATTCGTCATGTCGTTGATAAAGGAAAGCATTTTAGAAGCGCTAAAAACAGGATCGAGCGATGTGACTGTGGAAGACTTCGCGAAAGCGTGGGACGCGGGCATTACAGCGCACGCTAACCTGAGCCACGGCAACCCATTCCGGATGTCAGCAGGCTCCTTAGCCACGGCTTTAAGGGCACATCATGGCTAGCGCTCTATTGGCAAACAGACCAATCGTGTTCGATGACGAAACGCCCGCTAGCGTTTTAATCAGAACGGCGGAGGCGAATGGACATACCAACGTCTATCACTTGTTGTCTGGAACCGGCATAAAAATAAACGAACCTACTTTGATATCCTGTTTGATCGATCCCGAAAGGTATCGTCATATAGTGGCTGCAATCGGTCTCGGTGACGACGCTGCTGCGCTTGCAATTCAGCGCGTCGGCTCATCTCGAAATTCGCCGCGCCTTCATCGCTCGGCGGCAATACCCGATCAGTGTTTCCGCCGAAATGACGCATGCGCATTCTGTTCTGCGTGCTTATCAGAACGTCTTTACTGGCGGCAGCAATGGCAAATACGCCCGTTCGCAGCTTGCGTAAAACACAAATGCCTTCTCCTTGATCATTGTCTCAACTGCGGCAGCGTTCCATCAGTTGGCCGAGGTAAACTCGCAACCTGCAATCGCTGCAAATCATCATTGTTGTCAATGCGCTGTCCCGCTACAAACGTCGATTCTATAATCCCACTTGAGCACATGCTCGAAACCGATCAACTCAACGCACTTGCCGTTGTTTTGGAATTTTGGGACGCGTTGCAACGCTTCGACGGGTTGGGCGAAAGCCCGGCCACCGACAATGCTCGGATGGGCGTCGCACTTGCTTTTTTTCGGGGAGACGTGACTGCATTCGACCATATCGTAAGTCTAGTGGTGCAGCGACTTCCACATATGAGCCCTCGAGTACAACTGCTTCCGTTTTTGTCACGTAGCCGAAGACTCGTCTGTCTTGCCGAAGAAGTTATGCGCTATGCGTTCCCTGTCGCCGAATTTGGGGTCAGCGGCGCCCGCGTTCCCTACTTAAGCAAGCGAGAGGTATGTACTCTACTGAATTTGTCCCCCGCAAAGCTTGCAGAACTAATCGCAAGTGGCCAACTTGAATGGCCGGCTGATCGCGGCCGACAACAAAAAATCGCGGTCGCTGAGATCGAAATGCAACTGCAAGGATTTTCTTCGGCTGAAATACGTTACTTGCGCTCCGAAGAGCCAGGCGGACACGTCCATAGACACGACAAGTTATCGACCATACGGCAAAGGCTCGCTACATGATCAGTATTCGGGCGGACAACGGAACTACCACATGTAAGGGGTTATACACACGCGTCTGTAGCATCGACCCAAACGCTGCCTTTACGAAGGCACATGCAAGAGGCCGATTTTGAGCGGTCAAAGCATCCAGAGTGCGAACAAATCTCGGTGCTGCGCGAGGTAGCGACATTGTAGCGAGGTGGGCGTCTTCCGGAGCTTTGTGGGCAGTCCAAGCATGCGCCGTTGCTCGGCTGAGATAGAGGAAGAAACGAGCATCTCACCTGAATCCTCGAACGATATCAGATGGTTGTCGAAAAGGGCGTCGATGGTGGCCGCCAGCAGCAGCCCATTCTCGGGGTCACGTCGCTCCGTGTTTGTGCTCTTGTTCCACGGTTTGATATGCGACGCGCGTAGTACTTGGCGCACGTCGCACCCGGTGACCGAGCATGCGCCATTCCAAATCGTCATCAGGTCGTCGCGAAATTTTCCTTGCCCTAGGCGGGCCTGAACAAGCGCTTCGCGCGTGGTCGGGTCGAGCCCATCATCGCACTTGAGCCTGGCGATATCGGTGGCGCAGTCACTTTCGTCGGAGGCGAGTCTACCAATGATGTTTGCTAGTGAGGTACTCGCCTTGGCAGGACGAATACCGGCTGCGATGCGTGCGGCAGTGGCGCGCGATATCGCCTGATAGCTACCGAACATCTTAACCAGGTTGCGCTTCCCAGAAATCTCGCTGGAATCAAGGAGCATTGGCTCGGCGAGCCAGTGGAACAGCTCGGGTGGACAAATCCAGTTGGCAACCCATTGCAGGTCCTTCTCCCAATGTTCTCGAAACTTGTCCACGTCGCCGCGGTAGCACGCTTTAACAGTCGGGACACTCCAAGTCTCCGTCCAACGTTGATTCCCGCTCGCGATACTATAGGAATATTCGCGTCGCCTCTGCGCATGTTGGTCGGAGATGAGGCTAGTAGCGCCGCCAGCAATGCCGACGAGATACTGGCCGCCCCGGTGCGAGGCGATCATAAAAACAAAAATGTCTCCCGGACAGTCGTCCAGAAGCTGATTGCCAAAACGCTCCGTGTGGAACGCCCTCATGCGCCGGCCACCCACCAATACTGTCGAAGTGTCCGCCGCGTTCCATTCCTCGTGTCCGAACCCGTGCTCAGCAGGGTAACCGGAGGTTACCCTTTCGCCACTCGGGCGCTTATACCCAAGCGAATTCCAAACAACAGGTTTTAAGAAGTAAAGCGGCATGCGGTGGTCACTCAGTCGGGTGGTATGTTGGGCTGGCGAAGCGGAGTCGGTCAAAGTCTTCATTCTACGCGAGGGATTTCCAACGAAGTCTCGGCGTACTGGTTCGAAAGACTACGAATGCAATTTACAAGACCAACCGAGGTGGCAGAGGCAACATTCCAAAAATCTCAGATTATCCGTCGCTAACGCAGAAAAATCTCAGGTTATGTGTCGCAATTTGCTTGCATTTTGCGTCGCGATTTCCCGTAAGTACTTGACTGGACACGGTGGGAAATCTCTGGTTATGTGTCGCATGACGTGCATACAAAGGGGGCGCAAGCTGAAGGGCGGCAACGACGTTTCTTTCGCGATAAGATGAGCGTCTTTACAACCATGCCTAAAAGGCCACTTTCTCATGTCAATCCCATCCATAGCCCGTGCCGCAGCGCTGCTGTTGACCTGCGTGACCGTCTCGCCAGCCCAGGCCACCATCGTCACCTTTACCTCCGGTGGCACCATAGCCAGCGGTGCCGATTACCTCGACATCTTCCATACGGGCCCGGACCTGGGCGGCAAATCGTACACCCAGTCCATCACCATGGACACCGACGTGCTTGACGTGCGCGAACTGAGCCCGGGCGTCAACGCCCGTCTCACCATCTACGGTCCGGTAAAGGTTCAGGGCATGGTCACGGTGGACGGCCACAGCTACGTATGGGATATCGGATTCGGCATCGGCGAGGCAAACATGTGGAACTCCTCGGCCACGCCGCGTTTCCCCCTGAGCTTCATGGGCGTGCATGGCTATGGCCCCAACGCGCTCGATGGCCAGATCGTGATGGCCGGCGCCGACTACGCCGACGACAGCGCGTCCTTTCTGCCCAGCGTCGATTTCGCCCAGCGTCAGTATCTGTCCGGCTTGCTCGGCTATGCCGCGCACGCGGACTTCGCCATCCGCGCCCACGGTGGTGTGGAAACCTTTTTTGGCGCCAACCCGGAATGGGTGCGGTGGGAAGGCGTGAATCCGGTACCGGAGCCGGCCACGGCGGGTCTGTTCATGCTGGGCCTGGGCCTGGCGGCGGCCCGCCGGCGCCAGGCCCGCAACGCGCGCTAGCTGCCCGCATAGCAGCGCAGTTCGCTGCTGCTGTAGCTGCGGCTGCCGCCATCGTCGGTCCGCACCGTGACCGAGAATTGCGTGCCCCACGGGGTCTGGCTGCCGCTGAACGGCCACAGCATCTGCCCGTTGAGGTCGGTTTTACCGTTGTAGGTGCCGATCAGGCTGCCCTGCGCGTCGAACGCCGTCAGGGCCACGCCCGTCTGGCGCAGTGGCGTGCCCATCGCGGCATCGGTATAGGCCGTGGTACGCAGCCAGAACGCTGTCTTGCGCGTCAGATTGATGCCGCACTGGGTCTTGAAGCTGGTGTTCTTGCCCCAGGCCCAATGCGACATATCGAGCCGGCGCGCGCCGGCGATCTTGCCGTCCAGCGAAGGCTCCACCGCCGCGCTCGACAGCAGGGCCGCGCGCGTTTCCTGCACCCCGGCCGCAGGGTGAAGCACGCGGTAAAAGGCCAGCGCGCCCGCCACGTGCGGCGAGGCCATCGACGTGCCATTCTTCCAGCTGTAGGCACTGTCCGAATTGATTACCGAGGAATAGATGCCAGTGCCGGGCGCGGCGATGTCGACCGAGCTCACGCCATAATTCGAGGTCGATGACAAGGTCCCGTCCTGCTTCAGATTGCCCACAGCGATGATGTTCTCCACATCCAGATTGGCTGGCCACATGAACTTGCCGTCCGTGTTGGCGCCGTTATTGCCCGCCGCGGCGGCCACCATGATGTTGGCGTCGCGCGCCGCCTGGAAGTACTCGATCCCGTTATTGTTGACGGTATCGGACAGCCCGCCGAGCGACAGATTGACCGCCACCACATTCACCCCGCGCCGGGTTTTCAGGTCCACCAGATAGCTCAGCGCTTCCAGCACCGCGCTGCTGGGGCAGCTGCCCGAGCCGCTGCACACCTTGATCGGAATGATCCTGACGCCGCCATCGCCGCAGATGCCGGCCACGCCCAGGCCATTGTTGTGGCGCGCGGCGATGGTACCGGCCACGTGAGTGCCATGCGAGTGGTCGTCTTCCACGTTATTGGTATGGGCATAAAAATTCCAGCCCTTGGCGTCGTCAATGAAGCCGTTGCCATCGTTATCGATCCCGTCGCTGCCATTTTCAGCGGCGTTGCTGTACATGTTCGCTTTCAAGTCCTCATGGGTCGTGCGCACCCCCGTGTCGAGCACCGCCACATACACAGGCTGCGTGCTCATGCAGCTGTAGCCCTGCTGCCACAGCGTGGCCACACCGGTGCCGAATGGATGGGCGGGCGTGGTGGCCGGGCCCTGCAGCGCCCACAGGCTGCTGAAGGCAGGGTCGTTGGCCGGCGGGCCGTCCTGCAGTTGCAGCATCCAGTCCGGCTGGACATCTTCAATCATGGGATTGCGGCGCAGCTGGGCAATTGCCGTGGGCACGCTCCAGAGGCGGTTCAGGTGCACCAGCTGATAGCGCTCGGTGCCGCGCCGGGTCCCCCGGTCACGCGCTGCGTTCAGGCGCTGATGGCGCTGCGGCGTGATGGTCCGCATGGCTTGTTCCTTGTCGGCCTCGGTGGCGTCGCTGCGGAACTTGACGATCAGGCGGCTCGGGTCGAAGCGCTGACTGCCTTCCATGGCGCGCAATTCGTCGATCGAGAGCACACGGGCCGCCGGCGCGGCCAGCGCACCGGCTGCCAGACCAGCGCTCAGGGCCATCAGGGAGATACGAACAACAAGGGGAAGTCGGGAACGGCGAAGCATAAGGGTCTCCTGCGCCACAAGGGCGCTTTAATCAAAAGGGGGCGCGTCACGTTCGTGCTCGCGTGGCGTCACAGGGCCCAAAGTATGCAAAGTATGCAAAGTAAATGTGGATCAATTGTGTAATTTCCGATAATCTTTCCATGATGTAAAAATGACACAAGGCGCCTTGCGCATTCGCGCAAAAGACCGGAAGATGCCGCTTCCAATGCCTCCCCCCGTTGCCACCGATAGCGCTTCCATGTTTCTGCCTCACTTCGTCATGCGCTGCCTGCCAGTGCTGGCAGCCTTGATGTGCTTGTGCTTGCCAGCCCGGGCCGTCGACGGGGTTGCCCTGGACCGCATCGGTTCCGCCGGTGGGCTTTCTGGCGCGCAGCTCGGCCTGCAGTTTCTGCGTGATACCGGGCCGGCCCTGTCCATTGATGCGGTGCGCACACAGACCGGGCAGCGCTTTCAGGTGCTGCGCCCGTCCGACGTCAATCAGCGTTTCCAGCGCGGCGACTATTGGCTCAAGACCAGCTTCCACAACACGGCCGACGCCAGCATCAGCTGGGTGTTGCGCCACCCCATGCCGCTGACCGACCATGTCGAGTACTGGGTGTACGTCAACGGCGCGCTGCGCACCCACGCCGTGGGCGGCGACCGCACCCGGGTCGCGGAGCGCCAGATTCCGTATCGCATGGCGAGCGTGCGCCATACCTCGGCCGCCGGCGAGGTCGCGCAGGTTTATATCCGTTTGCACAACCAGGAAATGTCGCCGATGCATCTGACCTTCGCCTTGTCGGATGAGCCCACGTTCTGGCGCGAGACTGGCAACGATCAGCTGATGCTCGGCGTGTTCTATGGCATCCCGCTGGTCCTGGTGCTGTATGCACTGGGTGGATGGTGCATCAACCGCAGCCGTGGCAGCCTGATCTACGCGGCCTATGTGCTGGCGGTGCTTGGCTGCTGGCTGGGACTCAACGGGCAACTGGCGGACTATGTGTTTGTCGACCGGCCCGATCTGGCCAATGCCATGCTGGTGGTGTTCTTTTTGCTCGTTACCATCAGCAACTGCATGTTCGCGCGCGCGTTTCTGCAAACCCGGCGCTTCCTGCCGCGGATGGACAAGTTTTTCATCGGGACGATCATTGCGGGCAGCGCCGGCATCTTGCTGCGCATGCTGGGCCTGCATGTTCCGGTGGTCCAGCTAGCCGTCATCCTGGTCTTCGTGCATGCCATCGCGCCGGTGGTGGCCATTCTCGCGCTGGGACCGCGCGCGCGCTTGGCCCGCTGGTACCTGCCGGCGCAACTGGTGTACAACGCGGCCCTGATCATCGGCATCGTGGGGATGCGCTTCGGCGCTCTCAGTTACGAAAACTACTTTTTCTATTGCCAGCTGGCGTTTATCGCCGAGCTGGTCCTGCTCGGCGTGGCGCAGCTGGACAGCATGCGCATTCTGCGGCGCGACAAGGCGGCGTTCGAACACAAGTACCACGGCGCGCTCGAGCGCAGCAACGCGCAGCTGGCCGGCCAGCTGGCGCAGCGCACCGCCCAGCTGGAGGAAGCACAGCAGCGCAGCGCTTTCCTGGCCACAGTGAAAACTGCCACCGGCCGCATTGCCAACGGCGAATTCGGCGTGCGACTGGCGTGCGGACAATCGCCCGAGCTGGCCGAGCTGGCCGGCAATGTCAACGCAATGGCGGCGTCGCTCTCGCGCCTGGAAGGGGCGCGCAAGCGCTGGATCGCCGATATCAGCCATGAATTGCGCCTGCCGCTATTTTCCCTGCTGTGCGAAACCGAAGCCTTGCTGGACGGGATCAGGACGATGAACCGGCAGGCCGTCGGCTCCATCCATGAGGAAGTACTGCGGCTGTCACGCCTGGTGTCGGACCTGCACGAAGTGGCCCTGAGCCACCTGCGGCCACTGCCCTGCACCTTCAGCAATTGGGAGCCGGCGGTGCTGCTGCTGAAGAAAAACGCCGAGCACGCGCGCCAGGCACAGGCGAAGGGGCTGCAATTCACGCTGGACCTGCCAGCCGATGGCCCGCGCGTGCAATGGGATCAGGGCCGCATTGAACAGCTGCTGGATAACCTGGTGCAAAACAGCATCAGCTATACCGATGCGCCAGGTGTCATCGTGCTCGCGCTGCAAGCCGGGCCGGAACGCGTGACCATCACCCTCGAGGACAGCGCGCCGGGACCGGCGCCAGAGGACCTCATGCACCTGTTCGAACCACTGTACCGGGCCGAGACCGCACGCAGCCGGCGCGCCGGCGGCAGCGGACTGGGGCTCTCGATCTGTCAGAGCATCGTGCACGCCCATCACGGACAGATCAATGCCGCGCCATCGGCCCTGGGCGGCCTGGCGATCCGCATCGAGCTGCCACTTTTCGCCAAGGAAAAATGAAGCACGCATCGCCCGAAATCGTCATCGTTGACGATGAGCTCAAGCCGGCCCAGGTCCTGGCCGAGTATCTGCAGCGCGACGGCTTTCGTACCGTGCATCTTGTCGACGGCCCCAGCGCGCTGGCCCACGTCCGCGCGCATGACCCCGGCGTGCTGATTCTCGACGTGATGCTGCCCGGACTCGATGGCATCGAAGTCTGCCGCGCGGTGCGCGCGTTTTCCATGGTGCCGATCATCATGCTGACGGCGCGGGTCGCCGAAGCCGACCGCATTGCGGGGCTGGACATCGGGGCCGACGATTATCTGTGCAAGCCGGTCAGCCCGCGCGAGGTGGTTGCGCGCGTGCGTGCCCAGTTGCGGCGCGCCACCGGCCAGCTGACGCCGGCCCGTCCCGGTGCCGGCTTTGTGGTGGACGAAACGGCGCAGCGCATCTCCTTGCAAGGCCAGGTGCTGCCCCTATCCCAGGTCGAGTACCGGCTTCTGAAAACCTTGCTGTCCCAGCCGGGCCGCATTTTTGAACGCGACACCCTGCTCGATGCCAAGGATGGCGTGGAACGCGCCGTCAATGACCGCTCGGTGGATAGCCATATCAAGAACATCCGCAAGAAAATCAAGCCATATATCGGCGCCAGGGAATGCATTTTCACCGTCTACGGTGCCGGCTACCGTTTCGAGGAAATATAAGTTCAGTTGCATAATTACAACTTGTAATTACGGCGAAATAATAAGAAAATAGCAAGTTCCGCCGGGAAAATCCGGCCCCTTCTCTTGCATCCACCATGAACCTGAAACCGCTTGCCATCGTCGCAGCCGCACTGAGCCTGACCGCCACCCCCTCCGCCTTCGCCTGGTATGCCCCGACCCTGAACGTCGTCGTCACCGACACGGTCAGCCAGATTGCGCCGCAAGAATGGCATTACAGCTATAGCGTTGACAACCAGACCACCTGCTTCGGCAACTGCTGGGATACCGTGCTGGGCCGCCCGATCAACACGTACGTGCTCGGTGTCCACACCTTCTCGATCCCGTTCTTCAGCGATGCCGGCATCATCGACATCGCGTCGCCCAGCGGCTGGACTTATCAGATTTTGAACAACGACAGCTTCAATCTGGGCTTCGGCGCCGGCACCCTGCAGTGGTACGCGACTGCCGACAGTGCGTATATCGCGATGGACGCGGCGCTCGGCGGTTTCTCGTATTCCACGCTGTACGCGCCTGGCAAAGGCCCGTTCTCCACCCAGTTCGGCAACACCGAGACCTTCGTCGGCGACCCGGCCATTCCGCTGTCGCCGAACGCGATCCTGGCCGGCATTGGCCAGCCCAACGCGGTACCGGAGCCGGCCACCGGCCTGCTGCTCCTGGCCGCGCTTGGCGCACTGACGGCACGCCGCCGCGTCACCCGCAACGCAGCGTAAGCGAGCCATTCCGGCGCCGCTGTTACGGGCGGCGCCATCGCTTTGGCCAGAACTTCGCCTTCTGGCACACGTCCAACCATGTCTTCTCTTGTCCTTTTTGCTAGGAGCTGACATGGACACCGATAACGATCCGAACACCCATCCCGTCGACGCGCCGCATGGCGCATTTCCCGTCGACCGCCCCGTCGAAGCCCTGCTGCGCGACCACAATCTGGTGCGCCAGCTGGCCGAGCACTACCGCAACAGCGACAGCATCGAGGTCAAAAAACAGGCCGCAGGCCAGATTCTGCAGGCACTGCACACCCACTCCCGGGTGGAAGAATCCGTGTTCTACCCGGGTGTGCGCGATGTCGAGCCCGGCATGATCGGCCATTTCGAACAGGAGCACCTGAAAGCCGACGACCTGCTCGCCACGCTGCAGGGCATGGCGCTCGACGATCCCCGCAGCGAGCCGATGCTGCGTGAGCTGATCGACATGTCGCTGCACCACATGCAGGAAGAAGAGGAACAGTTCTTTCCCCGCCTCGAAGCGGCGCAGCTGGACATGAGCGCGATCGGCCTGCAAATGGCCGCGCTCGAAGCTAATCTCATCCATATGCAGGCGCAGGGCGGCGGCGCGCCCATGCAGCGTTAGCCCGTACCGGCAACGGGCGGATCCGGTTCGCTTGCTGCTGGCGTCCCTTACAATGCGCTTTTCTGATCAGAAAGCGCATGCAATGTTACGTCGTGCCACTGTCGTTCGTACCCTGTTGGGTGTTGTCGTTGTCCTGTTGAGCTACCTGGGGATAGTCGCGCTCTGGTCCTGGAACGCCGCCGATGCCGCGCTTGCCGCATTTCCCGCGGCCACCCAGCCGCTGTCGGCGCGCCAGACCGCCATCCTGCTGAAGATCGAAGACCCCATCTTCTTCGAGCATCCAGGCCTGAGCCTGGCCGACGGCCAGGGTGTGACGACCATTACCTCGGCCATCGCGCGTGACGTCTTCCTCATGCACGGCAAGCTGGGCGGTATCTCAGGGACAATGCAAGGGTTTTACCGCGCCGTGTTCGACTGCTGCAAGCAGGTCGATATTGGCCGCGACGTGATGGCGCTGGTACTCGACGCCAAAGTGGACAAGCAACGCCAGCTGAACATGTATGTGGCCAGCGTCTACATGGGCACGCATCAGGGGCGACAGCTGCGCGGGCTGGAAGCGGCAGCCGGCGCCTACCTCGGCAAGCCACTCGCACAAACCGGCGAGCACGAGTTTGCCGGCCTGGTCGCCATGATCAAGGCGCCGCAACAGTACCATCCGCTGCGCCAGCGCCCCGCGTTCGAGGCCCGGCTGCGCCGGGTGGAAGCGGTGCTGGCGGGCAGCTGTGCGCCGCGTAATATGTTCGACACCGAATTCAAGCACTGCCCGGGCTGATCAAGACGTCAACCGTGCGCACCGCAAACATGTAACCGTGCAACCATCTTTCTAACCAGATGAGGATGGCAGCGCGCGCACATGATCAGAAACAAAACACGATTCCTTCGCTGTCTTTCCGCCCTGCTGATGCTGGTCCTTGTCGGCGCCGCGCAGGCCACAGCCCAGCTGGCGCAAGGCCGTTTCACGTATCGCAGCTACGGCGCCGAACACGGGCTCGACAATGTTGGCGTGCTGCGCCTGTTGCAAGACCGTCACGGCTTCATCTGGGCCGGCACCGAAGATGGCCTGTACCGCTACGACGGCTACCGTTTCGAGGGCTTCGGCCTCCAGCAGGGCTTGCTGTCGACCTCGATCGATGCGCTCTACGAAGACCCGGCCGGCATCCTCTGGGTCGGCACCCATGCCGGTCTGAGCTGGTCAAGCGGCGGCCGCTTCTCCGGTCTGCGCGCCGCCAGCGGATTGCCCGAGACCACGATCAATGCGCTGGCCCCTTGTGCCGGCAATCTGTGCGTCGGCACTGCCCAGGGCTTATTCAGCGGTAATCTGGACCGCGGCTTCGGGCCTGTTCCCGGCGCCCCCGGCGGCGAGGCGACTGCCTTGCTCTGGTCGGCAGCGTCGGCGACGCTGTGGGTGGCCGACTGGAATGGCGAGGCCAGCGTTCACCTGTGGCGCGGCGGCCAGTGGCAGCAAATGGCCACCCCGGCTGGCCGGCCGAAGGAACGGGTCGACGCGCTGGCCGAAGATGCACAGGGCCGCGTGTGGGCGCGCACGCCCACCAGCCTGTGGCAGCTCGCCCCAGGCGCGCAGCAATTTACCCTGGCAGCGACGCCGGTCCCCCTGGTCAGCAGCCGCGGCTACCTTGCCACCGATCCGCGCGGTAACCTGTATGTCTCGACCGATAATGGCCTTCTGCACCTGAACGGCGACCAATGGACCGTGACGCGGTCCGAAAACGGTTTGCCCGGCGCGCCCTGGCCGGTGCTGGAAGACCGCGAGGGCTCGCTCTGGATCGGTTCGGTCGGCCTGCACCGCCTGCTTGGCCGCGGAACCTTTCATACCTATACGCGCGCCGATGGCTTGCCTTACGATGTCACCTGGAGCATCTTGCGCGACCGGGAGCAGCGCCTGTGGGTGGGCACCGGACATGGTCTGGCCGTGACCGAAGGCGAAGGTTTTCGCGCCATTCAAGGGACCGAAGACAATACCATCCGCTCGATCGTGGAAGGGGCCGACGGCACGCTGTATTTCGCCGGCGTGCCCGGCAACGAAATCCTCAGCTACCAGCCGGCCAGCGGCGTGCTGACGCGTCAGGAACTGAGCGCGAACAATCCCGCCAAGCGCATTTTCCGCCTGGCCATGGGCAAGGACGGCACACTGTGGGCCAGTACCGATGGCGCCGGCCTGTGGCGCGCCGACAGTACGCGTAAACCGATGCGCTTTACGCGCGTGTCCCTGCCCGGCGGCGCGCCCGACGAATACATCAGCGATGTGCGCATCGACGCGCGCGAGCGCGTCTGGGCAGCCGGGCAGCGCGGTGCCGCGGTCCTTGAGAACGGCAGCTGGCGCCGTTTCGCCCGCCCGGATGGCTTGCGCAGCAACTACATCGCCTACGCCTTGCCGCTGCGTGACGGCAGCGTCCTGCTGCCTTATTTCGATCCGCTGGGCATTGCCCGCGTACGCGCCGAGGACGGGTCCCTGCGCGTGCTGGCGCATTACGACAGCAGCGCGACCCACACGGCCGACAAGGTGTTTTCGGTCGGCGAGGATGCGCTTGGCCGGCTATGGATAGGCGGAGGAAAAGGGCTGGACATGCTCAGCGGCAGCAGCGCGCGGCACTTTGGCGCGGCCGAAGGTCTGGCGGGCGAAGACCAGGCCAGCATGGCGTTTCTGGCCGACGCCAATGGTGACGCCTGGTTCGGCACCACCAAAGGCCTGGTGCGCTTCGACCAGGCCGCGTTTGCCACGCTGCCGGTCCAGCAGGCCCCGGCCACCGCCCTGCTCAATATCCAGCTGGGGAACGCCCGTTATGACAGCGCCGCGCGCGCGGTACGGGTCGCCAAGGACGCGACCCTGGAAGTGCGTTTCGCCGGCCTCAGCTACGTTGGCGAAGGCAAGATCCAGTACCGGGTCCAGCTGCGCGGGCGCGAAGAAAGTTTCAACATTACCGACAACCGCGACGCGCGCTACTCGGCCCTTCCCTACGGACAGTACCGCTTCGAGGTTGCCGCGCGCGTGGGCCCGTATGGGGCGTGGGGTCCGCAATCGCAATTCGCGTTCGAGGTCATGCCCGCCTGGTGGCAAACCTGGTGGCTGCGCAGTCTGGTGGGCCTGGGCGTGGTGCTGACGCTGGCGCTGGCTTACCGCTGGCGCGTGGCGCGCATGCGGCGCGAAAACCTGCGGCTTGAAGGCCTGGTGGCGGCACGCACCAGCGACTTGCAGAAGGCCAACGCCGCGCTCGAGGAATCGAACATGCTCGATCCGCTGACCGGCCTGAAGAACCGGCGTTATCTGAACGCCTTCATGCCGGAGGAAGTGGCGCGCACCATGCGCCGCCAGCGCGAGCGCCAGCAGGCGCAGCGGCGCGACGAAGACCGCAATGTCGACCTGTGCGTCATGCTGGTCGACCTCGACCATTTCAAGATGGTCAACGACGAGCATGGCCACCACGCGGGCGACAGCGTGCTGCGCCAGGTGGCCGCGGTAATGCGCGACGCCTGCCGCGCGTCCGACATTGTGGTGCGCTGGGGTGGGGAAGAATTCCTGATTGTCGCGCGCAATATGGACCGCGAACAGGGCGGCGTTCTGGCCGAGCAGATTTGCGCCGCCGTGCGCGCCCATCCCTTCGACATCGGGCACGGCGTGGTCCTGCGCAAGACTTGCTCGGTCGGCTATACGGCGTTCCCCGTACTGTCCGGCACGCCCGAGAAATTCGACTGGGAACAGGCGCTCGAGCTGGCCGACCAGTGCATGTACGCGGCCAAGAAATCCGGCCGCGACGGCTGGGTGGGCTGCCTGCTGCTGGATCAGGACGCGGCGGCCGCGCCCTTACTGCATGGCACCGCGCACGAGATGCCCGGCTTCGGCCCAGGCAGGGTGCACAGCGCATGGAACGACGGTCGCACGATTGTGTGGGGACAGAATTGATGCAGCGGCCGGACTGATCAGCTGGCCGAGGCGGGCACGCGCCGCAAATTCGGGAACGATTCCGTTTCCAGCCAGTGCTTGAAACGGATCATGTCGTGGCTGGCAGTGCGGCTGGCATTACGCGTCGTCATCAGGCGCAGCAGGCCGGCCTCGGTGTAGCCCAGCAGCTTCTGACCGGGAATCGGGCCATGCTCCACCCCCAGCAAGCGGGTGTCGCGCGCGTCCGGCGCCGGGACCACGATGGCGGCCACGTCGTCCGCCGCCACCCAGATCACCTGGTCGACCAGATACAGCCGCACACGCCGGTTATCGAAAGCATAGTAGCTGCCGCTGAGTGGCGCCAGCGCATCGTGTTTGGCCTGGTTCTTGAACGCGGACAGCGCCGGCACCACGAATTTGGCCAGGGAGATCGACCACACGACCGAAGACAGCACGATCGTCAGCGGCAGCTGGGCCGCCGGATCGCTGAAGACCCGGCCCAGCATCCTGTGGATGAGCCAGGTGGCGAGGCAGCACGCAAGCACGCGGCCAATAAATGAAAGCATGGTTTAGCCCAGCGATAAATCGTCCAGTATAGGGCAATCGGGCCGGTCGTCGCCATGGCAGCGGGTGGCCAGCTGCTCGAGCGTGCGGCGCATGGCCTGCATCGACGCGATTTTTTCGTCGAGCTCGGCGATGTGCTGGCGCGCCATGGCCCGCACGTCCTTGCTGGCCCGCTGCTTGTTCTGCCACAGCGCCAGCAGCGTCTTGATCTGCTCCAGCGAAAAGCCGAGCTCGCGGCTGCGGTGGATAAATTGCAGCACCTGCACATCGCGCTCGCTGTACAGGCGGTAGCCGGCGTCGGTGCGGCGCGCCGCTTCGATCAGGCCGATCGCCTCGTAGTGGCGGATCATCTTGGCCGACACGCCCGAGGCCTTGGCGGCGTCGCCGATATTGTGCAGACCCTGCAGGCGCGAGGCGCCGTTGTCGGTGGTGGTTTCCATCATCTTCCTTTCGGTGTCCAGCGTTTGAGCAGCAGCGCGTTGCTGACTACCGACACGCTGGAAAACGCCATCGCCGCGCCCGCCAGCATGGGATTGAGCAGCCCGAAGGCGGCCAGCGGCACGCCGATGACATTGAACACAAATGCCCAGAACAGGTTCTGGCGAATCTTGCTGTAGGTACGGCGCGAAATATCGATCGCATCGACCAGCAGGCGCGGGTCGCCCCGCATCAATGTCACGCCCGCCGTGTGCATGGCCACGTCGGTCCCGCCGCCCATGGCAATGCCGATATCGGCGGCAGCCAGGGCCGGTGCGTCGTTGATGCCATCCCCCACCATCGCCACCCGCAAACCGCGCGCGCGCAGGCCGGCGATGATGGCGGCCTTGTCCTGCGGCAGCACCAGCGCGTGCACCTCGTCAATGGCCAGCGCCGCCGCAATGTGGCGCGCGCTGCCTTCATTGTCGCCCGTCAGCATCACGGTGCGCACCTGGGCCGCGTGCAAGCGTGCAATGGCAGCGGCGCTTTCCGGCTTGAGCGTATCGCCAAAGGCCAGCATGCCGATCAGCTTCTGCTCAGGCGCGAGCTGCGCCAGCCATGACACCGTTTCTCCTGCCTGCTCATGGGTGCGGGCAGCCGCTTCCAGCGCCGCGCTCGCCACACCGTGGGCGGCCAGCATGCGCGCATTGCCCAGTGCCAGCAAGGCGCCATCCACGCGCGCTGTCACGCCCATGCCGGCCTGGGCCTGGGTGCCGCTGGCCGGGCCTACCGTCAGATGCGCCGTGCGTGCCGCTTCCAGCACCGCGCGCGCCAGCGGATGCTCGCTGCCCTGCTGGACCGCGGCGGCCAGCGCCAGCATGGCGTCATGCCCGCCGTCGACAGCCAGACAGGCGGTCAGGCGCGGTTTGCCGGCGGTCAGGGTGCCGGTCTTGTCGAATGCCACCACCTGTACCCCGTGCAGCAATTCGAGCGCTTCGGCGTCCTTGATCAGGATGCCGTAGCGCGCGGCCACGCCGGTGCCAGCCATGATGGCCGTGGGCGTGGCCAGGCCAAGTGCGCACGGGCAGGCAATCACCAGCACCGCCACCGCGTTCATGATGGCCTGGTGCCAGTCGCCTTGCACACCCCACCACAGCAAGAAGGTGGCCAGCGCGATCACCACGATGGCCGGCACGAACACGGCGCTGACCCGGTCCACCAGGCGCTGGATCGGCGCCTTGGCGGCCTGCGCATCCTCGACCGCGCGGATGATGCGCGCCAGTACGGTCTCGCTGCCGATGGCCAGGGCGCGCACCAGCAGCAAGCCTTCGCCGTTGACGGCGCCGCCCGTCACGCGCGCACCTGGCGCTTTGCTGATTGGCATGCTCTCGCCGGTCAGCATCGATTCGTCGGCGTGGCTCAAGCCTTCCAGCACTTCGCCATCCATCGGGATCCGTTCACCAGGCCGCACCAGTACCAGGTCGCCCACGCGCAAGGCGGCGATCGGCACTGTTTGTTCGACGCCATCGCGGCGCACGGTGGCGCTGTCGGGGCGCAGGGCCTGCAGCGCGCGGATTGCTGCGCTGGTCTGGCGGCGCGCCCGCAACTCCAGCCATTTGCCGACGCGCACCAGGGTGATCACCACCGCCGCCGCTTCGAAATACAGGTGGCCGGCGCCCTCGCCCAGCCACTGATACAGGCTCAGGCCGTAGGCGGCCGAAGTGCCCAGGGCCACCAGCAGATCCATGTTGCCGCTGCGCGCTTGCAGCGCTTTCCAGGCGCCGCGATAAAAGCGCGCACCAATCCAGAATTGCACCGGCGTGGCCAGCAGCCATTGCAGCCAGGCCGGCAACATCAGGTGCATGCCGCCTGCCTCGGCCAGCATCGGCAGCAACAGCGGCAAGGTCAGCGCGGCGGAAATGGCCAGCTGCCAGGTGTCGGGCAAGCCGGCATTGGCGGGGGCGGATGGGGCCAACGGGGCCGGCGCACCGGGCACATGGGCAAGCGCGCTGTAGCCGGCCTTTTCCACGGCCGCGACCAGCGCTTGCGGCGACAGGCCGCGTGCATGCACAGTGGCGCGCTCGGTGGCCAGATTCACGCTGGCATCGACCACCCCGGGAACGGCCAGCAGGGCTTTTTCGACCCGCCCGACGCAGGAGGCGCAGCTCATGCCGCCGATGTCGAGTGCCGTCTCGACTGTCTCTTGCGCAAGATTAATTGCTGCAGTACCCACGATTCTCTCCCTTTACGCCATCGATACAGTATCATCGACCTTCCCATTATAGTAAGGTCAAGCGGACGGCACGGCAGGATTAGGGCTTGACCTTACCACGGTGGGAAAGTCCAGAATACGATCATCCAGACAGGAGAGCAGCACAATGATTACTTTGAAAGTGCCGGACATGAGCTGCGGCCATTGCTCCAGCGTCATTACGAAAACCTTGAAACAGCTCGACCCGAACGCCGAGATCGGCTTCGACATGCACCACCACATGGTGCAGGTGGAAACCACCAGCACACCGATCGTGGTGGTCGACGCCCTGACCGCGGCGGGCTACCCTGCCACGCTCGCTTACTGAGGACCGCCGATGTTGCCGTTTCGCCCAGCCCTGACCGCTCTGCTGTGCGCCGCCTGCGCCAGCGCGATGGGCGCGCCGCCACCGCGCCAGCCCGATCCGCGCGACGCGGCCGCGCCGGTTCCGCCGGTGGCCTACGCATCGGCCTTCGATGGTTATCAGGCCGACCGGCCGCTCAAGGTCGACAACTGGCAGCAGACGAATGCGGCAATCAGCCGTCCCGCGGGCCAGGCCATGCAGAAAACGACCGGCGAAAACCAGCCGGCCGACCCGCACGCAGGACACCGCCACTGATGCGCCTGCCTTCAAACTTCACACTCAGCCTGGCACTGGCCAGCGCCCTGCTTTCCGGCTGCGCATCGTTCTCCGCTGACAGCGGCCAGGACCAGGTACGCGCGCTGACGGCGGCGCGCAACCAGAGCGTGCCGGCTATCGCGCCATCGGCGCGTGAAGCACACATCGCCCAGTTGCTGGCCGCGCCGCTCACGCCGGCCCAGGCGGTCGACATCGCCCTGCTCAACAACCGCACCCTGCAGGCCGGCTACGCGGAGCTGGGCATCGCCGAGGCGGATCTGGTGCAAAGCGGCCGCCTGCAAAATCCCGTCTTTACCTTCGGCCGCCTGCGCGGCGCCGATGGCGTCGAGATCGAACGCCAGCTGACGCTGCCGGTGATCGGCCTGCTGACCATGCCGCTGGCGCGCCCGCTCGAAGCGCGCCGCTATGAACTGGCGCAAATGCGCACTGCCGCCGAAGTGCTGCGCATCGCCGATGAAACGCGGCGCGCCTGGTACAGCGCGGTGGCCGCAGAACAAAGCGCGATCTATCTGGAGCAGGTCAAAAGCGCGGCCGAAGCGGGCGCCGAACTGGCCAGGCGCATGGCCCAGGCAGGCAACTGGAGCCGCCTGCAGCAGTCGCGCGAACAAGCCTTCTATGCCGACGCCGTGGCCCAGCTGGCGCGGGCGCGCCACGCACGCACGGTGGAGCGCGAAAAGCTCACGCGCCTGATGGGACTGTGGGGCGCGGCGACCAGCTTCCAGCTGCCCGACCGGCTGCCCGACCTGCCGGCCGCACCACGCGACATCAAGGACGCCGAAGCGAACGCGATGGCCAACCGGCTCGACATGCTGATGGCGCAAAAAGAACTGGCCGGCTTGTCCAAGTCGCTGGGCCTGACACGCGCCACCCGCTTCATTAATTTGCTCGACCTGTCCTACCTGCGCAACCGCGAGGCCGACGGCGCCCGCGCCGAAGGGTACGAGATCGAGCTGCAGATTCCCCTGTTCGACTGGGGCAGTGCGCGCGTGGCGCGGGCCGAGGCCACATACATGCAGGCCGTGCAGCGCGCCGCCGGCATGGCGATAGACGCCCGCTCGCAGGTGCGCGAAACCTATTCCGGCTACCGCACCGCCTATGACATCGCGCGCCACTACCGCGACGAAGTGGTGCCGCTCAAAAAACGCATCTCGGATGAACAGCTGCTGCGCTACAACGGCATGCTGATCAGCGTGTTCGAACTGCTGGCCGACGCACGCGAGCAGGTCGCCAGCGTCAACGCCGCCATCGAAGCGCAGCGCGACTACTGGATCGCCGACTCGGCCCTGCAGGCCGCCATGACCGGCGCCGGCAGCACGCCCGGCCCCAGCCTGGGCGGCGGCAGTACCGCTGCCCCGAGCGCGCCCCAACACTGACAAGGAAGCGAGTATGGTTTCACGCAGAGGATTCTTCAAAAGCGCCGGTGCGGCCGCCGTTACCGGCGCCGTGGTCAGCCGGGTTGGCGCGGCCACACTGCCGGAAGCGGTGGCGATGGAGCACGCTAGCACCCAGCCGCCCTTGATCCCGCCGAACGGCCGCCCCTACAACCCGGTAGTCACCCTCAACGGCTGGACTCTGCCATGGCGCATGAAGGACGGCGTCAAGGAGTTTCACCTGGTGGCCGAACCGGTGGTGCGCGAGATCGCGCCCGGCATGAAGGCCAACCTGTGGGGTTACAACGGCCAGTCGCCCGGCCCTACCATCGAAGTGGTGGAAGGCGACCGCGTACGCATCTTCCTGACCAACCGCCTGCCCGAACACACCAGTATGCACTGGCACGGCCAGCGCCTGCCGAACGGGATGGATGGCGTGACCGGCATCACCCAGCCCGGCATCAATCCGGGCAAAACCTTCGTCTACGAATTTACCGCGCGCCGCGCCGGCACCTTCATGTATCACCCGCATGCCGATGAAATGACGCAGATGGCAATGGGGATGATGGGCCTGTGGATCACGCATCCGAAGGACCCGAACTTCATGAAGGTCGACCGCGATTTCTGTTTTTTGCTCGCGTCTTACGACATCGATCCGGGCAGCTTCACGCCCAAGGTCAATACCATGACCGACTTCAATCTGTGGACCTTCAACAGCCGCGCCTTCCCCGGCATCGATCCGATGGTGATGCGCCAGGGCGACCGCGTGCGCATCCGCGCCGGCAACCTGACCATGACCAACCATCCGATCCACCTGCACGGGCATGAATTCACCGTGACCGGGACCGACGGCGGCTGGACCCCGCCCGCCTCGCGCTGGCCGGAAGTGACGACCGATATCGCGGTCGGGCAGATGCGGGCGATCGAGTTTGTCGCCGACGAGCCGGGTGACTGGGCCTTCCATTGCCACAAATCGCACCACACCATGAACGCCATGGGCCACGACGTGCCGACCATGATCGGCGTCGACCAGCGCGAGGTGCTCGCGAAAATCAACAAGCTGGTGCCCGACTACATGGTCATGGGCGACAAGGGCATGGCCGACATGGGTGAGATGGAAATGCCGCTGCCCGACAACACGCTGCCGATGATGACCGGCAGCGGCCCGTTCGGCGCCATCGGCATGGGTGGCATGTTCACCACCATGAAGATCCGCAAGGGCCTGGCGCGTGGCGACTACAAGGACCCGGGCTGGTACAAGCATCCGGCCGGCACGGTGGCGTACGAACTGGCCGACGGCGCCGCCAGCGCACCGGTGCCCGCGCGCGCGCCCGACGCAGACAAGATGGCGGCCAAGCCGGGCGAGCAAGTCCTCAAGGTCACCAAGGGCGGCCATCACGGCCACTGACCGGCGCTGTATACTGCACGCATGAACCATCCCGACCAATCCCTCAGCTGCCGGCCCGGCTGCGGCGCCTGCTGCACCGCGCCGTCGATTACCTCGCCGATACCTGGTATGCCAATGGCAGGCCGGTTGTCAACTAAAGAGATGCCATGAAGTGCCGCGACAACTGCGGGGCGTGCTGCATCGCCCCTTCGATTACGAGCCCGATACCGGGGATGCCAGATGGTAAACCTGCTGGCGTCAAATGCGTACAGCTTGGTGAAGATAATCGATGCCTCATTTTCGGAAAACCGGAACGGCCAGCGTTTTGTGCAGGATTGCTGCCGTCGGAAGAGATGTGCGGCACTAGCCGAGAAATGGCGATACGCTGGTTGAACGAGCTGGAGCACGCCACCAGCCCGGATAAGGTTGAAGCAAACCGGGGCTGAGCAGATTTAACTATTTTCCTGCACGTTTCTTAGGTTTTCGACTCATTGCGATTTGTTCGCGCCTTTCTACGGCTTCCAAGTATTCAGCCTCCTTCAGCAACTGCTCTCCCCTTGGCAGAAACCAACCTTCTACGCAGCTGTTATCGCGCAGAGCTATCTGAACGTGAGTTCCTACGCGAAAACCTGACTTCGGCGCTATCTCTGCGCCCTGATAAAAAGCTCCCCGCACTGCTTGAAAAAAGGGAGGGGGTAGGACCGGAGGATTGGCGTTGTCGCGGATATCGTGAATGAAAGTGAACACCGCATTGTCAAGCTTCCGCAGGATGACGTCGACGTCGTCTTCACTTGCAGCGGCGTTTTTAGGCACAGGACTACCGGTCTTTGCCAACCCGGCAAGTAATGCAGGGTAGGCAAGCGTGAATTCATTAATGCCTTCTTGCGTGGTCATGTCCAGCCAACGCTGAACTCTAAGAATTGCGCCTACAACTGCAGGTGTGCCGATTGCCCTCGCGGTGTACATCTTTGCGGGGTTGTCATGGGAGGCCTTGGCAAACATCAGTGCTCGCGCGGCATCTCCTTCAAAGAAATAGACACCGGGGCCCAGCCAATCGTAGGGGTTCTTGCTATGGTCAAGGTCTGCTAACTTGCCAGTGACCAAGTCGTCTCGCGTTGTGATATCGCACCCGTGATAAGCGACGAGCAACCGCCCCTCTATCATTTGTAGATACGGGAGAGCTTCCCTCCAACTGTAACAATTCCTGAGCGTCGCACGGCTTGAGCGGCGGCGTTGCTCGATATGGCATAAGGATTCGTTACCTTGGCGGCAGAGGGACTCACTTCCTTGCGATTGGGCTTGGAAGCGGGCTCACGCGTTGGCGTCGCTTTTGATTTGGAGGTAACCATGCTTCATTTTCGCACAACTCCGAAGCTGCTGCAATTTTAAGCACCGGCATTCGGCTTGTCGCACGCGTGATCCGGAATGTTATGTCCAGCCATAAGAAAAGATCCTTCGCTTATCAAGACATCAAGGAGGTAACGCTGCTCAGCCCAAACCGCAATGCGCGATGCGCGTCGGGTAACATAGTCATTTCGATGGAAAGTCTGAGCAATGTATCAAGCTGGGAATTCGCAAGATAGCCGAAGCACGAAGCGCCCTGACGAGGAGCTGGTTCGCCTCGAGGTGCGCGCCGAAATCGCCGGCATCTCCGCGCTCGATGCATTCGAACAAACACAAATCGCCGAAACCCTGGCCTGGATCGACGCCGGCGCCCAGCTGTTCCGGCTTGCGAAACCCGCCACGCCGCCGAAGCATCTGGTGTCCTACTTTGTGGTTCACGACGGCAGCCACGTGCTGCTGGCTGACCACCGCAATGCCCAATTGTGGCTGCCGACCGGCGGCCATGTTGACGACGGCGAGCACCCGCGCACGACGGTGGCCCGCGAGTTGCAGGAAGAACTGGGCTTCGCACTGCCCCATCCGGTCGGCCCGCCCCTGCTGCTTACCGCGACCACAACCGTCGGGCTCACTGCGGGCCATACCGACGTGTCGCTCTGGTATCAGATCCGCGCTTCCCGCGGCCAGCCCATCGTGTTCGATGAGGGCGAGTTCGTCTCGGTACGCTGGTTCGCCTTTGACGATATTCCTTTGGCAAGATGCGATCCGCACTTGCCGCGCTTTCTGGCCAAGCTGGCTGCACAGCCGTAAAACCGGGTTTTACTGCGCGCTGCCCGCAGGTAAAAGTGCCGCTCGTGGTAAGCTTCGAGCCCGCAGCATGCCGAGTTTCGGCCAATTATTCTTCTAAAACAATTAAAAGCGTTTAATGGACATTATTCTTGCGATTAAAGCCATCGTGATGGGCCTGGTCGAGGGCTTCACCGAGTTCCTCCCCATCTCCTCGACCGGACACCTGATTCTGGCAGGCAGCCTGCTCGACTTCACCGACGAAAAATCGAATGTCTTCAAGATCGTGATCCAGTCCGGCGCCATTCTGGCCGTGGTGTGGGAATTCCATGTGCGCATCCTGGCCGTGTTCCGGGGCCTGTTCAGCGAACGCAAGCAGCAGAAATTTGTGCTGAACCTGATGATCGCCTTCCTGCCGCTGGCGCTGCTGGGTCTGGCATTCGGCAAACTGATCAAGGCCAAGCTGTTCCACCCGGTACCGGTGGCGCTGTCCTTCATCATCGGTGGCGTGATCATTCTGTGGGTCGAACGCCACAACAAGAACAACCCCGTGGCCCAGCGCGTGCAGGACATCGACGACATGACGCCGCTCGACGCGCTGAAAGTCGGCTGCGCCCAGGCCGTGGCCCTGATTCCCGGCACCAGCCGCTCGGGCGCCACCATCATCGGTTCGATGATGTTCGGCCTGACCCGCAAGGCCGCCACCGAATTCTCCTTCTTCCTGGCGATTCCAACGCTGATGATCGCCACCGCGTATGAGCTGATCAAGAACCGCGCCCTGCTGTCGGCGGCCGATCTGCCGCTGTTCACCGTGGGCACCGTGGCTGCCTTCATTTCGGCCTTCCTGTGCGTGCGTTGGCTGCTGCGCTACATCAGCAGCCATGACTTCACGGTGTTTGCCTGGTACCGCATCGCCTTCGGCCTGCTGGTGCTGGCGACCTCGCATTTTGGCTGGGTACATTGGGTAGAATAATGGATCCCGGTATCGGCGCGCGCGCCCTCGACCTGCTGCAGACTGTCTTCGGCTATCCGGCCTTCCGCGGTCAGCAGGGCGAAATCGTCGAGCACGTGGCCAGCGGCGGCGACGCCCTGGTGCTGATGCCGACCGGCGGCGGCAAGTCGCTGTGCTATCAGATTCCGGCCCTGCTGCGCGATGGCGTGGGCGTGGTGGTCTCGCCACTGATCGCGCTGATGCAGGACCAGGTCGATGCGCTGGCCGAAGTCGGCGTGCGCGCCGCTTTCCTCAATTCCACCCAAACGTTCGAAGAATCGATGCGCATCGAGCGCCTGGTACGCACCGGCGAAATCGATCTGGTGTACGTTGCGCCCGAACGGCTGATGACGCCGCGCTGCCTGGATTTGTTCGAAGCCTCGCGCATCGCCCTGTTCGCCATCGACGAGGCGCACTGCGTCTCGCAATGGGGCCACGATTTCCGGCCCGAGTACATCAAGCTGTCGATCCTGCACGAGCGTTTCCCGCAGGTGCCGCGCATCGCGCTGACCGCCACCGCCGACCAGCAGACCCGCGCCGAAATCGCGCTGCGCCTGCAGCTCGGCGACGCGCGCCAGTTCGTATCCTCCTTCGACCGCCCCAACATCCGCTACCAGATCGTGGAAAAGGCGAACGGGCGCAAGCAGCTGATCGACTTCATCACCACCGAGCATGGCGGCGACGCCGGCATTGTCTACTGCTTGTCGCGCAAGAAGGTCGAGGAAACCGCCGACTTCCTCAACGAGAGCGGGATCCGCGCCCTGCCCTATCACGCCGGCATGGACTACGCCAAACGCAGCGCCAACCAGGCCCGTTTCCTGCGCGAAGAAAGCATCGTGATGGT
>DASWMN010000207.1:0-8144 GCA_036399735.1 Telluria sp. | reverse complement strand
TGCCCAACGATTAATAAGGCGCGGCGTGCGGCGACTGTGCCTGCGCGCCAGCGGGTTTTACGGAAGGCGCGGCGACATAGCGTTCGAGGTCGTCGGCCGTCATCTTGCGCCCGCTAATCCCGAGCCGCGCGCGGATATTCTGAATCACCTCGCGCACTGTGCTGGTGGACAGCTCGAGGCGGCCGGCGATGGTCTTGGGCAGCAGGCCCTGCGCGCTCATGATCGCAATCTGCATCTCGCGGGTGGTCAGCGGCAGCAGGCGCGAAGGCAGCTCGACGCTCTGGCGCTGGCAGCACAGGCGCTGCCAGCGATACAGGATGCCGGGCACCAGATGCCTGGCCCATTCCGCGTCGGCCGGTGTGAACGTGTCGTCGGCATCGTGGCGGTAAAGCGTGATCCAGGCCAGGCCGAAGGAATTGTCGACGCCGGCCAGCATGAGCTGTTCAAAGCCATGTTTTTGAAGATAATTGGCGACCATTTTTCCAGCGCGGGCGCCGGCAACGCTGCCGCTTTCCCGTTCACTGAGGGCGCGGTAATCGTCAACCGAAATGGTCTGCACAATGCGCGGATAAGCGGCGAACAGCTGGCCGGCGACATCCTCGCCGGCGAGGGCCGGATACTCGTCGATAAAAGCCGGTGCAATCCGGTGGCATCCCAGAACCTGGTTGATCGTGACAGCCCCGTCGGCATCGCGTGCGCCGGCGCCGGCCAGCAGCGCATCGAAGCGCACGAACTGCGACAACTCCCCCACCGCAACATCCAGCATCCCGCCCCCGCAAGCTCGTCAATACACCAAGTGGCCAATTATGCCCCATCCCCGGGGTCAGACCTCAATTAAAAAACACTTTCAAATTCGGGGTCAGACCTCAATTTTTCGTAATTAATTACGCACGCGTAATTCCACCGCTTGTGCCTACCAACCTGGGGAATGGTTTTTCCCGCTAGTCGCTGGCTTTGTTAGCTTTCGGCACACCTATCCAACCTGATTCTTGCGAACGTCGAAAGAATGCGCGCTCTTCAGTCCGCTAAAAATGTTGGAAAATTGAGGTCTGACCCCGATTAAAAAACAGTTGCAGAATTGAGGTCTGACCCCGGTTTGGGGGTGTGGTAGAGTGCGCGAATGCAAGAGCTTAAATTTTTGGGGGCGTATTCCGATCAGACCCGGGCCCAGGTCGCGCAGTTGATCTCGCAAAATCGCCTTGCCGATGTCTTGCGCCAGCGTTATCCGGCCGCCCACACGATCCGCACCGACAAGGCGCTCTACGACTATATTCAGGATCTCAAGACCGAGTTCCTGCGCAACGCGGAACCGATCAACAAGATCGCTTTCGATTCGAAGATCCATGTGATCCAGCACGCCCTCGGCCTGCACACGTCCATCTCGCGTGTGCAGGGGAACAAGCTCAAGGCCAAGCACGAGATCCGCGTGGCCACCATGTTCAAGGATGTGCCGCTCGAATTCCTGCGCATGATCGCGGTCCATGAACTGGCCCACGTGAAGGAGAAGCAGCACGACAAGGCGTTCTACAAGCTGTGCTGCTACATGGAGCAGAACTATCATCAGTACGAGTTCGACCTGCGCCTGTACCTCACGCAGCTCGAACTGTCCTCGGAACGCCTGTGGTGAGCCTCAGCGCCGCTGCAGCATCCACTGCTGGTTGGTGGCGTTGTTGACCGGGTACTGGATGATCTGCGCGCCTTCCGCCAGGCTCCTGCCTTTCACGTCAAGCACCATCGCGCTGAGCTGATTGGCCACCGTCTGGTACCCGGCCGCCGGACTGGCAAAACGCCACAACTGCCCTGCCCCACCCCAGTAATCCCATTGCGCGATGCTGGTGCCGGCCGTAGTCGAGTTGCCATAGATGTCCAGGCTGCGCAGACTGCCGGCGTTGATGACGCTGTAGTTGCCGTCGCCATGACCGAGTACATACCAGGACTGGTGCCTGGCGCCGCTGTCGCCCGCCTGCTGCACCAGCGCGCCATTGGTCGTGGCCGCGCCGGCCACCGTCAGCACCTTTCCGCTCAGGCGCGACTTGAACGCGTACAGCCCGTCGCTGATGCCGCCGCAACCGGCAAAGCTGGTGAAGGCGCTTGACAGTAGCGGCCAGTCGGCGCTGTACACCATCTTGTGGAACTGAAGCTTGGCATTGCCGCCGTCGCCGGTATCGTAGTAGTGGCTCGAGACGAACTGGCAGCCGTCCTGTTTGAGCACGCCCACATGTCCCGGCCCCTTGTGGCTGCCCTCGACATTGGCCAGCACCGTGCGCGTGCCGGTATACGGGCCCCGGATATTCGTCGCCCGCTGCACTTCCACGTAGTAGGTGCTGGCCGAGCTCTTGCAGCAGGCGCCACGATTGACGAACAGGTAGTAGTAAGCACCGTTACGTGTAATGTAGGGCGCTTCGATGTCGGCAAAGCCGCCGCCCAGGATCTTGCTCACGCTGCCCGCCAGCTTGCCGCTGGACTGGTTGATCTCGGCCAGTCCGATCCCGCCGAAGAAGGACCCGTACGACAGATACACCTTGCCGTCATGGTCACGCATCAGCGCCGGGTCGATCGCATTGATCTCGCTGCTGCCGCCGAACGATTCGACCACGATGCCAAGATCCTGCCAGGCCGGATTCTTCAGCGATGCCGAACGCGCCACCCCGATCGCCGACGACGAGGTGCCGAAGGTCGACACCGAGTAGTACAGATAATAGTAGCCGTTCATGTGGATCACATCCGGCGCCCAGTACGAGCCGCTGAAATTCGGGATCTTGTTGGCGATCCAGGCCGGCGGCGTGGCGAACACGGGACCCGGGCCACCGCTCCACGTGAGCATATCCTTTGATGTCGAATACCAGATCCCTTGCCCGGTCGTGAAGTTGAACCAGGTGTCGCCGTCCCTGGTGACGGTGCCGGGGTCGTGCGCGTTTTGCAATCCAGCCAGGGTGACCGCCGACGCGGCCATGCAGCCGAACGCCAGACAGCAGGCTGCCAGTAAATGCTTGATCATATGTCTCCGTAGGTTGTTGTTGTGATGTGCTGCCGTTCCAGCTTAGAACTCTGGCAAGTTGATCACTAATGAATTTTTTTCTGACATCAATAGCAAATCCGGCATCGCAGCCTGATGCGATTTGTTGCATTTACGCACGAAAAATTTCCACACTTGCACCGTTCGATTGGATAACTATCGACAGTCAATGACCTGCTCGCTAGAGTTAACGTTGAGATTTTCCTCATCGCAAGACTTGTTCCACCTGCTTGCCGACTTACCATCGAGACGTTTCCGCGGATTTAAGTAATGCGATTTCAACTTCCCTGTTCCTTCCCATGCGCGCCTGTCGCGCTGCATGCCTGCGCACTGGCCGCTGCGATGCTCGCCAATGCGGCCCAGGCTGCCGACGACGCCGAACCCAGCTGGACGTTTGGCGGCTTCGGCAGCGCCGGGGTAGTGCATTCCGACTATCGCCAGGCCGATTACACGTCCAGCGTGCTGAAAGGCGAAGGCGCGGGTGGTTCGCGCGCCTGGACCGCTGGACTGGACAGCCGCATCGGTGCCCAGGTCGGCGTCAAGCTCAATGCCCGCTGGTCCGGTGTGGTGCAGATGGTGGTGGAACAACGCTACGACCTGAGCTATAAACCGGAAGTCGAATGGGCCAACGTCAAGTACCAGGCGACGCCGGACCTGGCCCTGCGCGTCGGTCGCATCGCGCTGCCGATTTTTCTCGCTGCCGATTACCGCAAGATCGGCTACGCCTATCCCTGGGTACGCACGCCGGTCGAAGTCTACGGCGGCGTCCCCATCACCAACAGCGATGGGGCCGACCTGTCCTGGCGCTGGCAGCACGCCGGCATCAAGCACGTGACCCAGGCCTTCGTGGGCCGCACCAAGGTGGAACTGACCGATGTCACCAGCGTCAAGGCGCACAGCATCTACGGCCTGACCCACACCGCCGAGATGGGCGCCACGACCGTGCGCTTTTCGGCCTTCACCTCCCATGTGGACACCGATATCGCGCGCCCCTTGTTCGATGGCTTCCGCCAGTTCGGTCCGACCGGCATTGCCATCGCCGACAGGTATGATGTCATCGACAAGCGCTATACCATTATTGCCGGCGGCGTGAATTACGACCCGGGCAAGTGGTTCTTCATGGCCGAAGGCGGGACCACCAATGGCCATTCCTTCCTGGCCAAGTCATCGGGCCTGTACCTGAGCAGCGGCTACCGGGCCGGCGAGTTCACTCCCTATCTGTCGTATTCGCGGGTCGACTCGCACGCGCCGGGCACCACGCCTGCCATCCCCCTGACCGGCCTGCCGCCGCCGTATGCGGCCGCGGCGGCGCAACTGAATGGCGGCCTCGGGCTGCTGCTCAAGACCATCGCCAATCAGACCAGCGTCAGCGCGGGTCTGCGCTGGGACCTGCGCGCCGACATGGCGCTCAAGGTGCAGTACGACCGCGTGATGCCGCGCGAGGATTCGCGCGGCACCCTGATCAACCTGCAGCCAGGCTTCCAGTCCGGTCAGGCCGTCCACGTCACGAGCGCCGTGCTCGATTTCGTGTTTTGAGGGGACTGGCGATGCACTTCTCCTTCCTCCGTCTGATCGCTGGCGCTGTCTGCGCCGTCGCCATGAACCAGGCCAGTGCGGCCGGTGAACTGGTGGTCATCGTCTCGTCCAAGAATCCCGTCACGGCACTGCGCCAGGAACAGGTGGCAGACATCTTCCTCGGCCAGATCGCCAGTTTCCCGGGCGGCGCCGAGGCCGTTGCCATCGACCAGGGAATCGGCTCGCCCGAACGCGACGAGTTTTATGCCAGAGTCGCATCCAAGACGCGCCCGCTGGTCAAGGCTTACTGGACCAAGATGATCTTTACCGGCCGTGGCCAGCCGCCACGGGAGGCCGGCAACGCCGCCAATGTGCGCAAGATGGTCGCGGATAATCCTGCGCTGATCGGCTACATCGACAAGTCAGCCCTTGACGCCAGCGTCAAGGCCGTGCTCGTCATCCATTAAGCCGCCATGAACAATCCAGCCAAGCCGGCACCCAAAGCCAGACGCCTCCAGCGCTGGCTAGGCCATGGGCTGGAAACGCATATTTCGCTGCCGCTGTTCGCCTTGCTGCTGCTGATCGTGATCTGGACCAGCACCGCGCATTTCATCGAAGTCGAGCGCGCAGCCGCGCACACCGCGGCCCGCACCTCAAGCCGCGAGCTGCTCGACACCTATGAAGCCCAGGTGCAGCGCAATCTCGGCGGTATCGACCAGACTCTCAAGGTGCTCAAATATGCGGTCGAGCTGAAAGGCGCCGCGGGCGCCCTGCCCGCCCTGAACCAGCAAGGCTTGCTGCCGTCAGGCCTGGTGTTCGTGGTCAGTATCGCCGACAGTCACGGCATGGTCGTGGCCAGCAATCCGGCCGCGCCTGCCATTGATGTGTCGGCGCAAACGTATTTCACTTTTCACCGCGAAAACGACAGCGACAGTCCGTTCGTCAGCGAGACCCTGCGCGACGCCGCCAACCCGGACTGGCATCTGCATTTCACGCGCCGCCTGAACGACAGCGCGGGCCGCTTCGCCGGCGTGGTGATCGTGGAGGTCGACCCGGCCTATTTCACCAGCGGCTACGAACATACCCGCCAGGGCGACTTTGGCGCCCTTGGCTTGTACGGCACCGACAATATCTTCCATGCCCTGCGCATCGGCGACAAGGTCAGCTGGGGCCAGAGCGCCGCATCGCTGGCCAAAGGCGCGGGCGACGGCACCCCGGTGGTCAACACCTGGGATGGCATGCGCCGCTACACCAGCACCCGCCGCCTGCACGGCTTTTCGCTCAGCGCCATGGTTGGTCTGGACGAGCGCGAGCAGATGGCGCCTTTCGAACAGCAAAAGCGCAATTACATCCTGATCGCCGGCAGCAGCAGTGCATTGCTGATCATGATCGTTTCGCTGGTGGGTGTGTGGTCGTGGCAGATGACGCGCACGCGGCGCCGCATCCGGCGCGCCCAGGAAACCTACGCGGCCGCGTCCGAGGCCAGCCTCGATGCATTCTTCGTGCTGCGCAGCGTGACCGGTGCCCAGGGCCAGATCACCGACTTTGTGATCGAGGCAACCAATACCCGGGCCGAAAAGCTGGCCCGTCTGAGCAAGCGCGATTTGCGCGGCAAGAATGTATCGGACATCCTGCCTGCCTATCTCACGAACGGCATTTTCGATGACCTGGTCAAGGTCACCCTGGTCGGCGGCGTGCATGAAACGGAATGGCAAGCCAGCGAAAAACCGCAGTACGAGCAGTGGCTGCACAGGCAGGTGGTGGCGGTCGAAGGCGGCGTGGTGGCGATCGTGCGCGACATCACCGAACGCAAGGTCACCGAGCAGCAGATCCGCCACATCGCCCATCACGACGATCTGACGGGACTTCCCAACCGCAGTCTGATTCGCGACCGCCTTGACCAGGCCATCCACCATGCCCAGCGCCGCGAGCGCAGCGTGGCGGTGGCCTTTATCGATCTCGATGGCTTCAAGCTGGTCAACGATGGACTCGGCCACAACGCCGGCGATGAACTGCTCAAGGTGGTCGGCAAGCGGATGCAGGAATGCCTGCGCAGGGAGGACACGCTGGGCCGTTTCGGCGGCGACGAGTTCGTGGTGATCCTGGCCGACCAGTCGGACAATCCCATGACGCTCGCCCCCATTCTGGAAAAAATCCGCCAGGCCGTGCATGAGCCGGTCCTGCTGGACGGCCAGGAAGTCCAGGTCAGCTGCAGCATGGGCGTGGTGATGTATCCGCGCGACGGCGCCGATCCGAATACGCTGATGATGAACGCCGACGCGGCCATGTACCGCGCCAAGGAGATGGGCAAGAACGTGTTCCAGTTCTATACCCGCGAGATGAATGCCTCGGTCGAAACCAAGCTGGTCATGCTCGAGGGTTTGCGCAGCGCGCTCGACGAGGGCCAGTTTCATCTGCTGTACCAGCCCAAGGTGGATCTGCGCACGGGTCTGATCATTGGCGTTGAATCGCTGATCCGCTGGCAGCATCCGGAACACGGGATCATCTCGCCGCTGCACTTCATCAGTCTGGCCGAGGAAAGTGGCCTGATCGTGCCGATCGGCGAATGGGTACTGACGACCGCCTGCCGCCAGAACAAGGCATGGCAGGACGCGGGCCTGGCCCCGATCACGATTTCGGTGAATGTCTCGCCGCGCCAGTTCGAGGAAAAGCGCCTGGTCGAACGGGTCGCGCTGGCGCTCGAACAAAGCGGTCTCGCCCCTGCCTGCCTGGAAGTGGAAGTGACCGAAAGCCTGATCATGCGCGACCTTGCACAGTCGGTCGAACGCATGCGCGAACTCGAAGCGATGGGCGTGGCCCTGTCGATCGACGATTTCGGCACCGGCTACTCGAGCCTGTCCGCGCTCAAGTCCTTCCCTATCAAGCGTCTGAAGATCGACAAGTCCTTCGTCAGCGAGCTGGCCGACAATCCGGATGACCAGGCCATCGCCATGGCGGTAATCTCGCTCGGCCACAAGCTCAATCTGCGGGTCATCGCCGAAGGCGTGGAAACCGAGCAGCAGTGCAGCTTTTTGCGCGATAACGATTGCGATGAAATGCAGGGCTACCTGTTCAGCCCACCGGTCCCGGCCAGTCGCATCCATTCGCTGCTGGAAGAGCAGGCCCGCATGCTGGCCGACGCGTCGCGCGAGGGCGGCGCGGATGCGACCCGGCTCACGGCCTGAGAAATTGCCTCTTTATTCACCAGATCCCGCGCACGGACTTGTCATCAATACAGGTTGCGTCGACGCAACATATTGCCATACATCATTCTAGTGCTCTAAAGAATCGGACTGAACCGTTTTTTCAGTTCGTGTAGAATGGGCAAATAAATTGCCAGCATGAAATTATCTCCATCACTGGGGCGGCGCAGACCACGACCACGCCTGACGCCTTGATTTCAATTCTGAAAGCATATCCCCCAAGCAACCGGGAAGCATCGCACTTACTTCTGCACGAAAAGTTATTTAACATTTTAGGTTTTTGATTTAACTTGAGTGCAGGATTGCATTGTCCCGATGAACTCTGTCCTGTTCGCCGCAGCAGCCGCCGTGTGTACCCCGCCGCTGCCACAAACAACATGGACGCTTTGGTGCTCACGATATGACCGAAA